>JBJMJS010000001.1:0-17035 GCA_045806225.1 Gaiellaceae bacterium
GACGGCGAGAGGTTGAACTCCTCGAACGCGCGCCAGGTCTCCCGCACGTGCTCGCACGCGTGCTCGGCGCCGACCAGCCGGTCGGTCTTGCCGTCCTCCGCGAGCTCGGCAAGCCGGTCGTAGTGGACGACCGCGCGCTCTGCCCCGACGGCCACTGCGACGAGATCCCGGTACCAGGCGGCGAGCTCCTCGAGCGAGGCGAGCAGCTCCTCGCGCTCGGCGCCGCGTTGCGCGCGGCGCACGCGCTGCTCGGCCTCGCGCGCGGTGAGGTCGAGCGTCTCGAGCTCCTCCTCGGCGTGCTGCTTCGCGTCGGCGCCGCGCTCGCGCGCCGCGTCGAGGACGCCTGCCGCCGCATCCGATGGCTCGAAAGCAGGGTCGGTGTAGACGCTCCGTGCGATCTCGAGCAGCGTCTCGCGCCGCGCGGCCGCCTTCGGGTCGAGGAGCCGCTCGACGCGATCGAGCCGACCCGCGGCGACGCGAGCGAGCGCCGTCGCCGCCTCCGGGGCGAGGCCGGGCGCGCGCGCGGCGATCTCCTCGCGCACCGCACGCTCGGAGAGGCGGCGAAATGGGATCAACTGGCAGCGCGAGCGGATCGTCTCGGGGAGCGGGCCGAGGTCGTCGGCGACGAGGACGATGACGGCGTACGGTGGCGGCTCCTCGAGGTCCTTGAGCAGCGCGTCCGCCGCGTCCTCGTTCATCGTCTCCGCCGCGTGAATGACGTAGACGCGTCGATCGGCCTCGAACGGCCGCATGTGCAGGTCGCGCCGGAGCTCCCGCACGTCGGCGATCCGGATCTGCTCGCCGACGGGGCGGAGGACGTAGAGGTCCGGATGCGCGCCGCGCTGCACGCGTCCCGTCTCGCCGATCAGCTCGATCGCGAACGCGACCGCGGCCGTCCGCTTCCCGACGCCGGGCGGGCCGTAGAAGAGGTACGCATGGGCCGGCCCGTCAGCGATCGCGGCGCGGAGCAGGCGCTTCGCCTCGGCCTGTTCAGGAAAGGTCTCGAATGCGTCCACGGACCTCCTTCGCGAGCTCGACCGGCGGCTGCGTGCCGTCGACGGTGACGATTCTGTTCGGAAACATGGCAGCGAGCGCACGGTACGCCTCGTCGACGGCAACGTGGAAGGCATCGCTCTCGCGCTCGATCCGGTCCGGCGAGCGCCTCGTGCGTG
This sequence comes from Gaiellaceae bacterium, assembly GCA_045806225.1. GTDB lineage: Bacteria > Actinomycetota > Thermoleophilia > Gaiellales > Gaiellaceae > 3-1-20CM-4-69-9. The sequence continues at coordinate 1,173 of JBJMJS010000001.1, forward strand.
CCCTTGCGGTCTCCGGGTCGACGAGGACGAGGATCGTTCGGTCCGGCAGCACGCCGCGCGTCGCCTGCAGGTTCAGCTCGAGCACACGGTCGACGCCGAGGTCGCGCGCGATTCCCTGGTAGGCGAGCGACGAGTCGATGTAGCGGTCGCAGACCACGTCCTTCCCCGACTGGAGCGCCGGGACGATCACGGTCTCCGCCAGCTCCGCACGTGCCGCTGCGAACAACGCCGCTTCGGCCCACGGGACGATCGCGTGACCGTCGAGCAGGATCTGACGCACCTGCTCGCCGAGCGGGGTGCCGCCGGGCTCGCGCGTCGCGACCACTTCGCGTCCCTCCCCCCGCAACGCCTCCGCGAGCAACTCCGCCTGCGTCGTCTTGCCCGAGCCGTCGAGGCCCTCGAAGGTCACGAACACCGGCACAACGATAAGCGGGATTGCAGACTGCATATGGGTCACGACAATGCGGAGCGTGCATCGCGTCCTGGTCATCGCGGCAGCCGCCGTCGCCGCAGCCGGGTGCAGCGGATCGAGGCACCAGGCCCGGCCGCCGGAGGATGTCGAAGCTGTACTGCGCGCCGCGCACCTGCAACCGCATCGCGTGACGCTCGAGCTCCGGGCGGCGAACGGCGCAGCGCCGCAGCCGTCGGTTGCGCCCTTCGACGTCGCCGTCCAGCAGTCGCGCCCGGACGTGCTGACGCCGCTCGCGACGCTCTACGTCGAGCAGCCCGCGACGACGGTGACGGTCTTCGCGACGAAGAACGAGGCGCGGCAGTACAGCGCGCTGATCGGCGACCGGGCGACCCGTTTCCGCGCCGTCGTCGCTCAGCCGCTTTACGGCGCCCTGTCGCCGCGCGTGCGCGCGGCACTGTCACACCTGCGCTGACACTCGCCTACGATGCGCCTCATGCGGGCGCTGGTCACAGGCGGCGCGGGCTTCATCGGCTCGCACGTGGTCGAGGCGTTGCTGGCGCGCGGCGACGAGGTCCACATTTTCGACAACTTCGCCACCGGTAAGCGCGAGAACGTCCGCGACGGCGCCACCGTCCACGAGGCGGACATCCGTACGGACAGCGAGCGCGTGTTCGACGAGGTGACGCCAGAGGCATGCTTCCACCTCGCAGCGCAGGCCGATGTGCGCGTATCGGTCGACCGTCCCGACTTCGACGCCGACGTGAACGTCGTCGGAACGATCCGGGTGCTCGAGGCAGCGCGCAAGCACGGGACGAAGCTCGTGTTCTCGTCGACCGGCGGCGCGATCTACGGCGAATGCGACGCGCCTGCGCCGGAGGACTCACCGCGGCGGCCGCTCGCCCCCTACGGGACGTCGAAGCTCTGTGGTGAGGAGTACTTGCAGACGTACAACCGCCTCTACGGCACCGAGCACGTCGTCGTCCGCTACGGCAACGTCTTCGGCCCGCGCCAGGATCCGCACGGCGAGGCGGGCGTCGTCGCGATCTTCATGAACAGGCTGCGCGACGGCGAAAAGCCGCGGATCTTCGGGGACGGCAAGCAGACGCGCGACTACGTCTTCGGGCCTGACGTCGCCGACGCGACGCTGCGGGCGCTCGACCAGAGCGGCGGCGTTTTCAACGTCGGCATGGGTCGCGAGGTGTCGGTGCTCGAGCTGCTGGAGCGGATCCAGGCGGCCGCGGGCACGAGCGTCGAGCCCGACTTCGCCGAGCCGCGACCCGGCGAGCTGCAGCGAAGCGTCCTGGACATCTCGGCCGCGGAGCGAGAGCTCGCCTGGCGCCCCCGCCACGATCTCGACGCGGGCCTCGCGCAGACGTGGCAGTGGATCTCGGGCTCGTAGCCCTCACGAGGAAGCCGCGGCTCACGCGGCCGGAGGTCGCCGCGTGACGAAGACGTACTCGCGGCTGTCGTCGTCGAGCGGCTCAGCGTCGAAACCGCCGTAGAGCGCCTCGAGCTCGAGCCCGGCGACCTCGATCAGCCCGAGCCATTCGTTCTTCGTCGCCCACCACAACGAGCTCGTCGCCTCGTCTTCGTCGAGCGTGATGTCGACGCGGTTTTCTCCGACCGCATACCGGACGACGTGCGGGACGGGCTCCTCCTGATGCACGCCGTCGAGGCGCGCCGCGATCCGGTGATCGAATGCGAACGCGTTCCAGGCAAATCTCCCGCCCGTACTCAGCGAGGCGGCGACCCGTTCGAAGGTTCGGCGCCTGTCCGCCCAGGTGGGCAGGTGGAGGAGCGCGCGGAACGGGCAGTAGATGAGGAGCGCCGCCGGCTCGTCGAGCGCGAGCTCGCGCATGTCGCCCTCGCGCAGGTCGAGCTCCACCTGCGCCACGGCGGCACGCTCCCTTGCCAGCTCGAGCATCGACTGCGACGAGTCGATGCCGATCACGCGCCGACCGGTCGCCTCCGCGACCGGCACGGCAACCCGGCCGTTGCCGACCGCGAGCTCGACGATCGCGCCGTCCGCGTCGCGCGCGAGGCGGACGTAGAACGGCACGTCGGCCGTCATCGGCGCCGCCCACTCCTCGTACCGGCGTGAGAAGGCATCGGGCCAGGTCACGCAGCGATCGTATGCAGGAGACCAGCGGACGCACGCCGAATCCGCTCCGCGCGATGGAGTGGCGACGCGCGACGATGCTCGTGACCGTGGTGGCGGCGATCGAGTTCGTGCTGCTCGCGGCCGCCGGGGTCGCCCTGCTCGGGAACCCGCTCGCAGGGCACTTCAAGGCAGAGGCCGCAGCGGCGGCGGCTCCGCGCCTCCGCTCGACCCACCCACGCCTGCAGCAGAAGGCCGCGCTCGCGCGGAGTGAGACGTCCGTGATCGTGCTCAACGGCGGGGGCCGGTCCGGCGCGGCCGCCGCGGCTGCGGAACAGGTCCGCGCCCGCGGCTACCTGGTCGGGAGCGTCGGGAACGCCGCCGCGACGACGCCGAACACGCTCGTCATGTACCGCCCCGGCTTCGCCGCGGAAGGCGCTCGGCTCGCGCGAGACCTCCACGTTCGCGTCGTGTCGCCGCTCGACGGCATGCGCCCGGCACAGCTGCTCGGCGCGCATCTCGTGCTCCTCCTCGGCTAGAGCAGGTACAACCCGCCCGATGCGCGTCCGCCGCCTCGCGACGTCGCTTCTCCTCGCCGCGGTCGCCGCCGTCCCGGCCGCCGCCCACGCGGCGCCGCCGACGTTCGCACACTCGTTCGTCGTCCGGAAAGGGATGCGTCTGTACGTCGCCGGCAAGCCGTTCCGGTTCGGTGGCGCGAACATCGAATGGCTCGGGCTCAGCGGTTACGGGCCTGCGGATCCCGGCGGCACGCGCTACGCCAGCCGCTATGAAATCGAGGACGCGCTTGCGACAGCGGAGGAGCTCGGGGCGAACGTCGTCCGTAGCCAGACGATGGGCGACTCGGTCGGCTGCGGGCGGTGTATCGAGCCGACCCGCGGAGCATTCAACGCGCGCGCTTTCGCGGAGATCGACTACGCGCTCGCTTCTGCACGTGCGCACGGGATCAAGATCATCCCGACGATCGTCGGCGACGATGCGCGCGCCGGCGGAAGCGGGTGCGTCTACCTTCGCTGGCGCGCGATCGACGTCCCGAACTGCTCACTGATCAACATGGAGCCGTTCTGGAGCGACCCGCGCGTGCTCGCCGACGTGGAGCAGCACATCCGCGCCGTCCTCGACCACGTCAACGTCTACACGCACGTCGCGTACAAGAACGATCCGACGATCCTCGGTTGGGATCTCCTCAACGGCGGGGGTAGCCCGACCGCGTGGACACGGAAGGTCGTCCCCTTCGTCCGCAGCATCGACCGCCGCCACCTGATCCTGTCGGGCGCGGCGAACGCCGCGCTTCCGGGCGTGGGTGCATGTGTCGCGTTTGTCTACCCGCACTGGCAGCAGTCGCTCGCGTTCCGCGCGCGCGAGCTCGCCGCGTGCCGCGCGGCGCGCAAGCCGTTCCTCGCCTACGAGTACGGGTGGGATCGCACCAACTATGCGACCCGCGCCGACTTTGCGCGGCTGCTGACGTCGCTGCAGCGCAATGCGCAGATCGCGGGCGACGCGTTCTGGGCACTGCAGGCGCATCGCGACGGGCACGGCTGGATGCCGATTCCCGCCGACACCGCCGATCCCGACACCGCATTGCACGGCGAGAGCGGCGAGTGGTGGGCGCTCTACTACCCGGGAATCCCGACGCTGGTGAACACCGCCGCCGACATGCGCGCCCGCGCACAGTTGATCCGCGCGCACAATTTCCGGATGCGCGGCCTCCCCGTCCCACCCCACATGGCGCCGCCTGCGCCCCGGATCACGAACGCGACGACGGCGCGCATCTACTGGCGCGGTGCCGCGGGCGCCGCGACGTACAGCGTGCAGCGCGCGGCGCGGCGGGGACGCCCGTGGACGACGCCGTGCCGCCGGTGCGTCACCGACCGTAGCGACGGGTACGACCCCGCCGGTCGCAGCGGTTGGTACCGCGTCATCGCCTACAACCTCGACGGCCGGCCGAGCCGCCCGTCGGCGGCCGTCCAAGCTAAGGTCGGATGATTCGCGGCGGGCGTCTTGTCCTCGGGGTCGGCGTGCTCGTCACGCTTGCGTTCGTCGCGCCGTCGACGTCGGTCGCGCACGTCGACGCGCAGGCGAAGAAGCGACCGCCGGCGATCCAGTTCCTCCAGGAGCCGCGGCGGAACCGGATCCGGATCGTCGCCCCGGGGTACGAGCTCGCGCTCAGCAACCGGAACGGCTCGCTGCTCTCATTGCTCAGCCGCCCTGACCACGGGCGTCTCCTCGCGGGACAGAACGGCTGCCTCTGGGCTGCGCGAGCCGACGGCGTGAGCGACTACATCGGCGGCTGCGCGTACAGCCGGACGGGCGCGAACCGCTTCTCGTACCGCTGGAACCGGGCGACGACGACGCTCACGCTGACGTATGCAGGCGACCCGTCGGCGCCGCACCGCGTCACCGCGACGGCTGAGATCGTCGCAGGGCGCACCTCGTTCGACGTGCGCGTGACGGTCGAGAACCACTGGCAGCGGCCGCTATGGAGCGTGGTCCTTCCCGCCGACCTGTACGCGCCGAACACGGCGGTCACCGCCGGCTACGCACCGAACTTCCTGCCCGGCGTGCGACTCGGCCCGGGCTTCTTCACCGGCGTGCACGAAAACGTCCTGACGTACCCGGGCCGGTGGGGTTTCGCGGACTTCCTCGCGCTCGACCTCGCCAACTCGCACCTCGCGCTCTACTCGGTGAACCCGGAGCCGGCGCCGATCCACCCGATCGAGCTCGGCTTCGTCCACGGCGCACCCGGCGCGGGCTGCTCCGGCCGCGTCTTCTGCGTCACGCACTCGTTCAACACGTGGGTCGCCGACGGCGCGACGTGGACGAGCCCCGTCGTCCGCGTGCGCATCGGCGACGCCGTCGACCAGACCTTGCTCGACTATCGCCACGACAACGGCCTCGACGCGTATCCGTCCGTTGCCGAAAAGCTCGGCGCGAAGTTCTCGACGTACGCGCAGGCGCCATTGATCAAGGCGGACGCACGCAAGGGACTGCCGCCGCTTGCGAAGTGGGAGTCGGAGCTCCGCCGCCTCCCGTCGCCGGCGCTCCTTCACCCGGTCCGCTTGCCGCCGGGCGCGTTCGACGCGACCGACCCCGATTTCCTGCCGCCCGACCCGGCAGTCGGGACAACGCAGGACCTGCACGCGATGATCGATGCGGCGCACGCACTCGGCCTGTTCGTGATGCCGTACCTCAATGTCAGCTGGTGGAACGTCAACTCGCCCACGGTGCGCGATCTGCTCGCGAGAGGTGACGCGACGCAGTTCGCCGCGCTCGACAACGCGGGCCGTCCGATCCTCGAGCCGTATCACGACTTCTCCGGCTACGTCGTCTCGCCGCACGCGCCGGCGGTGCGCGATCGACTCGCGCAATTGATGAACGAGTGGCAGTCGGACGCGCCGTCCGACTGTTACTTCTTCGACCAGATCGGCGCGCGCGCGTGGGTCCGGGACTTCAATCCGGCCGCGCCCGACCCACTGTCGTACGGCGACGGCTGGGTCACGGCGATGGCGCCCTATTCCGACCGGTGCCTGATGGTCGAGGACGGCTGGGACCGCCTCGCGAAGAGCTTCTCCGCGTTCCACGGCGGGCTCCTCGTCGTCCAACGCGAGACTGCGGACCAGGACTATCTGTACGGCGCCGGCAACTGGCAGCCCTTCCCGATCGCCCCGTTCCTGCTTCACGACAAGGTCCTGTTCTTCCAGCACGACCTGTCGGAGCTGACGATGACGCGGGACGACGAGACGCTCGCGTGGAACATGGCGTTCGGCTACATGCTCTCGTACAGCTGGGAGCTGGCGCCCGACGACGACACGCTCGCGAGCCCGTGGCTCGACGTGGTCGGCAGCTACCAGCACACGCTCGGCCCGTACGTCGCGGGACAGCCGCTGCAGTCGTACACATATGTCACGCCGCGCGTCACGCAGACGACGTTTCCGAACCTGACGATGACGACGAACTGGAACACGACCGACGCGTACACGAGCAACGGCTACGGGATCGCGCCGAACGGATTCCTCGCGCGTTCCGGCGACGGCGCGGTCGTCGCCGGAACGTTCAAGGGGACGTTCGACGGGTTCGCGCTCTCGGCCGGTACGCACCACCTGCTCGTCGCCCAGACGCCGTCGGCAATCGTCGTGCACCAGCCGCTCGGCACGAACACGCAGGTAGCCGTGAAGCTGCCGCCGGCGTGGAACGCGACCAATGCGGTGAGCGCAGCCGCGTACGCGCCGGACGGGCGGGCGCTCGGATCCGTCGCCGGGCACGTCGAGGCCGGCCACTTCGTGTTCGACTGCGCGGGCCCGAGCGCGTCCGGCTTCGCGCCGACGTACCGGCTTACGAGCGGCTGAACACGACGTCGTCGAACCAGACCGGCGCCGTGAGGCCGTGCGCGACGAGGTCGATCCGCACGTATGCGCCTTTCCGCGGCGCCGTTCCGCTCGCCGCGAGCTGAGACCACGCGCCGACCGCCGCGAGCGGCGGCGACGTCTCCCGCCCGAGCAGCCTGCCGGCCCGGTCGTGCCACTCGAGCACGATCGAGACGGAGCCGCCCGGCGCAGCGCGCCGCGCGAAGACAGAAGCGCTGATGCGCGTTCCGCTGCGGACACCGCCGTTCGGCGGGACGATCGAGTACGACGCCGTCCCGGCGCCCGCGATCTCGCCTGATGCAGCGCCCGTTGCCGCAACCGAGTGGTCGACGGCGAACCAGATTCCGTCGCCCGCCATCTCCCACCGCGCAGGCACGCCGTCGAGCGAGTCCTCGAAGCCGTTGTTGAACGACGTCGGGACGCTGCCGCCGAAGATCGACCGGACGGTCTCGGCCGCCGGCTTCGCGCTGCCGTCCGCGCGGAACAGCCCGTAGTGCAGTTCCGGCTCCTCCGGATCGACGAGGCGATCCGGCACCGCGTCCGGCTCGAGATCGCCGAGCTGCCAGACGCCGATCGGCGCGAGCCCGTTCGCGTGCGCGGCCCACGCCACGGTCGAGAGGAACTGCGTCTGCGCGACTTCCTGTCCCGCCCGCGTCCGCGGGACGCCGCCGAAGCCGCTGCCGTTCACGAGCGTCGGGTATCCCGTCTCGCCGACCCAGAGCGGTGTCGGCGCGACGATCTGCTTCGCGCGCGCGAACGTCGCGAACGCGCTTTCGCCGCCCAGGCCGAAATAGTGGATGTCGTAGAAATCGGGCCGCACCGCGCCGAGCTGGCGCTTCAGCGTCGCGAGCTTGCCGAGCAGGTTCGGGCCGGCGACCGACAAGGTCAGAGGCGTACCGGGAACGAGCCGACGAACGAACGGGATCATCTCCGTCGCCCACGCCGTCGTCTCCTGCTTCGGGAGGATCTCGTTCCGCAGCTCGATGAACGCGATCCGTGCGTCGTGCGCGTACGGCGCGAGCAGCTCGCGCGCCCACGTCTGCGATCCGCGGCGGTCGTACCACGAGTACCACCAGTCGAAGAGCGTCAGCTGCACGTGCAGGCCGCGCGCCGCGGCGAGCGTCACGAACTGCGACAACCGAGACGCGTAGACCGGGGACACGTGCGGGTAGCCGAACGTGTCCGGTTGGACGATCGCGCGCACCGTGTTCGCGTCCACCGCGACGGCGTGGTCGAGGTCCGAGGCGACGCGCGCGGGATCCCACTTCGTCCACATCGCCGTCCAGCCGGCGTCCCGGGGGTAGTAGCTGACGACGTGGAGCTCACGCGGGACGCTCAGCGGGGCGAGCTGCGACCCGCCGGCGATGCCGGGAAGGAGGACGAGCACCACGGCGACGGCCGCAGCGAGAAACGAGAGCCGCACCGGCGGGTCGTACCACGTTTTTCGACCGAGGTCATCCCCGCACGGGGCATTGCGGGCTGTCCGGATGAACGTGGCAGCGCGCGACATTCAGGACGTTGCCGGTGCCCGGCTTTCCGGCCGGCCCGTACCGATCGAGGAAGTACGAGCGCGTCGCGGCCGCGTACGCCCTCCCCCACTGCTTGTCGTTGCCGTAGTGGGTCGCGAGCTCGTACCACGTCTCGGGGTTTCGAGGCTCCCGCTTCGTCGCGTCGACGAAAGGCTGGTCCGAGTCCTCGAGCGTTCCGAGCAGAAGCAGCGGCTCGATCGAGAGCGGGTTGAGCGCGTGTGCGTCGTCCAGCGCCGCATGTGCCGCCGAGAGGTCGCCGCGGTCGGCCGCGTTGAAGAACGCGTCCACGCGATGGCGTGAGTACCACGGCGCGAAGAGCGAATAGAGCGCGGCGAGCGCGCAGAGCGCCGTCGCGGCAAGGGGAATGACACTCCGCGCACGCGCCTCCGCCTGCGCAGGGCGCGCCGTGACGACGCCTGCGGTGACGAACAGCGGCCCCTGCGTCGCCACGTAGCTCCAGTCGATGTCGACGAGCGAGTGCACCCATGCGACCGCGAGGACGAGGCCGAGCACGAGCGTCGCGCGGTCGCGCGGCCCGCGCACGACTCCGAGCACGACGAACGCGACGACGCCCGCGTACAGGAGAAAACCGACGATGCCGGTCTCCGTCAGGAACTGGAGCGGCGTGTTGTGCGGCTCGACCGTTGCCTGGATCGAGTTGTGCGCGGCGACCGTCGACGTCAGCCCGAACGTGCCTGCGCCGGTGCCGCCGCCCGGGTGGTGCGTGAACGCATGCCACGACTGCTGCCACCACAGCCAGCGGTTGCCGGAGCTCGTGCTCCCGAGCCGCTGCACGTTGTTCACGCTCTGCGTCGTCGAGAACTCCTTCCAGCGCGCGTGGAGGAAGTCGATCGGGCCGCCCGCGCGGACGGCGAGGACGACGACGGCGAGCACGACGGCGCCGGCGACCGCGATTGCACCCGCGCGCACGAGGCGCCGGCGGGCGGCGACGTCCGGCTCGCGCGCGAGCGCGACCCAGCCGACGGCGGCGGTCACAGCCGCGCCGGCGACCAGCAGAGCCGCGAGAATCGCGCCGTCGCGCGCGCGTTGATGGTGTGTCGCCCCGTTGTCGCTGATGCCCGGAAGCGCAAGCGCAACGACGGCGACGACAACCGCGGGCGGAACAGCCGCGACGAGCGCGCCGAGCGACTCGTGCCGGTCGCGCTCGATCCACGTCCACACGAGCGCGCCGATGACGGCGAGCGCGATTCCGAACCGTGAGAACGTCAGCACGACCGCGACGAGCGCGACGAAGACGTGCAGCGCACCCGCGACGCGGGCGCGGAGCGGGCGGTCGCGGCGCCCCGCGAGCCAGAGGCCGAGCGGCACCGTCATCGCAGCGATCAGCGCGAGCTGGTTCCAGTACGCGAGCGGCCAGCGCAGCCGGGCGAGGCGCCCGTAGTCCGGCTCGATCCCCGCAAACACCTTCCCGGCGAGCGCAATGACGATGGTGAACATGAACAGCGCCCCGAGCGCGCCCGCGATCCGGCTGCGCGGAACGCCGGCGAGGAGGACGCCGAGTGCCGCAAAGCCGAAGTAGACGACGCCGCGGTTCGCGTAATCCCACGAGCGCGAAGGCTCGATCGACCACTCGATCGTCAGCGCCTGCCACGCCGCGAGCGCGCCGAGGCAGAGCAGGAAGCCGAGCGCCGGCCCGGTCAGCGCCGGCGGCCGCCAGACCACCGCGACGGCCGCGACCAGCAGCGCCGCACCACCGATCCAGAAGAGCCGCGTGTCGCTCGATCCGCCTCCGAACAGGAGTGCCGCGGCGAGAAGGGCTGCGGCCGCGGCGGGAAGCGCGAACGCGCCTGCATCCGCCGGTCGCATCGCGCGAAGCTACCACCGGAGCCGGATCCGGCCCGCTTCATAACAAAGGGATTACAACCGGCTAACCGGCGGCATAACCCCGTCCGGCACGATGCGCATGATCGTTACACTCGCCCTTCGGGCGAAGGCCCTTTTCTCATGCCCAAATTCCGGCTCGCATTCTCTCTCGCTTTCCTCGGCGCACTGTTTGCCCTGACGGTCGCTGCCGCCCCCGCGGGGGCCGCGACGCGCAGCACGTGCGCGAAGCAACTGCTGAACGACTACTACGACGGGCGCATCGACAACACGTACCCGGTCCACTGCTACCGCGAGGCGATCGCCAGCCTGCCCGAGGACGTCAAGGTCTATGGGTCGGCGCGCGACGACATCACGCGCGCGCTGCTCGCCGCGTTCGGGATCCACAACAGCGGTGGGGGCAGCGGCGGCGCGACGCCACCGCTCCCGCCCGGCGTCACGCCGAACACCGAGGTCAAGGGCTCGACGGTCCCGGGGAGCAAGAAGGACGAGAGCGTCTTCGGCCGCGTGGCGAGCGCGATCGGCCCCGGAAACGCGAGCTCGATCCCGCTTCCGCTCTTGATCCTCGCGGGGGTCGGGTTGCTGCTCGTGGCAGCCGCGGGCGCGAGCTACACGGCCCGCTGGGTCCAGGCGCGGAGGGCGCAGCCGCACCCCGCCACCTCCCCGCCGACGCCCCGCCGCAAATAGCGGAAACCCGCTCCAGAAGCGGCGTCGCGGGTACAATTCGTTCCATCCGAAGGCCTCCCTAAGGTTCCGAGGTCCGGTCGGTCGGCGCCTCTCGCAGACCCGGCGATCGAGATCGATACCGTCCAGGAGCTACTCGGGAGGAACGCAGCATGGCGACCGCCAAAACAGCAGAAACGCAGCAGACGACGAGCGACGACGTGGTGAACACCGTCGTCGACGAAACGGCGACCCTGGCGGTCCGCCGCTACTTCACGATCGCGGGGCGCGATCCGTTCGACGAGATCGAATGGGAGACGCGCGACGCGTTCATCCCCGGCAAGGACAAGCCGGCGTTCGAGCAGAAAGGCGTCGAGTTCCCGAAGTTCTGGTCGCAGACCGCGACGAACATCGTGGCGCAGAAGTACTTCCGCGGCCGCATGTCGTCGCCGGAGCGCGAGTTCAGCGTCAAGCAGATGATTGGGCGAATCGTCGACACCGTCGGCGCGTGGGGCCGGGACGGCGGCTACTTCGCGAACGAGGAGGAGGCGCAGACGTTCGAGGCCGAGCTGAAGGCGATCCTCGTCAACCAGCTCGCGTCGTTCAACTCGCCCGTGTGGTTCAACGTCGGGTTCGAGGAGAAGCCGCAGTGCTCCGCCTGCTTCATCCTCTCGATCGAGGATTCGATGGAGGCGATCCTGGACTGGATCCGCCGGGAGGGCGTCATCTTCCGCGGCGGCTCCGGGTCGGGCGTCAACCTCTCGCGGCTTCGCTCGTCGAAGGAGCAGCTGTCGAAGGGCGGGTACGCGAGCGGACCGGTGTCGTTCATGCGCGGCGCCGACGCGTCGGCCGGGACGATCAAGTCCGGCGGCAAGACGCGGCGCGCGGCGAAGATGGTCGTGCTCGACGTCGACCATCCCGACGTCGAGGAGTTCATCTGGTGCAAGGCGCACGAGGAGAAGAAGGCGCGCGTGCTCGAGGCCGCCGGCTACGACATGTCGCTCGACTCGCCGGACTGGGCGTCGATCCAGTACCAGAACGCGAACAACTCGGTCCGCGTCACCGACGCGTTCATGGAGGCGTGTGAGAACGACGCCGACTGGAACCTGACGGCGCGCACCGACGGCACCGTCGTCGACACGAAGAAGGCACGCGCGATCCTGCGGGCGATGGCCGAGGCGGCGTGGCAATGCGCCGATCCGGGCGTGCAGTACGACACGACGATCAACAACTGGCACACGCTTCCGAACACGGGGCGCATCAACGCATCGAACCCCTGCTCGGAGTACATGTCGATCGACGACAGCGCGTGCAACCTCGCGTCGCTGAACCTGATGAAGTTCCGCCGCGAGGACGGCGAGCTCGACGTCGAAGCGGTTTCCCACGCGGTCGACGTGATGTTCCTGGCGCAGGAGATCCTCGTCGGCTACTCGTCCTATCCGACGCCCGAGATCGAGCGCAACGCGAAGGCGTACCGCCAACTCGGCCTCGGCTACGCGAACCTCGGCGCGCTCCTGATGGCGCGCGGACTGCCGTACGACTCCGACGAGGGTCGTGCGTACGCCGCAGCGATTACCGCGTTGATGACGGGGCGCGCGTATCGCAAGTCGGCCGAGATCGCGTCGCGCATGGGCCCCTTCGCCGGATACCAGAGGAACGCGGCAGCGATGCTCGGCGTGATGGCGCAGCACCGCGCGGCGGTCGGCAACATCGAGAACGCGAACATCGTGCCGAACGATCTGCTGACCGCGTGTCGCCAGGCGTGGGACGACGTGCTGAACATCGGCGAGGTCAGCGGCTACCGCAACGCGCAGGCGACGGTGCTCGCGCCGACCGGGACGATCAGCTTCATGATGGATTGCGACACGACGGGCGTCGAGCCGGACTTCTCGCTCGTCAAGTCGAAGAAGCTCGTCGGCGGCGGCGAGATCACGATCGTGAACAAGTCGGTGCCGATGGCGCTCGACAAGCTCGGCTATGCGCCGGCGGAGGTCGAGGAGATCGTCGCATTCATCGACGAGCGCAACACGGTCGTCAGCGCGCCGTACCTGAAGAGCGACCACTATCCCGTGTTCGACTGCGCCGTCGGCGACCGCGCGATCCACTACATGGGTCACGTGAAGATGATGGGCGCGGTGCAGCCGTTCATCTCCGGTGCGATCTCGAAGACGGTGAACCTGCCCGAGACCGTGACGGTCGACGAGGTGGCGCAGCTCTTGATCGAGTCGTGGAAGCTCGGCGTGAAGGCGATCGCGATCTACCGCGACAACTGCAAGGTCGCGCAGCCGCTGTCAGGCAAGAAGGATGGCTCGGCGCAGGAGACGCTCGTCTCCGCGGTTCCGCCCACGCCGCTGACGCAGCGCCGGCGGCTACCGGACGACCGTGTCGAGGTCGGCCGCAAGTTCCGCGTGGGCGAATACGAGGGCTATATCCACGTCGGCCTGTTCGAGGACGGGACGCCCGGCGACATCTTCGTCGACATCGCCAAGGAAGGCACGACGCTTGCGGGTCTCATGAACTCGTTCATGATCAGCGTGTCGCTCGGCATGCAGTACGGCGTGCCGCTCGAGGTGTACGTGTCGAAGTTCGCGCACATGCGCTTCGAGCCGAGCGGGATGACGAACGACCCGGACATCCGCGCCGCGAAGTCGATCGTCGACTACATCTTCCGCTGGATGGGCAAGAAGTTCCTGACGACCGACCAGCAGGAAGAAATCGGAATCCTGTCGGCGGAAGTCCGCGCACGGCTCGCGCAGTCGTACAACGCGCTGGAAGGCAAGGCGGCCGAGGCTTCGGTGGCGGTCGAGATGCCGACACCCGGCCAGACGGCGTTGTTCAACAACTGGGAAGACGCGGTCGAGTGCGCGCGCTGCGGCGGGCGGATGGTCCGGACCGGCTCGTGTTACACGTGCCGCGACTGCGGCACGAACACCGGCTGCTCGTAGATACGGGACGGCCGACGACTTCGCACAAAGGGGTCAGACCCTCCGGGTCTGACCCCTTTTTATGCGCGCGGGCCACGCGCGGCGTAGAGTCGCCCGCGATTCCACTTACCGCGGGGAGGGACGATGATCGACCACGTAACCGCCAACGTCAGCGACTTCGACCGCGCGAAGGACTTCTACGCCAAGGTGCTCGCCCCGCTCGGCTACTCGATCCAGGCCGAGTTCCCCGGTGCGGCCGGCTTCGGCTCCGGCGAGGGCATCCCCGACTTCTGGATCGGCTCGAGCGAAGAGCGCGGCGCGACGCACGTCGCGTTCACCGCGAAGGACCGCGGAAGCGTCGACGCGTTCTACGCGGCAGCGACTTCGGCCGGCGGAAAGGACAACGGCGCGCCGGGGGTACGGTCGCACTACCACGAGAACTACTACGCGGCGTTCGTGCATGACGCTGACGGCAACAACATCGAAGCGGTGTGCCACTCGCCGAAATAAGGCGACGCGCGGCACGCAGAAGGGGTCAGACCGGAGGGTCTGACCCCTTCTCAGCGCAAGCGTTACGCGGCTAGATCAAGCGCCGGCGCCGAGCTCGGCGCGTCCCGGACCGGTTGCTCGAGGTCGTCGCGCCGAATGAGCGTCAGCGCCGCGACGACTCCGACGATCGCCACGCCCACGCCTGCGTAGAACGCAGCGTGGAACCCGTCCACGAGCGCCGTCGCCTGCGCGGTGCCGTTCGCCACCGCGTGCTCGGTTCGCGTCGCCGCGATCGTCGACAGCGCTGCGATGCCGAGCGCGCCGCCGATCTGCTGCGACGTGTTGATCAGCCCGGACGCAAGACCGGCTTCTGACGAGGTCACGCCGGCGAGCGCCGCGATCGAGATCGGGACGAACGAAAAGCCGACTCCCAACCCGATCAGGAGGAACCCCGGCAGCAGGTCGTCGACGTACGTGCCGCCGACCGAGATCTGCGTGAAGTAGCCGATTCCGCCGGCAAGGGCGGCCATTCCGGTCGCGAGCACCGGCTTCACACCGATCCGCGTCACGAGCTGCGCAGCGACCGTCGACCAGATGATCGCGGTGCCGGCGATCGCCAGGTACGCGAAGCCGGTCTTCATCGCGGAGAAGCCGAGCACCTCCTGCATGTACAGCGTCAGCGTCAGGAAGATCGACAGCGTGACGATGGTCAGGATGAACCCGGCGATGTTCGCGCCGCTCACCGTCCTGATTCGCAGGATGCCGAAGCGCATCAGCGGTGCGGGGTGACGCAGCTCCCAGGCGACGAAGCCGACGAGCAGCACGAGCGCCGCCGCGAAGACCGACATGGTCTTCGCTGCGACCCAGCCGTCCTGGCCGGCCTGCGTGATCGCATAGACCATCGCGGAGAGCCCACCGGTGACGAGCAGTGCTCCGCCGACGTCGAACGACTTCGCCCGCGCGTCGCGGCTTTCGGTCAGCAGGCGGGGTGCCGCGATCAGCGCGGCGACGCCAACCGGGACGTTGACGAAGAAGATCCACTCCCAGCCGAGCCCGTCGGTGAGGACGCCACCCAACAGGACGCCTGCGGCGGCGCCAAAGCCGCCGACCGCGCCCCACGCGCCGAGCGCGATGTTCCGCTCGCGCCCTTCGGTGAACGTCGTCGAGAGGATCGACAGTGCCGCCGGCGTGATCACCGCCGCGCCGAGCCCCTGCAGCGCGCGCGCAGAGATGAGCGAGACGTCCGACCACGCGAACCCCGCGAACAGCGACGCGAGCGTGAACACGACGATGCCGACGAGGAAGATCTTCTTGCGGCCGAGGAGATCCGCCGCGCGGCCGCCGAGCAGCAAGAAGCCGCCGAAGACGAGCGCGTACGCGCTGATCACCCACTGAAGGTTCTCCTGCGAGAAACCGAGGTCGACCTTGATCGACGGCAGCGCGACGTTCACGATCGCGAGGTCGAGGACGACCATGAACTGCACGGCGCTGAGCAATCCGAGCGCCCACCATTTGCGTCGATCC
>JBJMJS010000002.1:0-11594 GCA_045806225.1 Gaiellaceae bacterium
CGCT
Organism: Gaiellaceae bacterium; assembly: GCA_045806225.1. Lineage (GTDB taxonomy): Bacteria > Actinomycetota > Thermoleophilia > Gaiellales > Gaiellaceae > 3-1-20CM-4-69-9. The sequence continues at coordinate 5 of JBJMJS010000002.1, forward strand.
CGTTAGAGTCGAAGCGTGAACGTCTTGCTGGTGGGGTCCGGCGGCCGCGAGCACGCACTCGCGTGGAAGCTGGCGCAGGCGGACGAGCTGACGGAGCTGCACGCCGCGCCCGGCAACCCCGGCATCGCGCAGCTCGGCGCCTGCCATCCGGTTCGGGCCGAGGACGGCGAAGGCCTGCTCGCACTCGCTCGCGCGCTCGACATCGACCTCGTCGTCGTCGGGCCGGAGGCGCCGCTCGTCGCGGGAGTCGCGGACGAGCTCCGGCACGCCGGGATCGCCACGTTCGGCCCGAGCGCAGCCGCCGCCCGGATCGAGGGCTCGAAGCGGTTCGCGAAAGAGGTGATGGAGGCGGCAGGCGTCCCGACCGCCGAGACGCTCGCCGTCGCGCGCCCTCCGTGCGTCCTCAAGGCCGACGGGCTCGCCGCCGGCAAGGGCGTCGTCGTCTGCCGGACGCAGTCGGAGGTCGATGCGGGTCTCCGCGCGGTGACCGCGTTCGGCGGCGACATCGTGATCGAGGAGCTGCTCGACGGGGAGGAGGTCTCGGTTCTCGCGCTCTGCGACGGCGCACGCGCGGTCGCGCTTCCGGCGGCCCAGGACTACAAACGGATCGGCGACGGCGACACCGGCCCGAATACCGGCGGCATGGGCTCGTACTCGCCGGTCGCCATCGACGTCGAGGAGGTGCTCGACCTCGTGCACCGACCCGTGCTCGCCGAGCTCGCCGCGCGCGGGACGCCGTTCGTCGGGACGCTGTTCGCGGGCCTGATGCTGACCGACGACGGGCCGAGGGTGCTCGAGTTCAACTGCCGCTTCGGCGATCCGGAGACGCAATCGCTCCTTCCGCGCCTCGACTGCGATTTGCTCGCGGCGCTTGCCGCAGCAGCGGGCGGCGACCTCGCTGGGGTGCAGCTGCCGACCACGGACGACGCCGCCGTCACCGTGGTCATCGCCGGCCGCGACTATCCGGCGGCGAGCGACAGCGGCACGCGGATCGACGGGATCGACGCGGCCGAGGCGGCCGGCGCGCTCGTCTTCCACGCCGGAACGGCACTGCACGGCGACCGGCTCGTCACGAACGGCGGCCGGATCCTCAACGTCACCGGTGTCGGCTCATCGCCCGGCGACGCACGTGCTGCCGCATACCACGGGTGCGAGCTGATTTCGTTCGAGGGGATGCAGTACCGCCGCGACGTCGCACAGGAGCGAGGCGTCCGTGCCGTCCGCTGACCCGCCGCTCGTCGGGATCCTGGTCGGCTCGGAGTCCGACCGCGAGCGGATGCAGCCCGCGCTGGACGAGCTCGAATCGCGCGGGATCGCGCACGAGTTCGAAGTTCGCTCGGCACATCGTCAGCCGGACGCCGTCGCCGAATATGCGAAGGGCGCGCGTGAGCGCGGCCTGCGCGTCCTGATCGCCGGCGCCGGCCTCGCCGCCGCGCTTCCGGGCGTGGTGGCGGCGCACACCGACCTCCCGGTGATCGGCGTCCCCTTGCGGTCGTCGAAGAGCGTGCTCGACGGGCTCGACGCGTTGCTGTCGATCGTGCAGATGCCGCCCGGCGTGCCCGTCGCGTGCGTCGGCGTCGACAACGCGAAGAACGCCGCCGTCCTCGCCGCCCGGATTCTCGGGCCGTCGGCCTGACCGCTCTTTAGAATCGCCTCGTGGTCCCGCGCTACTCCCGCCCGGCCATGACCAGGATCTGGTCGGACGAGAGCAAGCTCGCGCGCTGGTTCGACGTCGAGCTCGCGGCACTCGAGGCGTGGGCCGACGTCGGTGCGATTCCCGCAGACGACGTCGCCGCGATTCGCGCACGGGCGCAGGTGCCGACGCCCGAGCGGGTCGCCGAGATCGAGCGCGTCACCGACCACGACACGGCCGCCTTCGTCGACGCCGTGACGGAGCAGCTCGGCCCCGAGGGCCGCTGGGTCCATTTCGGCCTGACGTCGTCCGACGTGGTCGACACCGCGCTTTCCCTACAGATCCAGGAGGCCGGCGTCCTCGTCCTCGACGGGATCGAACGCGCCCTCGCCCTTGTCACCGCGCGCGCCGAAGAGCAGCGGAACACGGTCTGCATCGGCAGGTCGCACGGGATCCACGCGGAACCGATCACTTTCGGCTGGAAGCTCGCAGGGTGGGCGTTCGAGCTCGACCGCGCACGGACGCGGTTGGCCGCCGCGCTCGAGACGAACCGCGTCGGGCAGCTGTCGGGCACGGTCGGCACGTATGCGCAGGTCGAGCCCGAAGTCGAACGGATCGCCTGCGAGAAGCTCGGCCTCGAGCCCGATCCACTGTCGACGCAGGTGATCGCACGCGACCGGCACGCCGAGATGCTCGCGGCGCTCGCGCTCTGCGCCACGTCGCTCGAGCGGTTCGCGACCGAGATCAGGCATCTCGCGCGCACCGAGGTGCGCGAGGTCGAGGAGCCGTTCGGAAAGGGGATGAAGGGCTCGTCCGCGATGCCGCACAAGCGCAATCCGAAGGTTGCCGAGCGCATCTGCGGGCTTGCACGCGTCGTCCGCGCCGCCGCCGTCGTCGGCCTGGAGAACGTGCCGCTCTGGCACGAGCGCGACATCTCGAACTCCTCGTCGGAGCGCGTCGTCGTCCCCGATGCATTTCTCGCGCTCGACTACATGCTCGACCGGTTCGCGTGGATCGTCGAGGGGCTCGTCGTGTATCCCGAACGGATGCGCCGCAACCTGGACGCGAGCCACGGCCTCGTGTTCAGCCACCGGCTCCTCCTCGCGCTCGTCGAAGCGGGCATCGCGCGGGATGAGGCGTACCGCCTCGTGCAGCGGCATGCAATGCAGGCGTGGGAGGAAGAGCGCGACTTCCGCGCCCTCGTCGCCGCAGATCCCGAGGTCACCGAGCAGGTCGACCTCGACGCCGTGTTCGATCTCGAAGCAACCGTTCGCCATGTCGACACCGTGTTCGAGCGCCTGCATGCGCTCGCCGGAAAGGAGGAGCCTGTCCATGTCTGAGGCGCCCGCGATCCATGTCGGGAGCGGCAAGGTCCGTGAGCTGTTCGCGCTTGACGACGACCGTCTGTTGCTCGTCGCCAGCGACCGGATCTCGACGTTCGACGTCGTCCTGCCGACAGAGATCCCCGACAAGGGCCGCGTGCTGACGGGGCTGTCGGGTTTCTGGTTCGCGCGGACGCGCGACATCTGTCCGAATCACCTGCTCGCGCTCCGCGGCGACGGGCGGTCGACCGAGTGCCGCCGGCTCGAGATGCTGCCGATCGAATGCGTGGTGCGCGGGTACCTGTCCGGATCCGGCTGGAAGGACTACCGCGCCTCGGGCGCCGTCTGCGGCCACGCGCTGCCGACCGGCCTTGCGGAGTCGGACCGATTGCCGGAGCCGATCTTCACCCCGGCGACGAAGGCGACGACCGGCCACGACGAGAACATCGACCGCGACCGCGCGCTGGAGCTGATGGACGCCGACCGGTTCGACGAGGCCGAGCGTCTGTCGCTCGAGCTCTACCGCTTCGCGTCCGACTACGCGCGCGAACGTGGGATCATCATCGCCGACACGAAGTTCGAGTTCGGGGTCGACGACGAGGGCCGGCTGGTCCTCGGAGACGAGGCGCTCACGCCCGACTCGTCGCGGTTCTGGCCCGCGGACGAGTACCGGCCCGGCGCTTCGCAACCCTCCTACGACAAGCAGTTCGTCCGCGACTACTGCGAGACGCTGGGATGGGACAAGACTGCGCCCGGCCCGGAGCTCCCGGAGAACGTCGTCACCGGCACACGCGCACGCTACGTCGAGGCGTTCGAGCGCGTCAGCGGGATCTCGTTCGACGACTATCTCGCCGATCCGGACGTGGTGCTCCGGTGAAGGCGACCGTTCTCGTCCGCCCGAAGCACGGGATCCTCGATCCCCAGGGCGAAGCGGTCGAAAGCTCCCTCCGCCAGCTCGGTTTTGCCGTCGACGGCGCGCGAATCGGGCGCGTGGTGGATCTGGACGTCGAGGCGGACGACGCGGCGTCCGCGCGGGCGGAGGTGGAGCGGATGTGTGAGCAACTGCTCGCGAACCCGTTGATCGAGAGCTACGAGATCGAACTGGCGGAGACCGGCGCGTGAGCTCGCCCCAGCCGCGGATCGGCGTCGTCACGTTCCCGGGGTCGCAGGACGATCGCGACGCGCTCTGGGCGCTCGCAGCGCTCGATGCCGAGCCTGTTCCCGTCTGGCATGCGGACGACGACCTTCCCGACCTCGACGCCGTCGTCCTTCCCGGCGGCTTCTCGTACGGCGACTACCTCCGCTGCGGCGCGATTGCGCGCTTCTCGCCCGCGATGGCCGCCGTCGCCGAGTTCGCCGCGGGCGGCGGTCTTGTGCTCGGCATCTGCAACGGCTTCCAGATCCTCTGTGAGGCCGGCCTTCTCCCGGGCGTCCTGCGGCCGAACGAGTCGCTCTCGTTCATCTGCCGCGACGTCCGCATCCGCGTCGAGCGCTCGGACACCCCGTTCACGACGCGCTGCGAGCCCGACGAGGAGCTGGTGATCCCGGTCAAGCACGGCGAGGGCTCGTGGTTCGTGCCCGACCACGACCTCGCGGAGCTCGAGGCTCGCGGCGCGGTCGTCCTGCGCTACGCGGAACCGTGCAACGGCTCTGTCGCCGATGTCGCGGGAGTCGTGAATCCGGCCGGCAACGTGATGGGCCTGATGCCGCACCCGGAGCACGCGGTCGATCCCCTGCTCGGCTCGTCCGACGGCGCGCTGATCCTCGCCTCGCTCGTCGATGCGGCGCGCGACCGCGCGCTCGCCGCCGCCTAGGCATCACCCCCCAACAGCGCTCGCTCGAGCTCTGGATGCCCGCGCAGCGCCGTGCGCAGCCGCTCGAGATCGCGCGCACGAAACGTGACCGGCCCTCGCCGTGCAACGCCGTCAGTCGTATACGCGAACCGGACGAGTCGCTCGCCGCGATCCAGTTCGAGTAGTTGGACGACCGACGCAAACCGTCGCTCGCCCGAGCGCTGGGGCACGCTCACCTGCTCGACGAGAGCGGCTGCGCCCCACGCCGTCTCGATCTTCCGTTCCGTCGTCTTCGTTGCCATGTCGAGCAACGTAGCCGTCCGGGCGTCACGGGACCGTGACGTCTCTGTGCCGAGGCCGTCGCGTGACCCAGGAGGGTCGTGGCGTCGACCTAGGAGTCGCGGCGTTCGATCAGCTCGATCCGGTACTCGTCCGGATCACGGACGAAGCACAGGCGCGATCCGCCCTCGCGCACGCGGTAGGGCTCGCGCTCCGGCTCGATTCCCTGCTCCTCCTTCAACCGTGCGAGCGTCCCGTCGAGATCGTCGACGGCGAGCGCGATGTGGCCGTAGCCCGTGCCGAGCTCGTACGTCTGCCCGTCGTGGTTGAACGTCAGCTCGAGCTCCTCGTCCTGGCCGGGCACACCGAAGAAGTAGTTCGTCGCTTCCTTCTGGCCGTCACGGACGATGTCCATGTCCCGCCGGAACTCCAGCCCCAGCGCCTCGTAGAAAGCGCGGCTCTTCTCGGGATCCGTGATCCGGTACATCGTGTGCAGGTAGCGCGTCATGGCGCGCATCGTACGACACGAGCGACGCGAGGCTGCGAGCATTCGGCCCGCACGTCCCGCGCCCGCTTCGCAGCGAAAAGGAGAACCGATGGCTGTCACCACCCGCACCCTTCAGAACTTCATCGGCGGCGAGTGGGTCGCCTCGTCCGGCGAGCGCGCGCGCCCGATCGTGTCGCCGGTGACGGGCGAGACGATCGCCGAGGCGCCTGACGCGACCGACGCGGACATCGAGCGCGCGGTCGCGGCTGCACGCGCGGCGCAGCCGAAGTGGGCGGCGGAGTCGCCGTGGGAGCGCGCGAGGGTCTGCCACGCGATCGCGGACCTGATCGACGAACGGCGCGACGACTTCGCACGCGAGCTCTCGCTCGAGCAGGGCAAGCCGTTCGCCGCCGAGGCGCTCGGCGACATCGAGGAGACCGCCGAGAACTTCCGGATCGCCGCGGAGGACGTGAAGCGGATGGAGACGGCGATCATCCCCTCGCAGGACGTCAACAAGCGCATCCTGACCTTCCGCAAGGCGAACGGCGTCTACGCGGGGATCACGCCGTGGAACTTCCCGACGCTGATCCCGGTCGAGCTGATCGCACCGGGGATCGCAGTCGGCAACACGATCGTGATGAAGCCCTCGGAGTGGACGCCCGTCGCGATGGCGAACTTCATCCAGATCATGGCCGACGCCGGGCTGCCGGACGGTGTCGTGAACGTCCTCTACGGCGGCGGCGACGTCGGCGCGAAGCTCGTCACGCACCCCGGCGTCGACGGCGTCGGCTTCGTCGGGTCGCACCGGACGGCGGAGAAGATCGTCCGCGCCGCCGGGCTGAAACGGACGTTGATCGAGGCGAGCGGCAACGGGCCGGTGATCGTCTGCGAGGACGCAGACCTCGAACGTGCCGCGCAGGGCGCCGTCTTCGGCGGCTTCTTCTGCGCCGGCCAGGTGTGCTGCGCGACCGAGCGCGTACTCGTGCACGAGCGGGCGCACGACGCGTTCCTCGACGCGGTCGTGAAAGCGGCGAAGGAGTGGCGCCTCGGCGATCCGTTCGACGACGCGACGCGTGTCGGGCCGATCAACAACGAGCCGACGGCGCACAAGATGGACACGCATCTCGAGGACGCCGTCGACAAGGGCGCGAGCGTCGTGCTCGGCGGCGCCCGTGCGGACGGATTTCCGACGCAGCTCTACTACGAGCCGACCGTGGTCACCGACGTCGGCACGGACACGTTGATCAACCGCGAAGAGACGTTCGGCCCGATCGTGCCCGTGATCCGCGTCCGCTCGGACGACGAGGCGCTCGCCGTCGCGAACGACTCGCATCTCGGGCTGCAGGCCGCGGTCTACACGTCCAGCCTCTCGCGCGCGTTCTCGTACACGGACAACCTCCGCGTCGGCAACGTCGTCGTCAACGACTCGACGGACTACTGGGAGGCGCACGAGCCGTTCGGCGGCGCCGCCGGGACGCAGAGCGGCTGGGGACGGATCGGCGGCCGGTACACGATGCTCGACATGAGCGACCTCAGGACCGTCGTCCTCGACGTCGGCGGTCTCGAGTAACGCACCCGCGGCGCCGCAGACCGCGGCGCCGAGCACTCGTCTCACCAGGTGATGCGGTTCCTCCTCGCTCTCGTCGCGACCTGCGCGATCGGCGCCGCGATCTACTTCGCCGTCGCCGCGAGCAGTCCCTCGACGAAGTCGGCCGCCGGACGGAGCGCGTGGCCCGAATCGACGCCGGCTGGGGAAGGGCTCGACCCGAAGCGTTTCGCCGCCGCGATCCGGCGGATCGAGACGGACACCGGCAGCGTCCTCGCCCTGCTCGTCGCCCGCCACGGGCGGCTCGTGTTCGAGCGCTACTACCACGGTGACGCGCGCGACTCGGGGTTCGACGTGTACTCGATCACGAAGAGCGTCACGTCGGCCCTCGTCGGCGTCGCAATCGGCGCGCATCGGATCGCGGGCCTCGACGTGCCGCTCCGCCGCTTCTTCGGCCGCGAGGTGCCGCGGCGCGCCGCCGGGATCACGGTGCGCGAGCTCCTGACGATGACGTCGGGATGGCCGGGCGACGCCGACCCGCGGAACGACATCGGCGATGCACCGAACGTCGTGCGCGCACTGCTTCACCGACCCGTCGTGCACCGGCCCGGGACCACGTTCAGGTACGACACGCCGTCGAGTCATCTGCTCGCCGCCGTGCTGCAGCGCACGACGGGCATGTCCGAAGAGGCCTACGCGCGCCGGCACCTGTTCGGCCCGCTCGGGATCGTGCTCGCCGACTACTGGCCGAAGGACGATCAGGGCGTCACCTACGGCGGGACCGGGCTCACCTTCGTCGCACGTGACGCGGCGAAGATCGGGCAGCTCTACCTGCAAGGCGGACGCTGGCACGGACGCCAGCTCGTGCCGCGCGCGTGGGTGGCCGCGTCGACGCACACGCACGTGCACGTCGCGCCCGGGCGGGGCTACGGGTACGACTGGTGGACGCTCCGGCGCGCCGCGGTCGCTGCGTACACGGCGCTCGGCTACGGCGGCCAGTACGTCGCCGTCGTCCCGAAGCTCGACCTCGTCGTCGCCGTCTTCTCGGATCCCGCGGGCCAGCCGCCGAACCTCGAGCGCCTGCTGTTCCGGGAGCTCGCGCCTACGGTTCGAAGGTGACGACGAGCCGCGCGATGCGCCCCTCGCTCGGCGTCACGAGCATCCGGCCGGCGACGGCGGCAGGCTCTCGGAGCCAGCCGTAACGCGCGGCGAGCGGTTCCCCGGCGTCGACGTGGAACACGAGCACCTGGTCGTCGGGCGGCCGCTCCCGGTACCCGGCCGCGATCGCGTCCCGTCCGGCGAACGGGCCGACCGGCACACCTTCGAAGGAGAGCTCCGCGTCGTCGGTGAACCACTCGGCGAGCGGATGCCAGTCGCCGGTGCGCACGCATTCGTTGTGGGTGCCGACGTAGTCGTGCAGGAGGAGGACGTCAGGCGACACCCCAGCCTCCTCGGCCAGGAGCGAGAAGAGCACGCCGTCCACCCAGCCGCCGTGCCGCCAGTACGCGCGCCGGCGCGTTCCTTCCCGTGCGTAGCCGACCCGCTCCGTGTGGGCGAGCGCGCGCTCGTTGAAGCCGTACACCTCGAGCTGGAGCCGGTGATAGCCGAGGTCATGGACGAGGTGATGCCGGAATTGCCGTGCGGCCTCGTCGCCCACGCGCCGTCCGCGAAACGCCGGGTGCACGGCCAGCCGCTCGAGATGCGCGATCCGCGAGCGGCGGTTGGCGATCTCGAAGCCCATCGCCCCGGCGCGCTCGCCGTCGACCTCGATCACGAAGCGGCCGAAGTCGTGCGGCTCCCGCTCGGAGCGCTCGATCTCGCCGCCGAGCGCGTCCGCGTCCTTGGCGGTCACCGCGCCGAGGAACGGCTCGACGTCTTCGTCCGTCACGAGCTCGACGAGGAAGTCGACGTCGTCGGTGCGCGCGCGGCGGATCGCGACGCTCACGGCATCTGCGCCACCGGCGCACGCCGCGCCATGCGGGCGATGCCTGAAGCCAGCGTCACGCCCGTCAGGATCAGACCCAGGCCGAGAAGCTCGACCCCCGTCAGCGCTTCGGAGAGGACGACCGCGCCGTACAGCAGCGCAAACCCGGGGATCAGGTAGTTGACGAGCATCGCGCGCGCCGGGCCGTATGCGCCGATCATGCGATTCGCGAGCAACGTCGCGAAACCCGTCGCGACCACGCCGAGGATCACGACCGATCCGAGCGGCTTCCAACCCACATGGTCCGGGATTCGCGCAAGCGCGAACGGCAGCATCACGACCGCCCCGCACAAGGTCGACGTGGCCGCGAGCTCCGGCCCGCCCACGCCGATCCGTCGTTGGACGTACAGGGCCGACACTGCGTAGAACAGGGACGAGAGCACGACAGCGAGCGTGCCGACGACGGCCCGCAGGCCGCCACTTGGATGAACCCCGCTCACGACCGCGACGCCGCCGAGACCCACGGCGAGCCCGAACAACCGCAGTCCCTGCACCCGCTCGGTCGGCGCGAATCGGAGCGCGAGCAGCGCGACGAAGATCGGGACGGACGCATTGGCCACCCCGGCAATCCCCGAATCGATGCGCGTCTCGCCCCAGGTGATCAGCAAGAAGGGGAGCGCCATCCCGACGATGCCGACGACCGCCCCCGGTGCGAGCGCCGCAGGCAATTGCCGCGTGCGCCGCCGCGCGGCCGCGAATCCGATCAGGACGACCGCGGCAAGTGCGAGCCGCAGATCCACGAGCATCGCCGGCGCGAAATCGCGCAGCCCGACCTTGATGAACATGTAGGACGATCCCCAGATCGCGGACAGCGCGAACAGAACCGTCAGATACCCGCGCACGCTCCGGAGGCTAGCTACGACCCTCGCGCGGAACCGCGCCGACGGCCGAGCGCCCGCGTGTCCCGCGTACGAACCCGGTGCCGAGCGCGACGCCGCCGAGCACGAGCGCAAGTCCCGCGACTGCGGCGACGGTCAACGGCTCGCCGAGGAGCAGAACGCCGTACGCAAGCGCGATCGCCGGCACGAGGTAGGTGATCAGGATCGACCGCGACGCGCCGGCCCCCGACAGCAGCGCGTAGTAGAGGACGTAGCCGACACTCGTGCCGCCGATGCTGAGCGCCAAAAGCGCACCGAGGACGCCCCAGCTCGGGAAGTGCGACGGAAGCTGGAACAGCGCGAACGGAAGGAGCGCGGCGGCAGCCGCAGCGAGCGCACCGGTCGCCGAGACGAGCGCCGGAACACGGGCGAGCGCCCGCGCGCTGTAGAGCGCCGCGACCGCGTAACAGAACGCCGAGAAGGTGACCGCAAGCGCCGCGGCCGTCTCGCCGCTCGGCTGCGCGCCGACGAGGAGCGCGACGCCGCCGAAGCCGACGAGCAGCCCCACGAGCCGCGCGCCGGTCACGACCTCCGCGCGGCTGAACCGCAGCGCGAGCAGCGCCGTGAAGAGCGGCGCGGACGCCTGGATCACGGCCGCGAGGCCCGAGTCGATCCGCGTCTCCGCCCACGAGAGCGACGTGATCGGAATCGCGGAGTTGACGAGACCGATCACGACCAACGGCTTCCACGCGGCGCGCGCCTCGCCGAGCGCCACCCTGGGGCCGAGCCTGGCGAGCGTCAGCGGCAAGAGCGCGAGAGCGCCGATCCCGAGCCGCAGGCAGACGAGCGTCGTCGGCTCGAGCTCGCGGACGCAGATCTTGATGAACATGAACGACGCGCCCCAGAGCCCCGCGAGCGCGAGCAGCATGAGCAGGTGCCGGCGGCTCATGTCGAGTTCAACGACGCGGAGGCTCGTCTGGCTTCCCGGCTACACTCGGACCCTTGACACAGGTCGCGCCGGAACAGCCGCTTCACCGCGCTCTGGGGCTGACCGACGCGGAGCTCGACCGCATCCGGGAACTGCTCGACCGCGACCCGAACCACTTCGAGCTGGCGGTGTTCTCGCTGCTCTGGTCGGAGCATTGCGGCTACAAGCACTCGGCCCTCCTGCTCAGGCGATTGCCGTCCACGGGAGAACGCGTGTTGCAGGGCCCCGGTGAGAACGCGGGGGTGATCGACGTCGGCGAGGGCGAGGCCGTCGCCTTCAAGGTCGAGTCCCACAACCACCCGTCCGCGGTCGAGCCGTTCCAGGGCGCCGCGACCGGCGTCGGCGGGATCCTCCGCGACATCGTCGCCATGGGCGCGCGCCCGATCGCGCTCCTCGACGGCCTGCGGTTCGCCGACGACGGCTGGCAGTTCCAGCGCGCGGTCGGAGGAATCGGGCATTACGGCAACTGCGTCGGCGTTCCCACGGTGGGTGGCGAAGCCGTGTTCGACGACGCGTACCGCGGCAACCCGCTCGTCAACGCGATGTGCGTCGGCCTCCTGCCGAGGCAACGGCTGCAGACCGCGCGCGCTTCCGCAATCGGCGCCCACGTCGTGCTCTACGGCGCGACGACGGGACGCGACGGGATCGGCGGCGCCTCGGTGCTCGCGAGCGCCGAGCTCGGCGAGGACGATCCTGACAAGCGGCCGACGGTGCAGGTCGGCGATCCCTTCACCGGCAAG
>JBJMJS010000003.1:0-25662 GCA_045806225.1 Gaiellaceae bacterium
GAGCACGTCGGCGAATCGCCGTTCGGCCAGCGAGCCGAAGAGTGGATCTCTCGTCAGCTTGGCGCGGCTCGCGGCCGGGCTCGTGATTCCGACGAGGAATCGAGCTTGCTGCCTCGGCAGGCCAAGCGCATCGGGATGGCCATCGCACAGCGCGGCGAGCGCGTCGGCGCTGATGTTCCGCTCGATCGGGGGCATCTGCAGGGGCTCTCGAAGGCGCTGCGCGCGCCCGCTCAGGCAGTACGTGCAGTGTCCGCACGGTTTGGTGCGTGTCTCGCCGAAGTAGCCGGCGAGAGCGTTCACCTGACAACTCTCGTTCGTCACAAGTGCGAGGACGTTCTCGATGCGTGCGGTTTCCGCGTCTTCGCGGCGCGCAAAGCGCTCGAGCAGCCGATCGACGAGCTTCGCCTCGGAGTCCGGGCGGGCGAGGACCGTGTAGCGCTGCCGCACGTCCGCCGGTTGCAGCTCGACCAGCCCCCGCTCGTCGAGGTACTCGAGTGCGGCGAGGATCCGGCTCCGCGGCTCGCCGAGCTCCGCCGCTGCGTCGTCAGGCGCGAGCGTCGTCCAGCTTCGGCCTGTCTTGCCGGTCGCGATCAGGCGGCGCAGAAAGGCCGCGCGTGACTCGTCGAAGCGGTCGAACACGTCTTCGAGCGAGACGTCTCCCACAGGCCGCAATCGGTAGCCCGCGTAGAACGGCGTGCCCTGGCGCAGGAGGCCGTCGAGCTCGAGGTAGGTGAGGATCGTCCTGAGAACGAGCATGCGCAGGTCGTGGCGCACCGAGACCTCGTATTCCGAGATCGCGAACTCCGCACCGACGGGATGCGCGAGCACATCCGCGAGCAAGCCCGCGAGCGCTTCGCGGGTCGGCGTGTCACCGAAAGCGAAGTTCTCGAGCGTCGGCACGTCGTCGGGGCACGCAAAGAGCTCGCAAACGCTTTCGGCGCCGTCTCGACCGGCGCGGCCGATTTCCTGCGAGTACGACTCGAGGCTCTTCGGCAGGTTGTAGTGATAGACGTAGCGGACGTTCGCCTTGTCGATCCCCATGCCGAACGCGATCGTGGCAACCACGATTGCGTCCGGCGAGCGCGACCACCATTCCTGCACCGCCACGCGCTCCTCCGCGCTCATGCCGGCGTGATAGGCACGCGCCGACAGGCCGGCGGCGGCCAGGAGCGCGGCGACTCGCAGCGACGTTCGCTGCAGAGTGACGTAGACGATCGTCGACCCGGACGGACGCTCGCGCAGGCGCTCCACGAGCTGCGTGTCACGCTCACCGGTTCCGACTGGAGTCGTCAGCAGCACCAGGTTCGGTCGGTAGAACCCGGTGACGACGGCGTCCCCCTCCTCGATCCCGAAGCCGGAGCGGATGTCAGCGACGACGGCCGGGGTCGCCGTCGCGGTCAGTGCCAGCACGCGCTCGGCAGCGAGCTCGCGTGCCCGCTCGGCCAGTTTCAGGTAGTCGGGCCTGAAGTTGTGCCCCCACTCGGAGATGCAGTGCGCCTCGTCGACGGCGAACAGCGAGATCCGAGCGCGCGCGAGCTGAGCGAGGAAGCGCTCGTTGTTGAAGCGCTCCGGCGCGACGTACAGAAGTTTGAGTGAGCCGGCGCGGAGCCGATCGAAGATCTCACGCTGCTCGGCGGCGTCCAAGCTGGAGTCGAGCCGCTCCGCATCGATCCCACTCCGGCGCAAGAAGTCGATCTGATCTTTCATCAGCGCGATCAGCGGCGAGACCACGACGGTCATCCCGTCGAAGAGCAGCGCCGGCAACTGGTAGCAGAGGCTCTTGCCCGCTCCCGTCGGGAAGACGGCCAATGCCGACCTCCCGGCGAGCAACGCGTCGATGACGTCTTGCTGGCCGGGCCGGAACGCATCGAAGCCAAACGTCTCCGCAAGCACCTGCAGCGGATCGCGGGTTACCGCGCCAGGAGGTAGTCCCTCCACCTAGTCCTCGACGTCCTTGGTCGACATGTGACGAATGATCGCCGTCGCGTCCGTGAGCGTCGAGACGGCCGAAGTGGACATTGGCTGCGGTGGCGTGGTCTGTCGGCCGGGCGCGCGATCGCTGCCGCAGTCCCGAACCCGAAGAGTGGTGTCAACCGTACGTCCGGGCCAAACGGCCGCTCCGTAGTAGCGAGAGAGAACGGCGAAGCCCATCGCTCCACGACGCTTCGAACTCGACAATCGGAAGGAGTCACCGTGAACAAGATCCAAGCGTTGATCGCCGCAGTCGTGTTGGCAGCGGCGGCGTTCGTTGCCGGGGTCCTCGGCGACACATCGTCCGCGGCCTCTCAGAAGGCGCCGAAGGGGGCGCTCATCTCGATCCACAAGACGGCGCTCGGCAAGGTCCTCGCTGACGGCCGCGGGCGCACGCTTTATCTGTTCGAGAAGGACAAGAACGGAATGAGCTCGTGCAACGGCGCGTGCGTCGCGTACTGGCCGGCGGTCCTCACATCCGCCAAGCCCCGAGCGGGCGCCGGCGTGCGCGCGTCGCTGCTCGGAAGGACGAAGCGTTCGGACGGTCGACGCCAGGTCACGTACGCCGGGCACCCGCTCTATACGTTCGCCGGCGACACCAGGGCCGGACAGACGACGGGCGAAGGTCTCACGGACTTCGGCGCCGCCTGGGACGCGGTCGCGCCGAGCGGCCGGTCGATCGAACCGGATGGACTCGCATCCGGCGCCGCCGACAACGGCCAGGGATCAGGCTGGTGACGCCGACCCCGGTGGGAGGGGACGCGGCGCGCCCCCTCCCACCGCCCCGCCCGAATTCGCTCGAGAACAGCCGGGACGAGAGGACCTGTCGGTCGGATCGAGGCCAACATTTCGACCACAGAAAAAGGCCCGACTTGCGGGCCTTTCTTGATGGGCGGTACTGGGCTCGAACCAGTGACCCCCAGCTTGTCGAGCTGGTGCTCTCCCAACTGAGCTAACCGCCCCGGGTCGCGGGCCAGTCTAGCCGAGCGGCGCGTCGAAAAGGCCGACGGGGTCGATGGGCGTCCCGCGATAGCGGAGCTCGAAGTGGAGATGCGTCCCGGTGCACCACCCCGTACACCCGGCCTCGCCGATCACCTGTCCTGCCGCGATGAATTGGCCGACGCGTGCGAACGGGCGCGCGAGGTGCGCGTAGAGCGACGTCAGCCCGCCGCCGAGGTTCAGGACGACGACGTTCCCATAGCCGTCGTAGCCGGCAATCGCTCCGACTGCGACGACGCGGCCCGGTGTCGCGGCCCGCACGGTCAGATCGCGCAGCGTGCCGATGTCGATCCCCGGATGGAAGCCGCCGTCGCGCGGGCCGAACGGCGACGAGAGAATCCCGTCCGCCGGCCACTCGAAGCGCAGGCTGTAATCGCCCCCGACGTGCGCCGATGCAGCCGGCGCAAGCACGAGCGCCACGAAGAGCGCGCACCCCGCGCGCCGGAGAACCCGCCCCATGGGGGCAGCAGGTTACAGGCGCGAGCCTGTCACTAAAAGATCTCAGGGCACCAGGGTTGGACGTCCGTCCGGAAAAGATCGTCTGCCCGGACGATGCCGCCCTCGCGTGCTTCTTCCACGCGCCGGGCGCGCGCGAGCCGGGCGAACGTCACGCCGCCGAGATACGCGCTGCCGAGCGCGTCGACGTCGCAGCGCACGTCCGGCTCGTCGTCGGTTCGCGCGGCGGCGCCGTCCGCGACCTTCCAACGTCCCTCGTTCCAGGCACAGAACGGGTCGCGCACCTCGATCACAGCCGGAGCGCCGTCGCGATACGCGCGCGCCGACAGCGCTGCGCCGACGTCGACGAGCCGCACCCATAACGTGTCGCCGATGCGGAGCGCCGGTCGGCGCGGCGTTCCGAGCAAGAGCACGAGCGGATGGTCGAGCGGCAGCATCCACAGCTTCACCTTTGCGCTCCAGTCGATGTCGAGCAGATAGCGCCAGACGTCGTGGTCCGCAGCAGGCGTGACGCCGAACGCCTCGAGCACGATCAACTCCGACGCGGGAACGCCCGCCTCGTACGCGAACTTGTGCCGGTAGAACGCGTATCCGGTCGGCTGCCCGTCGGTCTCGTGAACGACGAACCGCTTCGGGCCCGCCCCCTGACGCCGTTCGGGCGGGTCGCGCAGCAGACGGCCCTCCCACCACGTCGGGCTGCGAGTGAACGCCCCGGGCCGCTGGCGCCGCAACTCGTCGTAGAGCGGCGGAAGGAGCTCGGCTGCTTCCTCGGCGCTCACGAGCCGGACGGACCCGACGGGGTCGAAGCGCTTGACGAACGCGGCGTACTCGTGCGGGACCGATCCCTCGACGCCCCACGCCGCGACGCCGTACCCGAACCGGCCGTAGATCGTCTCCTCCGACGCCCAGAGCGCGGCGAGCGGCTCGCCGCGCGCGCGGACGTCGTCGAGCTGTGCACGCATCAGGGCCGTGAGTACGCCGCGGCGGCGGTCGGTTGGATAGACGCCGACGACCGTGACGCCGGCACACCCGACGTCGCCGCCACCCGGAACCGACAGGTCGAACGAGAACGCGCCGGCCCCGCCGACCGTCCTTCCATCGTCGCGCGCGGCGTGCATCCGGTCGAACGGAAGCACGGTGACGAAGCGGTCGATGTCATCGTCCGTCGGCTCCATGCCGAAGTACTGGCCGATCGCGAGAAACGCGTCACGGTATTCGGCCTTGTCCGAGACGGGACGGACGTCGAACGTGGTCAGAAGTCCTCCGAACAGAACGGTGGGCGCGTCGTCCGGAACAGCGCGCTCGCGCGCTCGAGCGCACCGGGCGTCCGCTCGCGAGCGCGTCCGGCGCGTGCCAGCGCGTGGAAGTCGAACGCGCCCAGGTAGGCGGATGCGAGGTCGGCCACGTCGAGCTCGACGTCGGGGGCGTCGTCCGTCCGCTCGACCTCGGCCCCGATGCGATAGCGGCCGACGTTCCACGCGCACGCGTCGTCACCGACGTCGAGGACGACCGCATCGCCGGCCGCGTACGTCCGCGCGCGGAGTGCCGCCTCGACGTCGACGAGGCGCAGCCACAACCCTTCGCCGACGCGGAGCCGAAGGCTGCGCGGGTCGAGAACGGAGAGGAAGAGCTGCGACCCGGGATCGAGGCTCCCGCGCACGCGCTCGATCAGGTCGATGCCGAACAGGAAGCGCCAGACTTCGCGCGTCGCCTCCGGCGTCAGGCCGAACGCCTCGTGGACTCGAAGCTCGCTGCGCGAGAAGCCTTCGTCCCAGTCCTCCTTGATCCGGTACTGCGCGTAGCCCTGCGGCGCGCCGTCGCGCTCGTACACGGCCCAGAACTTCGGTCCCGCGCCGCGGCGCCAACGTTCGGGGTCGGCAAGCCGATGCGTCGTCCACCAGTCGGGCGAGCGCGCGACCATCCCGGGAATCTCGCGGCGCACGTGCTCGTGCAACGGTGGGAGGACGGCTTCAGCCTCGTCGGCGCCGACCAGGCGAACCGTTCCGGCCGCGTCGGCATCCGACCGGAGCGCGAACCGGCTGCGGTCTGCGTTCAGTGCCAGCGTCGGCGCCGCGACGCCATAGCCGAACCGCCCGTAGATCACCGCCTCCGACGCCCAGAGGATCGCCAGCGGCTCGCCGCGCTCGTGCACGTCGTCGAGCTGATGTCGCATGAACTGCGTCAGGATCCCTCGCCGCCGATGACTCGGGAGGACGGTCACCCACGTCACGCCCGCCGCCGGAAGCTCACCGCCCGGGATCGTCACCGTGAAGGCGTACGACGCCGTCGTTCCGACGGGCGCCGCACCGTCGAACGCCGTGAGGAACCGGTCCGGGGGCATGGTCTTCACATGCCGTTCGAACTCATCGTCGAGCAGCTCCTCGCCGAAGCCCGTCGCACCGGCCTTCATCCCGGTGCGCAGCTCGTCCGCCGATGCCGCAGATCGGATCTCGATCGCCATCGCGCCGAGCCTATCCGGGCAGCTTCTGCAACGGCGCGTAATCGAGCATCAGCCGTCGCTCGCTCCCGTCGCTGAAACGCACCATCACCACACCGCCCGCCTCCATGCCGGTGACGACGCCTTCGCCGAGCGTTTCGTGCCGTACCGAGTCGCCCGTCGACAGCGACGGAGTGTCCGCGCGCGGCGTGATCTCGCGCGGCGTTCCGTAGTTCGACCACGACGCCGGCTGCAGCCGCTCGCGCTCCACCGACGCCGGCAGCTCATCGAGGAACCGCGACGGCAGGTTGTAGTTGCGCGCGCCCCAAAGCGAGCGCGAAGACGCGTGCGTCAGGGTCAGAAGCTCCCGCGCCCGCGTCATCCCGACGTAGCAGAGGCGCCGCTCCTCCTCGATCCCCTGCTCCTCGATCGAGCGCGAGTGGGGGAAAATCCCTTCCTCCATTCCGATCAGAAACACCGCGCGGAACTCGAGGCCTTTCGCGTTGTGCAGCGTCATCAGCGTGACGAGACTCTGCTCGCCGCGGATCGCATCCTGGTCGGAGTAGAGCGAGATCTCCTGCAGGAAATGCGACAGCGACGGCTCCTCGGCCGTCTCCTGGTACTCGCGTGCGACGCCGACGAGCTCCTGCAGGTTCTCGATCCGCCCCTGCGCCTCGATCGTCCGGTCCGCCTCGAGCGCCTCGAGGTAGCCGCTCTGCTCGAGCACGCGCTCGACGAGCTCGGCCACCGGGAACTCGAGCGCACCCGACTGCAGCGAGAGCATCATCGTCCGGAATCCCTGGATCGCCCGCGTCGGCGCCGCACCGACGCCCGCGTCGTCCGGGAACTCGGTCGCCTCCCACAGCGAACGGCCCTGCGCGTCGGCCCACGTCTGGAGCCGCGCGAGCGAGGTGTCGCCGATGCCGCGGCGCGGCCGGTTCGCGACGCGCGTCAGCGAGACGGAGTCATACGGGTTGTCGATCGCCTGCAGGTACGCGATCAAGTCCTTGATCTCGGCGCGCTCGTAGAACCGCGGGCCCCCGATCACCTGGTATGCGACACCCTGGCGCACGAGGACGTCTTCGAGCACACGCGACTGCGCGTTCGTCCGGTAGAAGACGGCGACCTCGTCGCCGGAGTAGCCCTGCTCGACGAGCCCCGCGATCGCGGCCGCGACGAAGCGCGCCTCCGCATGCTCGTCCTCGACCTCGACGACGTGGACCGGCTCGCCCTCGCCGAGCTCCGAGAACAGGACCTTCGGCTTGCGCTCGCGGTTGTGCTCGATCACCGCGTTGGCCGCGCCGAGGATCGAGTTCGTCGAGCGGTAGTTCTGCTCGAGCGCGATCGTGCGCGTCCCCGGAAGGTCGCGCTCGAAGTCGAGAATGTTGTTGATGTCCGCGCCTCTGAACGCATAGATGGACTGGTCCGGATCGCCGACGGCGCAAAGGTTCATGTGCTTTTCGGCCAGCAGCTGCAGCAGCCGGTACTGCGCGTGGTTCGTGTCCTGGTACTCGTCGACGACGATGTACCGGAACGCCTCCTCCCACTTCTCCCGTGCCTCGGGGAACCGCTCGAGCACGTCGACCGTCAGCATCAGCAAGTCGTCGAAGTCGACCGCGTTCGACGCGAACAGCCGCCGCTGGTAGAGCTGGTACGCATCCGCGACCGTCTGGTCGTAGAACGACTGCACGCGATTCGAGTACTCGTCAGGCGACACGAGCTGGTTCTTCGCGTTCGAGATCTGCGAGTGGATGCCGCGCGGCGTGAACCGCTTCGGGTCGCGCTCGAGCTCCTCGAGACACTGCTTCACGAGCCGGACCTGGTCCGCCTGGTCGTAGATCGTGAAGTTCGAGCGGTAGCCGAGCCGCTGTGCTTCCCGCCTGAGGATCCGGCCGCACGCGGCGTGGAAGGTCAGCACCCACAGGCCGCGTGACTTCGGTCCGAGCAGGTGCTGGAGCCGCTCCTTCATCTCGCCCGCCGCCTTGTTCGTGAATGTGATCGCAAGGATCTCGTTCGGCTTCGCGCCCACGGCGTTGATCAGGTGCGCGACGCGATACGTGAGGACGCGAGTCTTCCCCGACCCCGCGCCTGCGATCACGAGCAGCGGTCCCTCGGTCGCGAGCACCGCCTCGCGCTGGGCCGGATTGAGGTCGGCGAGGTACTGCTCGGGCGAGGCGACGGCCATCGCTTCGATGCTAGCGGCGGACGCGGAAAGGGCCGGCATCGGCGTCGGTGCGGGATAGGCTCCCGCCTCATGCGCGTCGCGCTGATGATCGAGGGCCAGGAAGGCGTGACATGGGACGACTGGGTCGCGCTCGCGGAGACGTGCGAGGCGCACGGCGTCGAGGCGCTCTTCCGCTCGGATCATTACGTGTCGGGCAGCGACGAATCGCGCCCCGTCCTCGACGCGTGGGCGACGATCTCGGCGCTCGCGGCGCGCACGACGAAGCTCCGCCTCGGCACACTCGTCTCTCCGGCGACGTTCCGTCATCCGGCGGTGCTCGCACGCATGGCCGCGACCGCCGACGACGTGTCCGGCGGGCGCGTCACGCTCGGGATCGGCGCGGGATGGATGGAACGCGAGCACGAGGCGTACGGCTTCGACTTTGCGACCGCGCGGGCGCGTGTGGCCCGTTTCGGCGAGCAGCTCGAGATCGTCCATCGCCTGCTCCGCGACGACCGCGTCGACTTCGAAGGCCGCTTCTACACGCTGCGCGACGCGCCGGGCCTCCACCGGCCCGACCTCGCACTCCTCGCCGGTGGAAGCGCGTTTCCCGGCACGACCGGACCGGCCGTGCGGTTCGCGGACGAGTACAACACCCTCTTCGCGACCACCGACGAGGTGCGCGAGCGGAAACAGCGGCTCGACGACGCGTGCACGGCGGCCGGACGCGACCCGGCGACGCTCCGCTACTCGCTGATGGCGCCGTGCGTGATCGGCACGGACGAGGCCGCCGTGCGCGCGTCGGCGCAACGGATCGGGGCGCGCTTCGCGCGTGACGGTGACGACGTGCTCGAGCGGTACGCCGAACGCGGTCCCGTCGGCACCGTCGAGCGCGTGATCGAACGGCTGCGCGAGATCGAATCGCTCGGCTACGAGCGCGTGATGCTGCAGCATCTCGTGCACACGGATCTGGAAACCGTCGAGTTGATCGGCCGCGAGGTCGCGCCCGCGCTCGCATCCCGCCACCCGTAGCACGCGTGCGCGGGCCGATCGAGCGTCTGTTCCCGAATCTGTCGCGCCGCCAGCGATCCGTCATTGACTGGATCGTCACGCTCGCCGCCGCCGTCGGGATCGTGCTCGCGGTGAAGGCGTGGATCGTGAACCCGTACAAGATCCCGTCGTCGTCGATGGAGCCGACGCTTCACTGCGCGCGGCCGGAGCTCGGCTGCGAAGCGGGCTCGTCCGACCGCATCCTCGCGAACCGCTTCATCTATCGCTTCCGCGATCCGAAGCGGTTCGAGATCGCCGTCTTCCATCCCCCACCGCGCGCGAACCTCGAATGCCCCGGTGGAGGCAGCGTCTACGTCAAGCGGATCATCGGGGTCCCCGGCGACCGTTGGGAAGAGAAGAACGGCTACGTGTACGTCGACGGGAAGCGTCTGGACGAGCCGTACGTCCAGGCCGCACGACGCGACCGGCGGTCGGTCGACCTGAACCAACTCCTGCCGGGCGCGACCGTGATCCCGAAGGACGACTACATCATGATGGGCGACAACCGCAGCCAGTCGTGCGACTCGCGCGACTGGGGGTTCGTCTCGCGGAAGAACATCGTCGGCGAGGTCTTCCTCACGTACTGGCCTCCCGGTCGCCTCGCGACGCACTGACCGGTGACGCAAACGAGCCCCGGCTGAAGACCGGGGCTCGTCGTAGCGAACGGAGGTGCCTTGTCGGCCTAGTAGTCCTCGCGGACGACCTCGCGGCGGCGGCCGGCGGGACCACCCACGCCGCCCCAGCTCGACCAGAAGATCAGCGAAAGCAGCGCACCGATCGCGCCGACGATCAACAGGATGTAGCCGATCGTGTGGAGGTTGAAGCCGGTCGTCGATACGTGGACGGCCCAGGCCAGAATTGCGCCGACCGCGATCAAGAGGATGCTTACTCCCATACCCATGTTCGTCGTCTCCTTGTTCGATTCCAGCGCAGAGGGGAAGGCGCCATGTGCAGGGAAAACGCGCGAGACCCGCAAATGGATACGGCTATCGCGCACCGGCGAGGGCGGCCAGGTCGAGCCGCCGGGACGCACGGAACCGCTCGAGGAAGCGGCGGTCGTGGGTGACGAGGACGATTGTGCCGTCGTAGGCGTCGAGTGCGCGCTCGAGCTCCTCGATCGCCGCGACGTCGAGGTGGTTCGTCGGCTCGTCGAGGACGAGGCAGTTCACGCCGCGGGCGGCAAGCAGCGCGAGCACGGCGCGCGTGCGCTCCCCAGGTGAGAGTGATTCGGCGCGGCGCAGGACGTCCTCGGCGCCGAGCCCGAACTTTGCCAGCAGCGTCCGCGCGTCTTCCAGCGCGACCCCGGCGGCGTCGACGAACGCCTCGATCAGCGGGTCGCCGGCGAGCTCGGTCCGTTCCTGCCGAAGCTCGCCGAGAACGGTGCCGGGGCCGGTCCACCGCTCGCCGCGGGCGAGCGGGAGACGCCCGAGGAGCGCGTCGATGAGGGTTGTCTTCCCGCTCCCGTTCGGTCCGACGACAGCGAGGCGCTCGCCCCATCCGAGCTCGAGGTCGATCGGCCCGAGGATGAACGACCCGCGTTCCATGACCGCGTCGCGCAGGCGCAGGACGACGTCGCCCGCGCGGCGCGAGCCGCCGAGCGCCAGCCTGAGCTCCCACGGCTCGTACGGTTTCTCGACCGTCCCAAGCCGGTCGATCCGGCCGCCGATCGCGCTCTTGACGTCCTTCGTCTTCTTCTTCTTGCGCCCCTGGCCGTACCCGCGCCGCTCCCACTCCTGCATCCGCCGCAGCTGTCCCTCGAGCCGCTCCTTCTCGCCGGTGAACTCCCCGTAGGCGGCGTACTGCCGTCGCCGTGCCACTTCGCGTGCCTCCTCGTATTCGCTCCAGCCGCCGGCGTAGTCGCGTGCGCCACGCTTCCACTCGTCGAGCTCGACGACACGCGTGACGGTGCGATCGAGGAACTCGCGGTCGTGCGAGACGATCACCACTGCGCCGGGAACCTCGTGCACGAAGCGCTCGAGCCGCGCGAGCCCGTCGTAGTCGAGATCGTTGGTCGGCTCGTCGAGCAGGAAGACGTCGAAGCGCGCAAGCAGGATCGCCGCGAGCTGCGCGCGCGCCGACTCGCCACCCGACAGCGAGCCGAGGGGCGTGTCGAGCGGCACACGAAGACCGACATCGGCGCAAACGGCCGCGGCGCGCGCGTCGAGGTCGGCGCCGCCGAGCGCGAGCAAGCGCTCGAGCGCGTCCGCGTGTGCAGGAATCAGGCCATGGTCGTGCTCGAGCTTTGCCGTCAGCTCGTCGAGCCACGCCGACGCTCCGGCGACGCCCGTCCGTCGCGCGAGTGACTCGCGGATCGTCTCCGACATCACGGCGTTGCGTTCCTGTGGCAGGTAGCCGACGGCGAGCTCCGGCGGCGACCGCCGAACGGTTCCGCGATCCGGCGCTTCGAGGCCGGCGAGGATCGCGAGCAGCGTCGACTTGCCGACGCCGTTCGGACCGACGAGCCCGATCCGCGCCCGCGGCGGAACGACGATGGTGACGTCCGCGAGGACGACCTGCGCGCCGTGCTGCTTGGTGATGTTCGCGGCGACGAGCGTGCCGGAATGCGATGACAAGACGGGACCTCCTGCGAGTGGGCGCACGCGCCGGCCGGCGTGCGGGAAAACGGCGTGAATGTCTCGCTAGTCCGTCATCGTGCGGCGCGCGGTGCGCCGCGCGCAGCTTAGCGGAGCGGGAAGGCGCGTCGGGCGAGCGCGGGCAGGGCCTGCGCCGTGACCCAGACGGGCGTGACGGCGTACCGCACGCTGTAACGAAGGCTGCCGTCGCTGCGGCGTAGGCGCGCGAGGTAGCGGAACGGCGCCACGCCGGGGCTTCGGCGCGCTGCGATGAACGCCTGGATCGACCACGCCGTCGATTGCGCGTCCGAGCCGCGTCCGGCGCTCAACTCGAAGCCGCCGTCTCGGTTCTGGAGCGTCTTCAGGTACGCGAGGGCTCGTCGGATCGGCCGCCCGGTCACGCCTCCCGCGCGCAGCGCCTCGACGACGGCGGCCGTGTCATTCGAGTCCGGCGCGACGCCTACGCCCCACCCCCAGCCGCCGCTGCGCGTCTGATGCGAGAGGAGGAACCGAACGACCGTCCGCGGGACGGGACGCCGCGCCTGCGCGAGCGCGAGAAGCTTCCACGCTGCCGCGTTCACGGCACCGTCGACGGGGTCGCCCGCGACGCGGTCGAGCAGTGCTTCAGACGGATGGGATTCGGCGAGCGCGCCGAGCGCGCGGGCCGTCGCCGTCTGCAGATCCGCCTCGTGCGCATGGAGGTAGCTCTCGTCCGCAGGGACTCGTGCCGCGCGCAGCCCGAGCACGCCCCACGCCGTGAGCGTGACGTCGGGCTTCCCGCCGGATTCGGCGAATGCGCCGGACGGAAGCTGGTGCGACGCGACGAACTGCTGCGGAGACGCGGCGAGCGCGACCGCAGCCGCGAATGCCGCAATCACGCCCATACGACCTCCGCGCGCAGCCGCCGCCCGAAGCGGTCGAGCAGGCGCAGCAGCTCCGGGCCCGCGACGAGCGCGAACACGACGTTCCCCGCAGCGTGCGCGACGTCGAACGGAAAGCCGCGCGCCTCGTTCGCGACGAACGTCGCCCATGTGTGCTGCTCGTAGTACGCCGCCCAACTCCAGACGTCCATCACAGCGCTGAACGCGAGGCCGAGCACACCGAGCAGGAGCGCGAAGACCACGCGGCGGCGAAGGAGGGGGCCGCACGCCGCGCCGACCGCGCCGCACGCGCCCCACGCGAGCATCTGCCAGAGCGTCCACGGCCCCTGGCCGAGTGCGAAGTTCGAGATGAACGGCGCGACGACACCGACACCGACTCCCGCACGGACGCCCAGTGCAGCTCCGGTTGCGACGGTGATCAACGTCACCGGCTGCACGCCCGGCACGGGGTGCAGCACCACATGGCCCACGGCCGCGACGGCGCCGAGCGTCGCGACGACGGCGAGCTCCTTCGCGCGGTCGGCGCCGCTTTCGAGCCACGTCAGCGCGGCGGCGAGTGCGGCCAGCGCTGCGAGCAGGATCGGAAGGGCGATCGCATGCGGCCGCGCGGCGCCGGCTGCGATCGCCGCAGCGGTCAACGCCGCGGCCGCCACGGCCGCCCTAGGCATGCGTGAGCTCCCGCACCGCGCCCAGCTCGACGCGGCGGTCCGCAACGGCACACGCAAAGTCGACGTCGTGGGTGACGACGAGTGTCGCGCGACCCGGCGCGCTTTCACGCAGGAAGGCGGCAAGGTCGCGCTTCCGCTCGGGGTCGGCGCCCTTCGTCGGCTCGTCGAGGACGAGCAGGTCAGGGTCCGGCGCGAGGACGGCGGCCAGCGCGAGCCGCTCACGCTCGCCGCTCGACATGTCACGCGGGTGGCGGTCCCGGGCGGTCGTGAGGCCGACCTCTGCGAGCGCCGCGCGTGCACGGGCGTGGTCCCCACCCACACCCAATGCCACCTCGTCGAGTGCACGATCACGAACGAAGTGGCGTCCTGCGTCCTGCAACAGCAGCGTTGCCCGACCGCGTCGGGCGACAGCTCCGCGTTGTGGCTCGAGCAACCCTGCTGCGAGCTTCGCGACCGTCGTCTTCCCGCTCCCGTTCGGGCCGAGAAGCGCGACGATCTCGCCGCGGCGCAGCGCGAGGTCGACGCCGTCGACGGCCGGCACCGCGCCGTAGGCGTACGCGACGTCACCGAGCCGGCAGACGACATCGCCGGGCTCGCTCGGCGGCGCCGCCTCGGCCGGTGCGACGACGTAGTCGCGGTGGTTCCGTTCGAGCCACGTGACCGCTTCGTCGACGCGGGCATCGCAGACAACGCGGCCGCCGTCGACGAAGACGACCCGATCGGCGTGCGGCAGCGCGCGGATCGGCCGCTGTTCGGAAACGAAGACCGCCGTGCCGGTCCGCGCGAGGCCGCCCACGAGCTCGAGAAGCTCGTCGGCACCGTGCGGATCGAGCTGCGACGTCGGCTCGTCGAGCAGGAGCACCTGGGGCTCGAGCGCGACCGCCGACGCGAGGCAGACCCGCTGGAGCTCGCCGCCGGACAGCTCTTGGACGCGTCGCGATGCGAGGTGCGCGACTCCGAGCGCGTCGAGGGCGCCTGCGACACGGCGCGGGATCTCGGCGGCGGCGACGCCGCAGTTCTCGAGGCCGAACGCGATCTCGCGCTCGACGTGCTCGCGGACGATCTGCTCGTCGGGATCCTGGAACACGAACGCCGTCGTGCCCGCGAGCTCGGCCGGACGCGCGACGCGCGTGTCGAGGCCGCCCACGACGACGCGTCCCGAGAACGTCCCGCCGTGGAAATGCGGGACGAGCGCCCCGAGCGCGCGCAGGAGGGTCGACTTCCCCGAACCGGACGGGCCGAGAACGAGCACGACCTCGCCTGGCTCGACCTCGAGAGTGACGGCGTGCAGCGACGGCCCCGGCGCGTCCGGGTACGCAAACGTGAGGCGATCGACGCTCGCTACAGCCACAGCACTCCGATCGCGACGACGGCGGCCGCAGCGACGATCGCGAGCCGGTCGACGCGGCTCCACGGCGAGCGCGGCGGCGGAGTCGGGTGACCGCGCCCATACCCCCTGGCTTCCATCGCCTCCGCGACGTTCAGCGCGCGTTCCAGGGAGCCCGTGAGGAGCGGTGCGAGCAGACGCGACCGCGCGCGGAGACCGTGGACGACGACGCCACGCGCGCGTAGCGACTCCGCAAGATCGCGCGCATCCCGCTCGAGGGTCGGAGCGAGGCGCGTCGCGAGCACGACCGTGAGCACGAAGCGCCGCGCGAACGAGGCCGAGTCGAGGACGCGATCGTGGTCGACGAGGAGCGCATACGCCGCGAATGCCAGCCCGACCGCGGCGAGCCGAAGCGCCCCGTGCAACCCGCTCCACAGCTCTTCACGGGTGATATCGATCTCCCCCAACACCGGCACGACCGGTCCCGTCCAGATCGGATGCGAGCCGATCGTCTCGACAAACGGGGTCAGGACGAACAACGTGCCGGCCGAGACCGCGATCCCGGCGAGGTAGATCCATGCGTGCCGGGCCGCGCGGACGCATACGGCCGCGAGCAGGGCGACGAGCACGGCGAGCGACAGCGTGTGCGTCGCCACGAGCGCCGACGCCACGACCGCCGCAAGCAGCGCGAGCGCGGGTCCCGGGCTCACCCGCCGACCTCGTAGCGGAAGCGCGCGAACGTGAGGTGCGTCGCGAGCCAGTCGGCGTCGCCCGAGAAGCGGAACCGCACCGGATCGCCGACGCCGTCATCCGGCCACTGGTCGGCGATGAAGATCGGCTTCGCGCCGACCGGCGCGTGGATCAACACGAGGGTGTTCTCGTGGGTGCGCAGCGAGTCGACGCGGCCGGTCGCGCGCGCGTGGAGTGCAGCGGCGAGGCGACGCGCCGCCGCGCGATCGCGCGGGGAGACGTACACCACACGGCTGGGAAGCCGCTTCCCCGACCACCCGTGGAGGAAGGGTTCAGGAAACGCACCGACGACGACCTGTTGGCGCAGCGCGTGCGTCCAGTCACGGAAGTCCCACCACTCGATGTCGCCGTCATGGAGGCGGTACTCGGACGCGCTGCGATCGGCTTCGTAGCCGTTGACGAAATAGAACCAGTCGTTGTGCGCTGCGAGCGAGCCGGCGACGCCGTTGATCGACTGGACGTAGCGCCCCCCGTAGCGCGTCGTGATCTTCGCGACGCGGTCGAGCGCCTGCATCGCTGTCAACCCGGCGGGAACGTGCCGGACGAGCACGACATGCGCGCCGCGGTCCTTCGTCACCCACAGCGTCGCGCGGCCACGGGTGCCGCCGCAGCCGACGAGCGCTGCGACGGCGAGCGTGGCCGCGACGAGGCGCGTCGTCACGGCAGCGCGTTCGAGCGGACCGCGCCGTCGAGGGTGGCGCGCACGAGCAGGCCGCGATGCGCGCCGATGCACGCGCGGCCGCGCGGCATTGCGACGCCGCGTCGCGAGCCGACGCGGAGCGTCGCGCCGTTCGCGGGCGTCGTCTTTCCCGCATCGTCCTGCGTCTGCGCCGTGTAGCACCGGCCGGAGCGGCGCAGAGCGAGTGTCTTCGGCCCGCCGGCGACGCCGAACTGCGCCCAGTACCAGAGGATGCTGTCGCCCGCGTTCAGCTTGACCTGATCGGCGCCGACGGGGGGTGACGCGCCGTTGACCTTGAACACCCACCCCGTCTGGCCGGCCGCGGGAAAACGCCCGACCTGATCGATGTATGGACCGAACCCGGTCTGGGTCACGTGGTAGAAGAACTCGCCCAGCGTGCTCGCAGTCTCGAGCGCGTCGAGGGCGTTTTCGGGCTGGGCGTTCGCGCTTGGCGATGTCACGTCGACGATCGGGTCGACCGCGCCGAAGATCGTGCGCGTCTTCCCTTCGACGCGGACGTGCACACGCACGGCCACCGCCGAGGGAACGATGAGGAGCGCGGCGGCGAGCGCCACGAGCAGAGCGACAGGTCGAAACACGAATCCTCCTTCCGCGAGGGGTTCGAATCGCTTCCGACGGCGGAGGTCTTCTGACTCGGGGCGCCCTCCCGACGCCGCCTTCCCAGCCTTGCGGCCAGTGGCACGTCGGCGCGGGAGCGTCTCCCCTCACAGCGGCGGGACCGTTCCGGATTCGCACCGGATTCCCTGACCGCTCGCCGGTTGTGGCCGGGAGACTAGCATCGCCGCCCGTGGTGCGATCGCGCGCGTTCACTCTCTGGCTCCCGGTCGTTGCGTGGGCCGCGCTGATCTTCGGGCTGTCGGCGATCCCGGCACTGTCGAGCGGTCTCGGGACGTGGGACCTCGTGCTGCGAAAGTGCGCGCACGTGACCGAGTACGCGGTCCTCGGCTTCCTGCTTGCGCGCGCACTCGGCCGCGAGCTCCCAGCGTTCGTCGCCGGGGTCGCGTATGCGGCGACCGACGAGTTCCACCAGCACTTCGTACGCGGTCGCCATCCGTCGCCGCTCGACGTGGCGATCGACGCCGTCGGCGTCACGCTCGGCGTGCTCGCCTGGACACGGGCACGCCGCTGAACGCCGTCGCGATCGATCTCGACGCGCTCGGCGACACGCGCGCGCTCTGGGACGACTGGCTCGAGGATGCGGGGCGGCGTGCGCGTGTCGACGTCGCTGCGCTCGACGACGAGCTGCCGAACTGGCGCCGGCTGCTCGAGCGCTTCGCCGAGGACCACGCGCCCGTCTACCTTCGACGCGACGCCGAGACGGCCGCCGCGCTTCGCCGACTTCAGGCGGCGGGCGTGCGCATCGGCGTCTTCACGTCGGTGCCGGGAGAGCTGGCGCGCGTCGCGCTGTCGCACCTCGGCGCCGATCGGCGCGTCGAAGCGCTCGAGACCGGCGACGGTGCGCTCGAGCGCGTTCTCGAGCGGCTCGGCGGCGACGCCCGCGTCGTGCGCGCGCGGAGCGAGCTGCTCGACCTAAGATGACGCCGTGGACCGAAAGGAACTGGGCGACCGGCAGCTCGACGCGATGCTCGACCGCCTCGACCGGCTCTGTGACGAGGTGCACGACCTGACGCGTCGCCTCGACACGCAGGAGCAGCTGCTGCGGATCTCCCGCGAGCTCGCGACCCTGAACGAGTCGCTGCAGGCGCTCGCCTACGCGGCGCTCGGGCAGCAGCCCCCGTCGGTGCGGCGACGCCGCGCTGGGTGACGCCGGGCTACGGCGTCAGCTTGTAGATCTCCCCGCTACCCGAGGCGATGTACAGCTCGCCGCTGTTGTCGACGCCGAAGCTCGCCGGCGACGTGGCATGCCCCTCGCTTCGCACCTCGACCGCGCGTCCGTTCTCGATGCGAAGGCTCCACACTGTGCCGCTGCAGTAGTCGGCGAAGAAGTAGCGGCCGACCGCCGCGGGGATCGCCTTGCCGCGGTAGACGTAGCCGCCCGTGACCGAGCAACCCTGGTCGTGGCCGTACGCGTACACGGGAAAGACGAGCTCGCCGCGGCGCGTCGGCGTGGCGTTGCGGTAGCGCGCGCGCGCCTCGTAGATGTTCCAGCCGAAATTGACGAGTGCGTTCAAGCGGGCGCGGAGCCGGTAGTCGATCTCTTCCCAGGCGCCCTGACCGACGTCGGCCAGGTAGAGGTCGCCGTTCGCGGCGTCGAACGAGAACCGCCACGGGTTCCGCAGCCCGTATGCGGCGACCGACCACAACGGACGACGCGCGAGCGGGTTCGTGCGGAGCAGCTTGCCGAGCCGGATGGACAGGTTCTGCGCGCGATTCCCGGGGTCGCCCGCCGAGCCGCCGTCACCCATTCCCACGTAGAGCCGCCCGTCGGGCCCGAACTGCAGCTGCCCACCGTTGTGGTTCGGGTACGGCTGACCGACGAACAGGAGCTGGCGCGCAGTCGAGACGACGCCTCGCCCGTTCCTCGAGCGGAACTCGACCACGCGCGTGTTCCCGTTGCGATCGGTGTAGTCGACGTAGAAGCGATGGTTCCGCTTGTACGCGGGGCTGAACGCGACGGACAACAGCCCCTGCTCGCCGCCGCTCTTCACGCGCGAGCGGATGTCGAGAAACGTGCCGGCGACGCGCCCGCGCACGAGGTAGCGGATTCGACCCGGTTGCTCGACGACGTAAAGGCGGTTCGGCTCGGCCGGCGTCGACGCGAGGTAGGTCGGCGAATCGAAACCGCCGAGAACCGGGCGAATGGTGACCGCCGGGGTCGGGGCGATTGCCGCGGCGGCACCGAGGACGGCAAGGATCATACGGCCGCGAGATCCTCCGCCCGGACCCATGGCCCGGGCGGCGTGAGGAGCTGTTCGACGTGGAGGTACGCGAGGCCGACGAGCGGCGCCTCCGTCCAGCGTTCGATGCAGACGAAGCGGGGCCGCCACTCCGGGAAGAACTTCGCGTTGAAGCTGTGCAGCCGCTCGAGCTGGAAGAACCGGTCGAAGCGCAGCAGCGCTGCACAAAGTGCGCGCAGGCGGAACGGCGAACCAGTATCGGCGCGCAGGGCACGGCCGAACACCGTGAAGTTGAGAGACAGTTCCGTCACATCCTGTTCGCGGCCCCACTCGATCGCCTCGACGATCAGGAACTCCATCAGCCCGTTCGGCGTGTCGCGGCGGCGGCGCATCGTCGCGAGCGACCACCCGCCGCACGCCCGGGACGGAACGAGGTGCAGGAAGCCGCCGACGTGGCCGTCTTCGGCCTGGGCGACGACCAGCACGCTGTCGGGATACGCCCAGAGCGCATCCATCGCCATCGTGAAGCCACGCTCCGGGAGACGCCCGCGCCATTCGGACGAGACGCAGGCGATGTCGTCTCGGAGGTCGGCGTCGACGTCGCCGACCTCGAGCACGCGCACCGAGTAGCCGGCCTTGCGGAGCCGTGTGACCGACTGCCGCACCTTCCGGATCGCCCGGCCTTCGAGCGAGAACTCCGCCGGGCGAACGACCGCCTCGTCTCCGAGATACACAGCGTGGAAGCCGAGCTTGCGGTAGACGGGCAGGAGCTCCTCGCTCGTCCCGAGTGCGGCAACGCGCCACCCTGACGCGTGCGCGATCCGCCTGAACTCGCGGAGCAGGTCTTCGACCTCCGTGTCGTCGCCGATCGGATCGCCGCTCAGAAGCGCGGTTCCGTTCACGACGCGATACGCGAGGAACGTCCGATGCGACGGTGAGAAGAGGTACTGCTTGTCGCGGCGCAGGGCGAAGTAGGCGAGGCTGTCGCGCCCGTCCTCCTCGACGAGGCGGCGGGCACGCGCCGCCTCCTCGGCCGTGTGGTCGCCTTTCCCCGCGAGCGGGCTGAGCCAGAGGTAAAGCGCCCGGAAGGTCAGGAGCACGCCGAGCACCACAAGCGCCGATTCGATGTGGTTCGCCATCCGCATCGTGTCGAGCTCACGCAGCACGACGAGGCCGATGACCGCGGCGAGTGCGACGAGGACACGAGCGAGCGGCCGCAGGAGCGCGGGTTCCCCGGGCGCAGTGAACTCGCGGCGGTGACGCCAGAGCGCGACCAGCAGCAGCGTGCTGACGGTCGCCTCCTCGACGTCGAGCCCTTTCGCGAGGTGCGCCGCGGCGGACACGGCGACGAGCGAGACGGCGAGCGCCCATGCCCGGTGCTTGCGGAGCGCCAGCCCCCGCGCCAGCCACACCAGCGCGAGGCCGAACGCGAGCACGACGATGCGGGCCGCCTCGGGAAGGCCCGGCGGCAGCACGCCGCGCACGAGGTCGCTTCGGTCCGCGATCTCGGGCGTCAACGCCGACACGACGCCGACGAGACCAGCGAACGCCGCGCCGAGCGCGAGGAAGAGCGGAGCCGGTCGACGCGGCCTCACGACACCCAGGGTAGCGCCGGAACTGGCGGGGCTACCGCTTGAGGAGGATCCGGCGGAGCTCGTCCTCTTTGCCGGGCTCCAGGATCGCGAGCACCTGGTCGCCCGGGAAGAGCTCTGTCGAGCCCACCGCGATCTCGGAGCGCCCGTCGCGCATGACCGAGATCAGCCGCGCGCCCTCGGGCAAAGCCAGCTTCTCGACGCGCTTCCCCGCCGAGGGCGAGCTCTTGTCGATCTGAACTTCGACGATCTCGAGGTTCTCCTTCCGCAGCTCGAGCAGGTGCACGAGGTCGTGCTCGGGCACCTCGTGCTCGACGAGCCCGAGGATGCTCGACGTGGCGCAGACGGTCGGAGAGATCCCGAGCAGGTCGAAGTGCGGCTGGTTGCGCGGGTCGTTGACGCGCGCGATCACCTTCTGGACGCCGTACTTCTCCTTCGCGAGCTGGCAGATGACCATGTTGTCCTCGTCGTCTCCGGTGAGCGCGAGCACGAGATCAGGCGGGCGGCGGATCCCGGCCTTCTCGAGCACGAAGATCTCGGTCGCGTCGCCGACCATCGCCTGATGCTCGAATTCGGCCTCGAGGCGCTGGAAGCGCTCGCGATCCTGCTCGATCAGCGTTGCCTCGTGGCCGTTGCGAAGGAGCGTCCGCATCACGTTCGCGCCCGCCTTGCCGCCGCCTGCGATCAGGACGTACACCGCTAGACCGAAGCTCCTTCTGGTTCCCGCCGGACGTCGCAGGAGCGGACGGCCTCGGTCAGGACGTCGATCGCGGTCGAGGTCGGACAGACCGTGCGCAACCCGCGCTGCGTATAGAAGTCGGCGCGCGCCGGGTCGAGGATCCGGACGACGGTACAGTCGATGCCGAACCGCTTCTGAGCGACCTGGCCGATGACGATGTTCGTGTTGTCGCCGTCAGTCGAGACGACGACGGCATCGGCTTCGTCGATCCCCGCTTCACGGAGGACGTCGGTGTCCATGCCGTGGCCGACGACGAAGCCGCCGGCCCAGTCCTCGCCGAGTCGCGACAGGGCAGCCTCCTTCTCGTCGACCGCCGTCACCTTCCAGCCCTCCGAGGCGAGGCGCTTCGCGATCGTCGAGCCGACGCGTCCACAGCCGATGATGATTGCCCGCACACACGCAGCGTAGCGCTGCGCCGCGGCCTTATGCGGGTGCGGGCTCGGGTTCCAGGACGCCCTGGGGGAACGCGACGATCAGGACCTCGGACGGCGCCTTCTTCAGGACGTAATCGACGGTGGGAGAGAAGAAGCGCGACTGCCGGCGCCACCGCGGCGACGAGCCGAGCACGATCAGGTCGACGTCGAGCCGCTCGGCCTCGGAGACGATCGCCTGGCCGATCGAACGAGCGCGGACGGTGTGCCCGTGCACCTCGACGCCGTGGTCCGAGCCGAGCAGCTTCGCCTCGGCGAGCGACGCGTCGGCGCGCTCCTCCTCGTCCCAGAGCTCCGCCTCGAGCGGGTGCTCGAGCGGGACGCGGATGACGTGTAGCGCCTCGACCGACGCGTTTCGCTCCTGCGCGAGCTTCACGGCCGTGGCGACCATCTCCTCGCCGATCTCGCCGAGCTTCATCGGCACGAGGATCCGGTTGAACTCCGCCTGGGCCAGATCGCGGTGCTCGTCGGCGGAGACGACGCGCTCGAGGAGCCCCTCGCCGCGCGACTTGCGCACGACCACATAGAGGACGAGGCCGACGGCGAGCCACGCAGGCCCCCCGTAGCGCGCGCCCTTGTGCGTCGCGAGCGCGTCGATCCAGATCGCGAACGTCAGCACGGCGCCGATGACCGACGGGATCGGCAGGCGGCCGACGTTCAGCGGCACGCGGTACGGGCGCCGCCGCCCCGGCTCGGTGAAACGGAGCTTGATCACCGCGACCTGGGTCGCGGTGAACGCGAGCAGGACGCCGAAGCTGAAAAGGCTCGCGAGGAAGAAGACGGGATGGGTCAGCACGGCGGTGCCGGCGAGGAGCGCGATCGAGATGAAAGCGGCGGCAAGGATCGACTGGGGCGAAACGAGCGAACGTGGGCTGAGCCAGCCGAACTTCCGCGGCAGCTGCCCGTGCTCCCCGAGCGAGTACGCGAGCCGGCCGAACCCGGAGATCGAGGTCGTCGCGGCGGTGACGAGGATCAACGCGCCGGAGAGGCCGACGAACACCTGTAGCGGCATCCCGATCGCGTCCGGCAGGTGCTCACGGAGTTGCGTGACGACTCCGACGAGCGGCGAGCGGAGCCACGACGAGCCGAGCTCTGTCCCGTGCTCCGGCGGGAATGCCGAGAGCCCGACGACCGCGATCGCGACGTAGAGGACGACGACGAGCCCGATCGAGCTGAAGAGGCTCCGCGGAAGCGTCCGGCCCGGGCGCCGCGTCTCCTCCGCGAGGTTCGCGATCGTCTCGAGCCCGGTGTACGCGAGCATCGCGAGCGGAAGCGCGAACGCGATCGAGTGCCACGACGGCGAGTGGCCGAGCGACGTCCCCTTGGACAGCGCGCCGGGTGAGAACAGGAGCGCGAAGCCGAGGCAGACGAGCAGGAGTTGCGTCGCGAAGTCGACGATCGCGACGATCAGGGCCCACTTGTGCATACGCGTGCGGTGGACGAGCCGCACGACCGCGATTCCGGCGATCACGCCGCAGCCGACGACCACGTCCCAGGGCCGGTGGATCTGGGTGAAGAACGCCCCCGCGACGTAGTGCGGGACGAAGAGCGCGGAGAGCGCGATCACGATCAGGTAGTCGAGGAAGAGCGCCCAGCCCGTGACGAACCCGGCGAGGTCGTTGTAGGCGACGCGAACGAGGGTCGCGGCGCCGCCCGTCTCTCGCACGGACGCCGTGCCCTCCGCGTACGAGAGCGCGACGAGGAAAAAGAGGCCGCCGACGACCAGCAGGACGAGCGGCGTGAGCCCCAGGGCGTGCAGCGCGATGATCCCGAGCGCGAAGTAGATCGACGAGGCGATCTCGCCGTACGCGATCGAGAAGAGGACGGGCGCGTCGAGAACGCGCTCCAGACGCGGCAGCTTCCGGGCCACGTCCTCAGCTTACGCCGGGAGCACGCCGCGGCTTCCCCGTTGACGCGCGCGCGCGGGACCCCTCTCTCCCACCCGCCCTCCCCCCACCCACCCTATGGGCGGATTGGTGCCGGCTTCGTGCCGGCTCCGTGCCAAGTACGTGCCGGCGCTCGGCGCCTCGAGCGCGCGGCCGGCGCGGCGCGTGAAGGTTCGGCCGCGGCGACGCCGCCCGCGGTTGCCGGACTGGCAGCGTCAGCGGCGAGCCGAGCGACGCAGCACGTACAAGCGCGCCACTCCCCCGGCCACGAACAGCAGACCGAAGAGGTAGCCGATCGCCCCGCCGACAACGACGGTCTCCACGATCAGCGCAATGCCGATCCCGACGAAGACGATCGCGAGCGCAGCGGTCGCGACGCCGTACGCTCTCACGCCGCTTTGCGTCCCGCCGCGACCATGACGCGACACGGCGCATGCTTCAGGACGAAGTCGACGGTGTCGCTGAATACCTCCCGGCGCGCGACCTCACCGCGCGGAGCACCCATCACGATGATCTCGGAGTGACGGCGCTCCGCCTCGTCGACGATTGCCCGCCCGGCGTTGCGGCCGCGAACGAGACGGCCGATCACGTCCACGCCGTATAGCTCGCCGATCGCGCGCGCCGCGTCGAGCACCTCGTCCGCCTGCTCCTCCTCGTCGGGTAACCGCGTGGTGAGCGGAAGCTCGAGTGGGATCGGCACGACAGCCACCGCAGCGATCGATGCACGCCGCTCGGCGGCAAGTCGGCACGCGACATCGACCGCTTCCTGCGACATGCGACCGGGCTTCACCGGCACGAGGATGCTGCGGTACTCGAGCGCGACGGCCGGCCCGATCAGCACGGGCGCGCGCAGCGTCGCGCGCAGCGGCGCGTGAACCACATACCGGCGGTACACCGTGTAGGCGATGAGCCCGAGCGCGAGCCAGCCGAGACCGGTCCACCGCGCGCCCGGCTTCTGCGCGACGATGACCGCCCAGGCCGCTCCTGTCCCGAGAGCGCCGAAGATCGCGAACAGCGGCCAGTCGATGCCGCGGATGCGAACGTTCGGCCAGGGTCGAAATGCGACCTCCTCGTGCTTCGCGCGTAACGCGATGATCGAGACGTGCGCGATCGTGAACGAGAGCATCGCGCCGAACGCGTAGAGGTCGCCGAGGAACGTGACCTGCCCGGGGAGCAAGACGGCAATCGCTGCGATCCCTGCGAACACGACGAGCGACAGCCATGGCGTCTTGAACCGCGGATGCAATCGCCGGAAGGCACCGGGCAGCTGCCGATAGCTCGCCATCGCGTACGTGATGCGCGACGCGCCGATGACGCCCGCGTTCGTCGCGATGATCAGAATCGTCGCAGCGAGGATGCCGACGTAGATCTTCGCGGTGCTGAGAACGGAGCCGTGCAAGCCGAGGTTCTCGACCAGGCCGAGGACCGGATCGTTCGCGAAGCCGTGCTTTTCCGGCGGCAGGCCGAGCAGCGTCTGGTAGCCGCCTGCTGCGCGATGCACGGGCAACGCCGACAGCGCGATCAGCGGCAGCGTGAAATAGATCGCGAAGACGGCGATCGCGACCCACCGGATCGAACGCGGGATGTCGCGCGGAGGGTCGCGCGCCTCCTCGGCGAGATTCGAGACCGTCTCGATGCCGGTGTACGCGATCATCGCGATCGGAATCGCGAGGAAGAAGGACGACCACGTCGGCGCGACACCCCAGTGCAGGTTCGCCGAGAAGACGATGTGCGGATGAAAGATCAGCGCGAACCCGAGCCCGACGAGCAGGAGCTGCGTTGCAAAGTCGACAACCGCGAGCAAGATGTTGAGCCGCGCCGCTTCCTTGATCCCGACGATGTTCAGGAGGACGAGCACGACGATGACGATGACGCCGCCGATGATGTCCCACGGGTTCGTCTTCAGCGGCTCCCAGAAGATCGACAGGTAGTGCGGGACGAAGAACGCCGAGATCGCGATCGTGACGATGTAGTTGAGCATCTGCGCCCACGCCGCCGAGAACGAGACGAGCTCGTTGAACGCATGCCGCGCGAACGACGACGAGCCGCCGGCTTCCGGATAGCGAACCGTTCCCTCGGCGTACGTCGCAGCGGTCGCGGCGAAGATCATCCCGCTGATGACGAAGACGAGCGGCGTCAGGCCGAGCGCGATGCCGGCGACGAGCCCGAGCGCGTAATAGATCGACGAGCCGACGTTGCCGTACGCCGTCGCAAAGAGCGCAGGCGTGCCGAGGACGCGC
>JBJMJS010000004.1:0-18513 GCA_045806225.1 Gaiellaceae bacterium
ACAATCAATCCCAACACCACCCTCTAACCCTCTACACGCGAGTCCTCGGCATTCGTGTCGCGTCCGTGCGCTTCACGCCTTGAGGATCGCGTATGACGTCACGCCGCTCTCCCACCCGCGGACGGGAGTCGGCACGTACATCCTCGGTGCCCTGGCCGGGATGGTCGAGGCGGCGGCGGGCGAGCACGAGCTCGTCGTGTTCGGCCCGGTCAGCGTTCGCGGCCGGCCGTTGCTGGAGGAGACGCTCTCGGGGCTTCCCGTCAGGCGCCGGCTCGTCACCGTGCCGTTTGCGCATGCGACCCGTCGCGCATGGAGCGCAGCGCGCTGGCCGCCCGCGGAGCGGTTCGTCGGTCGCTTCGACGCCCTGCATTTCACGGACTGGATGTTCCCGGCGCAGCGCTCCGGCGCGCGCGCGACGATGATCCACGACCTCGGCCCGCTCAGGTTTCCGGAAAAGCTTCACCCACGGACCGTGCGCATGCACACCGCGAACGCCAACGCCGCGCGAGCGTGCGACGTGGTGTTCACGAACTCGGAGTTCACGGCCGGCGATGTCGTGGAGACCCTGGGCATTGCGCGCGACCGGATTCGTGTCGCGCGTCCGGGAGTCGATGCTTCGTTCTCCCCCGCCGGCGAGCGCCATTCGACCGGCCGTCCGTACGCGTTCACAACGGCGACGGCGACGGAGTGGCGCAAGAACCTCGACACGCTGCGTGTGGCGTGGCGCGAGCTCGGCGAAGAGTTGCAGCTGCTGACGGTCGACGAGCTCGGGTACGTTCCGCACGAGCGACTGCCGCCGCTCTACCGCGGCGCGGAGGTGTTCGTCTACCCGTCGCGGTTCGAGGGGTTCGGGATTCCCGTCGTCGAGGCGATGGCTTCGGGCGTGCCGACGGTGGTCTCGAGCCATCCCTCGCTCGACGAGGCCGCCGGCGAAGCCGCCGTCCGCGCGGATCCCGACGATCCCGCGTCCCTCGCAGCCGCGGTACGCGAGGCGATCGCACGGCGCGACGAGCTCGTCCCACGCGGTCTCGAGCACGCGACGCGGTTCACCTGGCTCGAGACTGGTCGTCTGCACCTGCAGGGCTACGCTGACGCGCTGTGATCCGCGTCGACCTGGACATGACCCCGCTCGTGCAGACACGCGCGGGGACAGCGCGGTACATCCTCGGCCTCAGGCGCGAGTTGAACCAGCACGCGGGCGTCGAGATCCGCGACCGGTCGTTCGGCGGAAGTGCGCGGGCGTGGAACGTGCCGCGCGACGCGCTGTGGTACCCCTTCGTGCTCGGGACGACGTCGGCCTCTGCGGACGTGCTCCATTGCCCGACGTACCGCGGGCCGCTGCACAGTCGCGTCCCGCTGGTGGTGACGGTGCACGACCTCGCCGTCCTTCGCGAACCGCAGGCGTTCAACCGCTGGTCGCGGCGGTACGGGCCGTTTGTCGTCCCGCGCGTGGTACGGGGTGCAACGTTCGTGATCGCTGTATCGGAGTTCACGAAGCGCGAGGTCGTCGAGCTGCTGGGCGTGCCGGCGGAGCGCGTGCGCGTCGTCCCGAACGGGGTCGAGCCGGTGTTCACACGCGCCGGGCCGGCCGCGCGTGGTGACTACGTGTTGACGGTCGGGACGCTCGAGCCGCGCAAGAACGTCGCCCGTGTCGCGGAGGCAGCGGAGATGCTCGGCGTCGAGTTGCGCGTCGTCGGCGAGCGCGGGTGGGGACACGTGGACATCGGCCGCAACGGCGTCCGCTGGCTCGGGCGCTTGAGCGACGCGGCGCTCGCGGAGCAGTACCGCGGCGCCCGGTGCGTCGCGTATCCGTCGCTCTACGAGGGTTTCGGGATCCCTGTGCTCGAGTCGATGGCGTGCGGCACGCCGGTCGTGACGAGCCACGCAGGCGCGACGGCGGAGGTTGCGGACGGCGCGGCTGTCCTCGTCGAGCCGCGCGACCCAACTGCGATCGCCGACGGGATCACGCAGGCGGTCGAGCGTCGCGACGAGCTCGTCGCGCGCGGGCTCGAGCGCGCGCGCGGTTTCACGTGGGCGCGCGCAGCAGAGGAGACGCTCGCCGTGTACCGCGAGGCGGTCGCGTGACGAAACCGCTCGTCGTCGTGGACGCCGACGTCCTCGGCCGGCATCGCACCGGCGACGAGACGTACGTCGAGCAGCTGCTGCGCGCCCTGCCGGAGGTGGCGACGGACCTTCGGTTCGCGGCGATCACGCGGCGGCCGGAGCTTGTGCCGCCGGGCGTGGAGCCGCTTCACCTGCCGGCGCGAAACCAGGAGCTTCGAATGGCGCGCTCGGTGCCCGCGCTCCTGCGTCGCGTCCGGCCGGCACTCGCACACTTCCTGCATGCGCTGCCGCTTCGCTGTCCCTGCCCTGCCGTCGTGACGGTCCAGGATCTCTCGTGGGAAAGAGACCCGTCGGTGATGCCGCTCCGTATCCGGCTCGTGTTCCGCGTCGTCGTCCCGCGGGCGGCGCGCGGTGCCGAACGCGTGCTGACGATCTCCGAACGGACGAAGCGCGACCTGATCGAGCTCTACGGGATCCGACCCGAAAAGGTCGTCGTCACGCTGCTCGCCGTCGATCCGGCGTTCGAACCCGCAAACGGCCGAGATTCCTACCTGCTCTATGTCGGTGCGATCGAGCCGCGGAAGCAGCCGCTCCTCGCGGCCGACACCGCGCGGGCGCTCGGGCGTCGGCTCGTCGTCGTCGGACCGACGAAGGACATGGAGCTCGCCGAGGAGCTGCGGCGCCGAGGTGCCGACGTCCGCGGGTACGTCGCGAAGGACGAGCTCGTGCGCCTGTACCAGCAGGCATCGTGCCTCGTCTTCCCCTCGCGGTACGAGGGGTTCGGGTTGCCACTGCTGGAGGCGATGGCGTGCGGGACACCGGTCGCCGCGCTCGACGACGCCGCCCTACGGGAGGTTGCCGCGGACGCGGCGGTCTTCGGCGACGACCTCACGGAGTCGGTGCGGAGAGCGCTCGCCGAACGCGAACGGCTGTCCGCGGCCGGCATCGAACGGGCGCGGGCGTTCTCGTGGCACGAGACCGCGCGTCTGACCGCGGCGGTCTACCGTGAGGTGCTCCAAGCGTGAAGGTCTCGGGGATCGTGATCGTGACCGGGCCGGAGGAATCGGGCTTGCTCGACCGGTCGCTGCCGGCGCTCCGCCCGCAGGTCGACGAGGTCGTCGTGGTCGCGAACGGGCCGCGGAGTGTCGACGGCGGCGTTCCGCACGGCGTCCGCCTGCTGCGGAACGAGCGGATGCTCGGCTTCTCCGCGAACATCAACGCGGGAACCTCCGCGACCTCGGGGGAGTACATCGTCGTGTCGAATCCGGACGCAGTCCCGGAGCCCAATGCGATCGCCGAGCTCGTCGCGTTCGCCGACGCGCATCCGCGCTGCGGCGTGGCGGGGCCGAAGATGATCAACCCCGACGGAACGCTGCAGGCGTCGCGACGTCGGTTCCCTACCGTTGCCGGGACGGTCGTGCGCCGGACGCCGCTCCGTCTGCTGTTTCCGCCGCTGAAGTGGCAGCGGCGCCATTACCTCCTCGACGCGCCTTCCCACGAGCCGATGCAGGTCGACACGATGCTCGGCGCGTTTCTCCTGATGCGGCGCACGATGCTCGAGGAAATCGGCGGGTGGGACGCCGGCTATCAGCTGTACGTGGAGGACATCGACGTCAACTACCGCGCGATGAAGGCCGGTTGGGAGCGATGGTGGGTGCCGTCCGCAATCGTCCATCACGAGTACCAGGCGGTGATCGACAAGCGGTTCTTCACGCGGCGCAACTGGTGGCACGTGAAGGCGATGGCGCGCTTCCTGCGCAAGCATCCGGAGCGGCTGCGAGCCCTGCGATGAGATCGACGAAATACGACGCCACGGCGGCCGAATGGAGCAAGACGGCCTATGCGGATCCGGCTCGCTACCTCACGCATCGCGCGCACGCGATCGTGACCGTCGGGCCTCGGCTGGAGCCGGGCGACACGCTGCTCGACCTCGCGTGCGGCGACGGCGCGCTCGCGGGATACCTGCCGGAAGGAGTGCTCTACAAGGGCGTCGACGCGAGCAGCGCGATGGTCGAGGCTGCGCGGGCGCAAGGACGCGACGTCGTCCAGGGCGACCTCAACGACTACGTTCCGCCCGCTCACGTCGCTGCAACGAGCTGCTTTCGCGCGATTTACTACGCGGCCGACCGTCGGGTTTTCTTCGAGCAGGCTCGTCAGTACACGACGAAGAAGCTCGTGTTCGACTTGAACCCGCGGCAGTTCCCGCTCGCCGAGGTGCGCGCCGATGCGCACGCTGCAGGGTTCGGCCGGTTCGACACCCGCCCGTTCTTCGTCCCGCAGCGCTATGCCCTCTCGCCGGTCCTCGCGCAGGTCCTGGTGGGGCTCGAGCACGCTGGGCCGGTCGCGCGCGCGGTCCTGCGCGCGCGCTTTACCTACGTGTGCGCCGCGAGCGAGTGAAACGGTAGGACACTTCGGCGCCGAGCGGCCGTGCGTCGCTCGTCCGTTCGGGCGCCAGGTCGTGCGGCCGGAAGAACGGGGCAACCGCGACCTCGACGCGGAACCGTGGCCCAGGCGTGTGCAGGACGAAGGTCTTGCTCTCGTTGCGCCGGATCCGCCACTTGCGGATCGTGTACGGCAGCGCGAGGTGCGGCTGCTTGTCGGTCCCGATCCGGACTCCGCCCATCGTCACCTGCACGTTCGCCGGCGTGAACGGACCGCTCCAGTCCTGGCGCGAGACGCGGATCGCGATCGTGCCCGTCCCGCCGCCCGGCGTCGTGTACTGCGTGTACTGCGTGCCGTTCGGACCCGACCATCCGTCGGGATAGAGGCCGGTGATCGACCGCTTCAGTCGCAGCGGATGGCTCACGCGGTAGAGCGTCCAGCGCTGGAACCGTCCGCCTGCGCGGTGCTCGTGGTGCGCAAGCGGCGTGCCGGCGAACACGATGCCGGGCTCCGCGACCGCGTACTCGTACTTGGGATCGGGGAAGAGGGTCCCGTTGGTTCGTGCGAGGTCAGGCGTGAGCGTGGGCCCTGGGCCGGGGGCCGTCCCGTCGAGGCTCCAGACCTGCTTCACAGAGCGATTCCAGAACTCGAGCAGGTTGACGCTGTTCGGGTCCTGGATCCCCTGTCCGAGATAGAACGTCGGCGCGCCGTTCGTCTTACCGTCGAGCCACTCCGGACCGCCGTGAATGTTCGAGAGGGACGAGCGCGAGAAGGCGTTCGAAGCGGCCGAAGCGGTCAGCTGGCCTGCGCCGTTCCATGCGAGGACGAACGCCGCCACCGCGATCGCGAGCGCCGGCGCCGCGCGCGGGACGTATCTCGTCCCGACCAGGACGGCGACCACCGCGACGAGCACGACGAGCAGCAGCACCTTCGCGCCGCCCGGCGTGAGCGCGAGTGCCGTCCGGTTCAGCCATTCGAGCAGCGCGAACCCGGGTGCGTCCGAGTACAGACGGAACTGCATCTCGTACGGCGTCGTCAGGATGAGGTAAAGCGCGAACGCGCTTGCCACCGCAACGGCCACCGGATGCAGCGCGCGCCGTTCGAGCCATAACGCGGTCGCTGCGAAGAACAACGGCGCGAGGTACACGAGGTTCCGCTCGACAGTGACTGTCCCGAAAGTCGTCGAGAGGTATGAAGCCTTCACTGCCGTGTACATCCCGAACGTGATCACGGCCGCGAGCACGACGCAGCGGAAGGTCCGCAGTTCGACGCGGTACCGCTCGCCGGGGACACGCCAGAGCGTCGCGAGGCCGACGACGACCGGCAGCACGCCGAGGCCGATCGTGAGCGCGCCGGCGGCGCGCAGACCGTACGTGAACATGCGGTGCTTGTAGAACCCCGTCGCGATCACCCACTCCTGTGACCGGTGACCGAAGATCGCGCTGAGCACGATCGCGGCGCCGGCAACGACGACCGCTCCACCGACCCAATCCGCGGCGCTCCACGTGCGCCGCCAGCGCATCGACGGCTCGGTCTGCCACAAGCGGAACATGAGCGCGAGCATGAACGTCGCGGGGATCACGATCAGCTCGCCGCGAACCGCCGGCGCGACGATCGAGACGAGGACTGCGCCTACGATCCACCACCGAGTGCGACGGGTCAGTGCCTTGATGATGAGGAAGAGGCAGAGCGTCGAGTACGGGTAGGCCAGCGGCTCCTCCACGATCAGCGAGGTGTAGAAGAGCGCGGGGATGACGGCGGCTGCGGCCGCCGCGAACAGCGCGGGGATCTTCCCGCTGACGTGGCGTGCGATGCCGTACGCGGGGAACGCGACCGCCGTCATCAGGATCACGTTCAGGTACTTGACCGCGTCGTACGCGTGCTGCGTGCTGTGAAGCTTCCACGCAGGTGCGATCACATACGTGTAGAGCGTGTCGAACGAGTGCGGCTGTCCACGGCGCGCCGCATGACCGGTCTCGGCGATCGCGCGCGACAGCTGCGAGAGCTCGAGCTCGTCGCCGAAGAGCCAAGGGGAACCATGGCGCCACGCCTGCCAGGCGTAGATCGCGCAAAGCCAGAAGAAAATCGCCAGTAGCGGGACGACGCCGAGGAAGCGGTCGGCGAGAGTTCGGTCGCGCGCCGGCCTCGCGCGCGACGTGACGGTGGTCATCTGCTCGCGGCGCCGAGGACGACGCGCGGATCGAGGTCGGTCTCGCGGCGCACGAACCGGCAGGGTACCTCCGCCTCCGTGCACGCTTCGACGACCACGTCCAGCCGCTCGCGCGGCGCGTCGGGAATCGTCACCAGAACCGTCTCCGGCCGTGTGGCCGCAAGCACGCGTCCGACGTCGTACACCCCGCCGAGAACGGGAACGCCTTGCAGGCGGCGACCGCGGAGGCGGGCGTTGTCGTCCACGAACCCGACCACCTGCTCACCCGGCGTCTCGCGGAGCTCGCGCAAGAGGCTGCGGCCGGCCCGCCCCGCGCCGACGATCAGCGTCCGGCGGCGAGAGCCGCTACCGGTCAGCGACGCGAGTGCGCGAACGGCGCCGCGCTCCCAGAAGCGCGAGGCGCCGATGAGAACGGTCGCGAGCAGTGCGTCGATCACGAAGATGCTCCGCGGGAATCCGCCCCACTCCTGCGTGAGACCGACGAACGCGTAGGCGACGGTCTCGGAGACGACGATTGCGGCAACGATGGCGACGGCGTCGCGTGCGCCTGCGTACCGCCAAACGCCGCGGTAGAGGCCGAAGGGGATGAACGCCGCGTAGCGCGCGAACAGGATCACCGGCAGGGAGATCAGGAAGATGTGCCGCTGCCACGGCGTGCCGCTGTCCTGGAGCCGGATGTAGTACGCCGCGGCGAACGCAGCGGTGATCAACGCGAAATCGACGAGCGACTCGATGAGACGCCGCGGATTCGCGACGAACGTTTGGAGCAGCGAGCGCTCGCGCGGCGGCGTGAGGTCGGCCGCGCGGTCGACATCCGATAGGAGGCTCCCGAACTGGACCAGCAGCGCGAAGGTGAGCAGGACGCCGATCAGCGTCACGAACTGGTTGCCGAGCACCTCGTAGGCGAGGCTCGTCGTCCCGAGAGCGACCGACACGACCGCGAGCAGCGCGACGGCGCGCTTCTCCGACAGCCCGTGGTAGACGAGACGGTGCGACGTGTGGTCTCGCCCGCCGCGGTAGACAGGGCGGCCGTCGAGGAGCCGGACGATCGTCACGAGCGTCGTGTCGAGGATCGGTACCGCGAGGATCAGGATCGGCAGGAGCAGCGTGGCG
Source organism: Gaiellaceae bacterium (assembly GCA_045806225.1). Classification (GTDB taxonomy): domain Bacteria; phylum Actinomycetota; class Thermoleophilia; order Gaiellales; family Gaiellaceae; genus 3-1-20CM-4-69-9. The sequence goes on from JBJMJS010000004.1 coordinate 7,730, forward strand.
ACCGTCGTGCCCGCGACCTTCCAGCTCGCGGACAACCCCAGCGCGGCGAGTGTGAAGCCGAGCATCTGGCTGCCGGCGTCGCCCATGAAGACCGCGGCATTTCGCCGGGGACGGAGGTTGAAGGGCAGGAAGCCGGCGCATGCGAGGGCGAGAGCGAGCGCGATCACGAGCGAGACGTCGTTCGGGTGCGACGTGACCGCGTCGATCGCGAAGAACGCAGCGGCGATTGCGGCGAGCATCGCGGCGAGACCGTCCATGTTGTCGAGGAGGTTGAAGGCGTTCGTCATCCCGACCAGCCAGAGAACCGCCACGGCGCCCGCGACGATGCGGTTTCCGATCAGCCCCTGGATGGTCAGGCCGGTGAAGACGAGCAGCAGCGACGCGCCGATCTGCGCGCCGAGCTTCGGCAGCGGGCCGAGCGAGAAGACGTCGTCGATCAGGCCGGCGACGAACAGGATCGTGGCACCGCCCGCGATCGCCAGCAGTTCGCGATTCGCAGGCACCGCGCCGGCGGCGACCGCAACGCCGAGCGCGATGATGAACCCGCCGAAGATGCCGATGCCGCCGATGATCGGCGTGGGCCGCTCGTGCCAGCGGTCGGCGCGCGGCGCAGCGACGACGCGTTGCGCCAGCGGAGTCCGGAGCAGGAGCGCGATCAGCCCAGCGCTGGCGGGAAACGCGACGATTGCCGCTAAAGCGTCCATGCCGATACCTCTGCCACCATTGCCACGAGCCCGGCACGAGGGTAGCCGAGCCCTGTTAGCGCCTTGTGTGCTGCAACCTAGCGCGGACGCCAGACGAGTATCGTGTCGAAGCGTTGATGGGAGCGTTCGGGTTCGTCCGGCCTCTCCTCCGGCGGGTCGGCGTCGAAGTGATCGCGCACGAACCGAGGAACTTCCCGCACCTCCGACGCGCCGAGCTGCTCTCGAAGGAGCGTGTCGACGTCGTCCTCGATGTCGGCGCGAGCGACGGCGATTGGGCGCGCGGGATCAGATCCCTCGGCTTTCGCGGTCGCATCATCTCCTTCGAGCCGCTCGAGGATCCTCCCGCGCGTGATCGAGATTGGGAATGGCATCGGGTCGCGCTCGGCGACGAGTCACGTACGGCGGTTCTCCGCGTCACCGGGAACCGCCAGTCGAGCTCGCTGCTCCCGATGGCCGAGGCGCACCTGCGGCACGCGCCCGAGTCGGCCGAGGTCGGGCAGATCGAGGTCGAGGTCGCGCGGCTCGACGAGCTCGGTCTCGTCACCGAAGGCCGTGCGTACCTGAAGCTCGACGTCCAGGGCGCCGAGCTTGCGGTGCTTCGCGGAGCGCAGGACAGTCTCGAATTCGTGCGCGTCGTCGAAGTCGAGCTCTCGGTCGTCGAGCTCTACCGCGGCCAGGCGCTCGTCGAGGAGGTGATCGGGTATCTGCGTTCGGCCGGGTTCGACCCGATCGGGATCGAGACGTCGTTCAGGGACCGGCGAAGCGGCGACCTGTTGCAGGCGAACGGTTTCTTCCGGCGTCGTCGCTAGCTGGCCGCGTCGCGCAGCACGGGGGCAAGCGCGGTGGCCATCGACTCCATCGTGTGCGCTGCTTCGACGCGGCGCCGGCCTGCTGCCCCCGCAGCATCGTCCTCGAGTGCGGCGAGGATGCCGCGCTCGAGCGCGTCGGCGTCCTCCGCCTCTACGAGGCGGATGCCCGCGTTGCCCGCGGCGTAGTCGCGCATGATCGGTCGATCGGTCGCAACGACGGGGCGGCCGGACGCCATCGCCTCGAGGAGCGCCGTGACGCCACCGGCCTCGGACCCGTATGTGAACGCAGCGCTGCGCATCGCGACGACGGCGACGTCGGCGCGCGTGTAGAGATCGCGAAGCTCGGTCCACGGGATCCGTTCGCGCACCTCGACGTTCGGCGGGAGTGAAACGTCGTCGAGGTTCCGCCGTAGCGCAACGACGACGAAGCGCGCATCGAGGGCACGCGCTGCATCGGCGAGCGTCGCGTAGTCGCGTGCGAGATCCTTCCCGACCGCGATCACGAGCCGCTCGCCGGGCCGCGGCGTCGGTTGGAAGAAAAGGTGGTCGACACCGTGGCGAACCACCGCGACTCGGTCTGGGTCCAACGCCGCGAGCGCGAGTAGCTCGTTTCGCTGCGATTCGCCCAGGCACACGACCGCGGCCGCGCTCCGTAGCGATGCCCGGAGCGCCGCGCGCCGGGCCGCGTTCCCGCGCCGCAGGATCGAGTTCAGGCCGTAGTTGACGACGACGACCGCAGGGCGGCGCCGCGCGCGCGCGGCGAGAGGCACGAGATTCGCGAGTGGCGTGAAAACGATGTCGACGTCCCGAAGCTCCCGCGGGAGCGGGAGCTCGCGAAGGTGCCAGCGCAGGCGCGCGGGAAGGAACGCCGCTCCGCGCTCGAGCCGTGGCTCGTGCACGCGCGTATCGAACCCGTGCGCTCCGAGCTGGTTCAAGCCGAGCAGGTTCGTCTCGGGTGCGACGCCGCGGCGCCACTCCGCGATCAGCTCGCGGCGCGTGTTCGGGTACACGAACGCGACGGACGGCATTTCGGTGCCCGATTGTGCCGGTAACCTCGGCGCCGATGACCGTCTACGCCGACCTCTTCCGCTACCGCGAGCTGTTCGGGAACCTGTTCCGGCGCGACGTGCAGGCGAAGTACCGCGGGTCGCTGCTCGGGATCGCGTGGACGCTCGCGAACCCGATCCTGCTGATGGCCGTGTATCTGCTCGTCTTCTCGGTGCTGTGGAAGACCCCGTTCGGCTCGGCCGGCCACTACGGGCTGTTCTTGCTCGTCGGCCTCGCCGCGTGGATCTTCTTCTCGAGCTCCGTCCAGTCGGCGTCGCGGTCGATGCTCGACAACGCGAACCTGATCCGAAAAACCCGTTTCCCGCGCCAGCTCGTCCCGCTGTCGATCGTCGCCACGCACCTCGTGTCGTTCGCCGTGATGCTGGCCGGGCTGCTGATCCTGAACTTCGCACTCCTACCGCGCGTGCGCGGCACCGAGTGGCTCGCAATTCCGATCGCGGTCGGCGTCGTCGCGCTCGCGAGCGGCCTGGCCCTTGCGCTCGCGTCGCTCGACGTGCTGTTCCGCGACATCGAGTTCCTCGTCGCCGCGCTGCTGCTGCCACTCTTCTTCTTGACGCCCGTGCTGTACCCGCTCAACTCGCCGGACATCTCGAAGCACCACAAGGTGGTGGAGCTGATCCACTGGGTGAACCCGCTCGCGCCGGCGATCCAGGCCCTTCGCGACCCGCTCTTCTACGGGCGCCTGCCGCGCGCCGCCGACGTCGTCTACGTCGCGGTCGCCGCGGTCGTCTCGCTCTCGGTCGGCGCATTCGTCTTCACGCGGGTCGACGACCAGATCGCTGTCGAGGTGTAGTCGCGGCCGGCTAGCGCCGCTTCGGTCGAAGCGTCAGGTTGATGCGCGCGTCGTAGAGCCACGGCTCGTCGCCCTCCGGCCGCCACGCCGGCAGTCCGAGCATCTCGGCGTTCGGCTCGAGTGGCGGCAGTAGCGACGGGCATACGAGGGGATGTCCGAACGCGGGGTTGCGCCCGCCGCCCGGGGCGTAGGGGGTCAGCTCCTCCGGTGCTCGCCGAAGACGGCCGCCGTCGTACGCGATCGAGCCGCCGACTGCCGCGTAGCCCTCGGTGTGCGCGACGTACACGCGCTCCTCCCAGTCGGGTGCGACATCGATGCCGTTGGGGACGTACGCGCGCGCCGCGCTCGCGTCGCGCGGCGTCACGTCGACGTCGAAAGTGGGGGAATGGTTGCCCAGCTCGGCGAGCCAGAAGCGGTTCTCGTCGACGAGGTCGAACGCCAGCCGATACGCGCCCGGTGGGATCGGCGCCCGTAGTGCGGCGGTGACGGTCGCGCGTTGGCCCGGCCCCGCGTCGACCGGCGTCCTGATCCCGTCCCACACGATCGGGTTGCCGCGATCGTCGAGCCAGTGGTACGAGAGCTTGAGCTGGCGCCACGGTGCCGTGCCTGCGTTCTCGAGCTCCACGTCGACGCACGCGCGTGCACCCGCTTGCACGGCCGGGACCTCGAATGCGTGCCAACGAACTGCGAGCGGCCCGGCCGGAACGGTGTGGTCGCCGACCCGCATCGAGCCTCTAGTGTAGGTCGGCCGTGGATCCACTCCTCGTCAGGGTTTGTCGGCGCGAGCCGACCGAGCGCACACCCGTCTGGTTCATGCGCCAGGCGGGCCGCTCGCTGCCGCAGTACCGCGAGATCCGCAAGCAATACGGCCTGTTCGACATCGTCCGCCGTCCCGAGCTCTGCGCCGAGGTGACGCTGCAGCCGGTCGATGCGCACGGCGTCGACGCGGCCGTGATGTTCACCGACATCATGTTCCCCGTCCTCGGTATGGGCGTCGACGTCGAGCTCGTCGACAACGTCGGCCCCGTGATCGGCGAGCCGATCGCGACGCGCGCTGACGTGGAGCGCCTGCGAGTGACGGAACCGGAGGAGTCGGCGCCGTTCATCCTCGAAGCGGTTCGGCTGGTGCGCGAGCAGCTCGCGCCGGAGCGCGCGGTCATCGGTTTCTGCGGCGGGCCGTTCACTGTGGCCGCGTACCTGATCGAAGGACGGCCGAGCCGCGACTTCCTGAAGGTGAAGTCGATGATGTATCGCGATCCTGATCTGTGGCATGCGCTTGCGTCGAAGCTCGCCGACCAGTTCGCGCGCTACGTGAACGGGAAGGTGCGTGCCGGTGCGGACGTCATCCAGCTGTTCGATTCGTGGGTCGGTGCGTTGTCGCCCTCGGACTACGAGGAGTTCGTCGCTCCGTACTCGACACAGATCCTGGCGACGCTCGACGTCCCGACGATCCACTTCGGCACCGGAACGGCCGCGCTCCTGCGCTCACTCTCGGCGGCCGGCGGCGACGTGATCGGCCTCGACTGGCGGATCGACCTCGACCGCGGCTGGGAGGAGGTCGGCGACGACAGGGGCGTGCAGGGCAATCTCGATCCGGCGGTGTTGCTCGGGCCGTGGAGCCGGGTCGAAGCCGAGGCGCGAGCTATCCTCGACCGTGCCGCGGGGCGGCCGGGTCATGTTTTCAACCTTGGGCACGGCGTCGTGCCAAACACAGACCCGGCCGTCCTGCGGCGCCTGACCGAGTACGTGCAGGAAGCCTCGGTCGAGGCGCGCGTCTAGCCATGCCACGCGCCGCGGTCGTCCTGATGGCGTACGGGTCGCCGGAGCGGCTCGACGACGTGCCCGCCTACTACGCCGACATCCGCGGCGGCCGGCCGATCCGGCCGGAGCTCCTCGAAGATCTCGTCGCGCGGTACCGCGCGCTCGGTATCGAGGACGAGTCGCCGCTGAACGCGATCACCGAGCAGACGCGGGCGGCGCTCGAGGCGGAGCTGCGCGACGTCCCGGTCTTCACCGGAATGAAGCACTGGACGCCGCGGATCTCCGACGCCGCGGAGCAGGCGCTTGCGTGCGGCGCGACGACGGTCGTCGGGCTCGTCCTTGCGCCGCACTACTCGCGGCTCTCGATCGCCGGCTACAAGCAGCAGCTCGACCAGGCGCTCGCGGGTCGCGCGGAGCTGCTGTTCGTCGACAGCTGGCATGACGACCCCGCGTTCGTCGAGGTCCTCGCCGACCGCGTGCGCGGCACGCAGGCGCACGTCGTCTTCACCGCGCACTCGCTTCCCCAGCGGATCCTGGGCGAAGGCGATCCTTATCGCGACCAGCTGCTCGAGACGTCGCGCCTCGTCGCGGATCGTGGCGGGATCGGGGAGTGGTCGTTCTCGTTCCAGAGCGAGTCGCCGACCGGCGAGCCGTGGCTCGGGCCGGACATTCTCGACCACCTCGAGGACCTGCATGCGCGCCGAGTTCGCTCGGTGCTCGTGTGTCCGGTCGGGTTCGTCGCGGACCACCTCGAGATCCGCTGGGATCTCGACCGCGAAGCGCTCGACAAGGCGCGCGAGCTCGGCATGGAGCTCGCGCGGATCGAGATGCCGAATGCCGACCCGCCGTTCGTACGCGTGCTCGGGAACCTGGTGCGACGGGCGCTCCCGGTACCCTCGGAGGCGTGAAACCCGGCCAGATCGTCGTCGACCAGGCGTCGCGACGCTTCAGGGTCTACCCGCGGGAAGCGCGGCGGCTGAAGGATCTCGTCGTCGCTCGGGGCCGCGCGCGCGGGGAGGACGTCGTGGCGCTGCGCGACGTCACGTTCTCCGTCGAGCCGGGAAGCGCCGTCGGGCTCGTCGGCCGGAACGGCTCCGGCAAGACGACGTTGCTTCGCCTCCTGTCCGGCATCGTCAAGCCGTCGTCCGGCCGAGTCGAGGTCGGCGGGCGCGTCGGCTCGCTGCTCGAGCTCGGTGCAGGGTTTCACCCTGATCTGACCGGTCGCGAGAACGTCTTCCTCAACGGGTCGATCCACGGGCTGAAGCGCGCGTACGTGCGCGAGCAGCTCGACGAGATCGTGGCGTTCGCCGGCCTGGAGGAGTTCATCGACCTGCCTGTCCGCACGTACTCGTCGGGGATGTACATGCGCCTGGGCTTCGCGATCGCTGCGCACATCGACGCGGACGTCCTCCTCCTGGACGAGGTCTTCGCGGTCGGCGACGAGCAATTCCAGCGCAAGTGCTTCGGCAAGATCTTCGAGTTCAAGCAGCGCGGTGGGACGATCGTCTTCGTCTCGCACGATGCCGCCGCCGTCGAGCGACTGTGCGACCGTGCCGTCCTGCTTCGCGCCGGGGCCGTCGAGTTCGACGGGCCGACGCATGATGCAATCGTCCGCTACCGCCGGTTGCTCGCCGACGATCTCGATCCCGCCGAGCGTGGTTCGGGGTTGAAGGAGTGGGGCACCGGCGAGGCCCGCATCGAAGACGTCCGGCTCGTCGGTCCGGCCGGCGAGGAGCGCAACCAGTTTCTCAGCGGCGAGCCCATGACGCTTCGCCTCGAGCTGGCGGCCGAGCGGCCCGTGCCCGCGCCGCGGCTGTCGTACGAGATCCGCGACTCGTCCGGGTTGCTGCTGGCCGGCGGCGCGCAGTCCGCTTCGCAGCTCGGGTGGTCGGACGGCACGACGTCGTTTCCCGTCCGGTTCGAAATCGAGCGGCTGCCGTTCGCGGACGGACGCTTCCTCGTCCGGCTCGGCCTCACGGACGAGAGCGGCGAGCATCTGTACCACTGGCTCGACCAGGCCGCGACGTTCGTCGTCTATCCGGCCGGCGACGTCGCGGGTGCGGTCCGGCTCGAAGGCCGGTGGTCGCGGGAGGAAATCGGCACGCAGGCGGAAAGGGTGGCGGGATGAGCTCCCGGACCTGCCCAGACTGGCCGACGCTGATGGAATACGCGCCGGACCTGCAGTTCAAGCACTACACGGTCGCCGAGGCGAAGCTGCCGGGGGAGGCATTGATGAAGGTGCCCGAGGTCTCGCTGAACGAGGTCGCCATCTGCTGTGACCTCGAGCGGCACGTCTTCTACGCTGCGCACACCGACCCGCAGGTCGCCGAGGCGCTCCGCGCGACGCACTGGTTCGAGGTCGCCGAGTGGACCTCCAGCGGCCCGGGCCGCGCGGCGTCGCAGCTCTAGCGCAAAGCAGGCACCGGCGTCAGCAGCGGCGCGGCGCGCTCGGCCGCGAGCACGTTGTCGACAACGAGCCGCGTCATCGCCGATCGCGTCTCGATCGTCGCACTGCCGATGTGGGGCGTCAGGACGACGTTCGGCAGCGTCAGCAACTCGCCGGGGACGTCGGGCTCGGTCCCGAAGACGTCGAGCCCCGCGCTGATCCGCCCGCTGACGAGCTCGCGCACGAGCGCGTCTTCGTCCACGATCTCGCCGCGAGCCGTGTTGACGAGCGCGGCGCCGTTACGCACGAGCGCGAGGCGGCGTGCGTCGAGCAACCGCTCCGTCTCGGGTGTCCGGGGCGCGTGAATCGTGACGACGTCCGCCTCGCCGAGCAGGTCGTCGAGCTCGCGGAACTCGCCGAGCTCGGTGTCGACGCGCGTGCGCTGTGTGAACAGGACGCGCATGTCGAACCCGCGAGCCCGTCGCGCGACCGCCGATCCGATCCGGCCGAGCCCGACGATCCCGAGCGTCGACCCGGAGACGTCGCGGCCGAGGAAGCCCTCGGCCCACGAGCCGCGCCAGCCGCGGCCCCGGACGACGTCGTCGCCTTCGACGACGCGCCGGCGCACGGCGAGAATGAGCGCGAATGCGAGGTCGGCGGTGGCGGCGTCGAGGACACCGGGTGTATTCGTGACGGCGACCCCGCGTGCCGTGCACTCCGCGACGTCGATCCGGTCGTAGCCGACACCGAAGTTCGCGACGAGGCGCAGCGCGGGGAACCGCTCGAGGGGAACCGGCTCGTTCGCAACGATCAGCGCCTCGACGTCGTCGCGCGGTTCCTCGAGCTGTCCGAGCTCCACGTCTCGAAGCTCATCGAATGCCGGGCCGGGGTACCGCCTCGTGGCGAGAACCTTCAAGCGGCGAGTGTCCCATGCCGACATGGACTCGGATGAGGCGAGCGCTCGTTTTCGCGGTCGTGGCCACCGTCCTGCTCGGTGTCGGGCGCGCGGACGCGTACCAGTTCGAGGGCGGCCGCTGGCCGAGCCGGACGATCGGCTACTACACGGAGACGCCTGCGTATTCGTGGTCGGTCGACACTGCTGCGTACGCATGGAACGCGAGCGGCGCGCGAGTCCAGTTCGTGAAAACCACACGCGCCGAGGCAAAGGTCCTCGTCGGGATCCGGTGGTACAAGCAGCCGGCCGGAGACGCGCACGTCCAGCGCGTCGGCGGCACGTTCGTCAACGCGAAGGTCGGGATCCAGGCAGGGCACGACCGGTACGAGATGGCGTTGATCATCGCCCACGAGTTCGGGCACGTCCTCGGCCTCGACCACGAGACCGGGCAGTGCGCGACGATGAACCCGAGCGTCGGCAACGACCATACGACCCTCTGCTCGGCGCCGCCGTCCGGCACGTGGACCTGCCGGCTCTTGCAGCCCGATGACGTGCGTGGCGCGGTCGCGTTATACGGCGGGTCGGTGCGCGCGTGGCGCGGACCGACGTTCTGCCCCCGCTAGTAGCAGGGTCTCGCGAACCATCTGCTGCGACGACGACGAGCGACGTCCCACCGGACGCTCCTAACCGCGGCGCAGCGGAAGCTCGGCGAGCGGCCGTGTGTTGACGATGCTCGCGGCGGTCGCCCAGCCGCGGCGCGCGGTCGCGACCGCGAGACGCATGTTGCCGAGCCCTCGCACCGAGTGCGCGTCCGTCGACGCCACTACCGGGACGCCGGCCTCGACGGCGAGCCGCACCTCCGACCCCGAAAGGTCGAGGCGGTCCGGCAACCCGTTCGTCTCGAGCGCGACCCCTGTCTCCTGCGCGACCTCGAACACGCGCTCGAGCTGGAGCGCGTTCGGCGGGCGGTGGTTGATGATCCGCCCCTTCGGGTGCGAAAGGCAAGTCACCGCCGGGTGCTGCATCGCCTCCGTCACTTTCTTCGTCAACGTGTCGCCCCGCTCGCGCTGCCCCGCGTGCAGGCTGAGCTGGACCCAGTCGAGCTCGGCGAGGATGTCGTCGGGCAGGTCGAGGCTGCCGTCGCTTCGGATGTCGACCTCCGTCCCGCGTAGGACCCGGAACGGCGCGAGCTCGGCGTTTGCCGCCGCGATCTCCTCTCCCTGGCGGCGCAGGTCGTCGGCGTCGAGCCCCGGCACGACGCGCACGTTCTGCGTGTGGTCGCAGATCGCGATGTACTCGTAGCCGAGGTCACTCGCAGCAGTTGCCATCTCCAGGACGGAAGCCTTCCCGTCCGACCACGTCGTGTGGCAATGCAGGTCGCCCCGGATGTCGTCGAGCGTGACGAGCTGCGGCGGCGTCCCGCGGAACGGCTCTTCCCGCAGTTCCGGCGGGCACCACGGGATCCCGAGCGCCGCATAAACGGCGTGCTCGTCCGCCGCGCCCGGAAGGTCGCCGAGCGCTTCGACGTACGCGCGTGTTCCGGTCGCGCGGACGAGCTCGGTACCGAATCGACCTGGCTCGGCGACGACGAGCTCGACCGGCACGCCTTCGACGGTGACGCCGATCGCGCGCCGCTCGTCCCGCTCGACCACGGTCACGATCAGTGGAGATGCCGCGAACGCGTCGAGGATCCGCGCGGGCTCCGAGGTCGCGCAGACGACCGCGAGATCGAACGACGTGTCCGCCCAGCGACGCGGGTCGCCTGCGATCGCGCCGTCGAGCGGGGCCGCGATCTCCTCGACAAGTGTGCGCGCGCGGTTGAGAAGCAGCCCACGCTGACGCGGTTCCCGCTCCCGTTCGAGCCGCGCGAGCAGCCGTTGCTCCGTCTGCGGGCCGACGCCTCGCACGCTCTGCAGCCGGCCGGCGCGCGCGGCCTCGCGGAACTCGTCCGGCGTGCGCACGCCGAGCGCGTTGCCGATCTCGACCATCCGCTTCGGCGCGATCCCGAGGAAGCGGCCGAGCCCGACGAGCTCGGGCTGAACCTCCGCCTCGAGCTCGTCGAGCTCCTCGATCCTCCCGGTCTCGACGAGCTCGCGCAGCCGGCCGGCGATGCCGGGCCCGATGCCGCGCAGCTCCTGGACGCGTCCGGCACGCACCAGGTCGGCAATCGGCGCCTTCGACTCGCGGATCGTCTCGGCCGCGCGCCGGTACGCACGCGACGTGTAGTAGCTGGAGCCGGAAAGGTCGAGCAGGCTGGCGAATGCTTCGAGCTGCTCGGCGATTGCGGCGTTGTCCAGGTCGGCGCGCATGGCCCGGTTAGTCTTGCCGCATGGCGACATTCGTGATCCCCTATCACGTCAACGGCAAG
>JBJMJS010000005.1:0-20381 GCA_045806225.1 Gaiellaceae bacterium
ATCGACGTCGAGCCAGTCCTCCGGCGGCGTCACGCCGAACAGCTCGCGGTGGAGCGCGTAGATGCGGCGGAGCTCCACGATCGGGCGCTCGTGGTCGTCGACCCTGAGGTCGACGACGCTGTCGGACAGGCGCGCGTAACCGCCGTCCTTTGCGACGACGAGCAGCGAGGCCGACTGCTGGCCGCGCCTGTCGCCCCCGGCCGCCTGTGCGGCAGCGAGGCACTCGATCAATCGCTCGGCGAGCTCGAGGTGTGCGTTGCTCTCGAACGTCGTCGCGAGCGCGCCGACCGTCGCATCGGAGACGAGGATGTTCCCCTGGGCCGCGTAGGCCTCGCCGGTGCGCCCGCCCGCCCAGTCGAGGCAACCAGGGCCCGTGAACGTCGCCCCGCGGCCGTGCCCGTCGACGATGCCGACCTGGCGGTCGGCTCGGCCGTCGTCCGCGGCCGTCAGCGCGTCGATCGTCTCCTGCGCGGACTTGCCGGACCGGAGCAGCGCGAGCCCGTCCGGCCCGTAGCGCGGGTTGGCGTACGACTGCGTCGCGATCGCGCCGACATTCGGCTCCGCCCACGGCACGACCGATCCGACTGCGAGGAACTTCGACTGCACGGCGACGCCCCATTGCGCCGCCTCGAGGTCGCAGGCGACGATCGAGTACGTGGCGATCGGCGGCCCGCCCGTCCCTTCGACCCGGCGTCTAGCCACCGTACGTCAGCTCGCGCAGATCGAGGTCGAGCAGCTCCCGCTGCTCGGGCGGGACGAGGACCGTCGACACTTCCGGTCGGGCGAGTGCCTTCTTCACGTCCTCCGCCGTCCGCGCGCGGACGGCGACCGGCGTGCCATGCTCGTGCGCGACGTGCAGCCCCAGCTCGTCCGACACGTCGTCGAGCACGAGCGCGCCGTCGACGTCGAGCTCGCCTTCGACCGCGATCTCGGGGACTCGCCGCCCCGTCGCTCCGAACCAGCGCTCTCTCACAGCGTGAGCGTCGCTCCGGGCTCGATCGCCTCGACGGTCACCCCGGGCGCGTGCTGACGGAGCTCGTCCGGCGTCCCGGTCAGGAGCGGGAACGTGCCGTAGTGGCAGGGGACGACTCGCTTCGTGCCGAGCAGCTCGCACGCGACCCCTGCCTCACGCGGGTCCATCGTGAAGTGGCCGCCGATCGGCAGGACCGCGACGTCCGGCGCGTAGAGCCGGCCGATCAGCTGCATGTCGCCGAAGACGCACGTGTCGCCCGCGAAGTAGAGCTTCTTCCCGTCCTCGAGCTCGACGACGATCCCTGCCGCTTCACCGGTGTAGCTCCCGTCGGAGGCCCCGCTCGAGTGGAAGGCGTTGACGAGCGTGAACTTGACTCCCTCCGCCTCGACGGTGCCGCCCTTGTTCGGGCCTGGCATGTCGTCGGTCTGCGCGCCCTGGCTCTTCAACCAGCCCTTCAGCTCGACGAGTGCGACGATCGGCAGCGGTCCGAACCTCTTCGAGATGTCGACGGCGCTGCCGACGTGGTCGTCGTGGCCGTGCGTGACGGCGATCACGTCGCACCGCTCAGGGTCCTTCTCTGCGTCGGGGCACTTCGGGTTGTCGAGCCACGGATCGACGTACACCCGTTTCCCGCCGGGGGTGTCGATCCGGAACGACGCATGTCCGAGCCAGGTCAACGACGCGTCTGCCATCGGTCTCCTTTCGTGGGCGAATGCGGGCCGGACCCTAACGACTACGCCACCGTTTGCGGCGCCTCGAAGGAACGTCCGACCCGAGGCGGAAAGTGCGGTGGATGGCCCGCCGAGCGCTCCCGGCCCTGCTTGCGTTCGTGGCGCTCTGCGCCGATCTCGCCGGCGGGCACGGCTTCGCGCTCGTGGCCTTGCTCGCCGCGGTCCCCGCGGGGTTCGTGCTCGTCCTCGATTGCTATGCCGATACGCTCGCCGCGCGGTGCGGCGGCGGTCGCCCGCTGCTAGCGGCCGGGTCGCTCGCGTTGCTCGTCCTGAGCGCGTCGCTCCGTAGCCCCGCCGTCGTCGGCGGCGTCCCCCGCGCCGCGGTCTCGGCGCTCGCGCTCGGCTGGATGCTCGCGTCGACCGCGTGCGTGCTCAGCGTCGGTCGTGCACGCGTCCGCGTCGCGGTCACGCGTGCTCGCGAGGACGCACGCCGCGACGACAGTCGTCTCGCCGCCTGACATTCACATTTGCCCAGTCGGCCGCGGCGCTGGTAGAAGCAAGGTGATGCTCGGTCGCCTCGCCACGATCGTGTACAGGCGGCGGCGCTGGGTCCTCGTCGCCTGGGCGCTGCTGACCGCGTTCGGCGCGTTCTCGGCGAAGCAGGTATCGAGCCGCTGGTTCGAGAGCTTCTCGATTCCCGGCTACTCGGCGTACGAGACGAATCAGAAGACGCTGAAGGTCTTCGGCTCCGGCGAGCAGGCGCCGCTCGTGCTCGTGTTCCGATCTCCTCGTGACGTGACGAAAGCAGGCGGCGTCGCGCGCGCGATCGACGCGGCTGCTGCGCAAAACCCGCGCTCGCGCGTGAGCTCGTACTTCTCGACCCACGACGACGCGTACGTGTCGCGTGACCGCCATACGACATTCGCGGAGCTCTATCCCGCCGGGACGCCGGGCTTCGGCGCTGCGTCCTACCTCGGCAGGACGCGCGCCGCGGTCAAGGCCGCGACGCCCTCCGGCGTTCGGTCGTGGATGACGGGCCGCGATCCGCTCCAGGAGGACTCGAGCGGCGGGAACGGTCCCAGCGTGCTCACCGAGGCGGTGATCGGTGGCTTCGGCGCGCTCATCATCCTCATGTTCGTGTTCGGCACGCTGCCCGCCGTCGTGATGCCGCTCGTGATCGCGCTCGCCGCGATTCTCAACACGTTCTCGCTCGTGTGGGCGTTGACGTACCTGACGAACGTGTCGATCATCGTGCAGTTCCTGATCGCGCTCGTCGGGCTCGGCGTCGCGATCGACTACGCGTTGCTGATGATCTTCCGGTTCCGCGAGGAGCTGGCAAGCGGTGAGGACGTCGAGACGGCCGTCGTCGAGACGATGCGCCACGCCGGGCGCTCCGTGATCGTCTCCGGCTCGACCGTCGCGGTCGGCCTGCTCAGCATGATCGTGCTGCCGCTGCCGTTCATCCGCTCGATCGGCATCGGCGGCATGTTGATTCCCGCAGTGTCGGTCATCGCGGCGATCACGTTGCTGCCTGCACTCCTCTCGGTGCTCGGGCACCGGATCAACCGCGTGCGCGTCATGCCGAAACGGGTCGTGGCGGTGACCGATGGCGAATCCGGCTTCTGGGCGCGTTGGGCCAGGCTCGTGATCCGTCGCCCCGTCGTCGTGGCGGCGATCGGGCTGGTGATCGTGGGCATCCTCGTCAGCTTCGGGCTCCGGATCAATCCGAGCGAGGCGCAGGCGAAGGACCAGCCGGGGGCCGGCGACGCGGTCGCCGGCCGCCAGGCGCTCGCGGCCGCCGGCATCTCCGCCGGCGCGTTCAAGCCGTTCGCCGTGCTGACGCGCGCAGCCGACGCCGAAACGGTCGCGCAGAAGCTGCGGTCTCTCGACGGCATCGACGGAGCCTCCGCTCCCGCCGCGTGGCGGCGGGCCGGCTACGCGATCGTCGAGGCGATCCCCGCGGGCGACGGTGCGAGCAAGCCGGTGCGCACGACGATCACCCGTGTCCGCGACGCGCTGCCGCCCGGCGCGTCGCTGGGCGGTGTCGCGCCGGAGGATCGCGACTTCGTCCACGCGGTGTACGGGAACTTCCCGTACGTGCTGCTGTTCGTGATCGTCCTGACGTACATCCTCCTCGCGCGCGCCTTCCGATCCCTGATCCTGCCGTTGAAGGCCGTCATCCTGAATCTCGTCTCGCTCGCGGCCGCGTTCGGGATCATCGTGTTCATCTTCCAGTGGGGGCACGGCGCCCACCTGATCTGGGGCGTGCACGCCACGCAGTCGATCATCCCGTGGATCCCGCTGATGATCTTCGCGTTTCTGTTCGGCCTCTCGATGGACTACGAGGTCTTCATGCTCACGCGCATGCGCGAGGTATACGACGACACCGGCCGCACGAACGACGCGATCGAACTCGGCCTGGCGCGGACCGGGAAGCTCGTGACGAGCGCCGCGCTCGTCCTGTGTCTGGCGTTCTTCGTCCTTTCGACGGGGCCGGGCCTCGACATCAAGCAGTTCGGGATCGGCCTCGCCGCCGGGATCATCTTCGACGCGACGGTCATCCGGGCCCTGCTCGTGCCGGCGATCTTGCGGTTGCTCGGCCGCTGGAACTGGTGGCTGCCGAGTTGGGCCGCGCGTCCGCTGCGGACACGCGCGAGCGACGCTGCGCCCGATGCCGCGCCGCTGCCCGAATCCGCCTGAGCGTCAGAACGGAAGCGAGCTCGCCGCGTGCTTCGCGAGGTCGATCAGCGGCTCGACTGCGAAGAACGACACGACGGTTACGCCGACGCAGGTGACGACGGCGACGTGCAGCAACGTTTCGCGTGGCGGTGAGCCGCCGACCGGCGCCAACGCCAGCTCCTCCGCGCGCCGCATGAACATCGCGCGGATCAGGCCGAGGTAGTAGTAAAGGCTGACGAGCGTGGCGACGACGCCGACGATGACGAGCCACGTCCATCCGTGGCGGTACGCGGCGCTGAAGACGTAGAACTTCCCGACGAACCCGCCTGTCAGCGGGAAGCCGGCGAAGCCGAGCATGAACGTCCACATCGCGATTCCGAGGACGGGACGCTCCCAGCCGAAGCCCGCCATGTTCTCGAACGTCACCGGCACGCCGAGCTCGCGCTCCCGCGCTGCGACGACGGCGAACGAGCCGAGCGACATCGCCGCGTAGGGAACGAGATAGAAGAGAAGCGCGCGTGCGCCGAGCGCGTTGTTCGCGGCGATCGCGATCAGCATGAAACCCGCATGCGAGATCGATGAGTACGCGAGCATCCGCTTGACGTTGCGCTGGACGAGCGCCGCAAGGTTCCCGATCGCCAACGAGGCACACGCGATCACGGCGACGGCGACGGTCCACAGATGTGCCTCCTGCGGGAATGCAGTCCGCAGGACACGCAGCATCACGACGAGCGCGACCGTCTTCGTCGCCGCCGCCATGAACGAGGTCACCGGCGTCGGCGCGCCTTCATACACATCGGGCGTCCACATGTGGAACGGCGCGGCCGATGCTTTGAACGCGAGGCCCGAGATCAGCATCGCCAGCCCGAACACGAAGAGCGCATCGTGCTCCCGCCCCGCCGCTGCGATCCCGGGGAAGTCGAGCCGTCCGGATTCGCCGTAGACGAGCGCAGATCCGAAGAGCAGGACCGCGGACCCGAAGCCGCCGACGATCAGGTACTTGAGTCCCGCCTCAAGCCCACCGAGCAGGTCGCGGTCGATCGCGCACAGGATGTAGAGCGACAGCGAGAGCCACTCGAGGCCGAGAAAGAGCGTCAGCAGGTTGTTCGACGCCACGAAGAACGTCATGCCGGCACCGGCGGAGGCAAGCAACGCGTAGTACTCGGCGACATGGTCGTCGCGCATCCGCTCGCGGAACGAGATGCCGACGGCCAGCAAGCCAGAGGCCGCGACGATCATCTGCGCGAACTGCCCGAACCGGTCGCGCTGCAGCGAATCGGCGACGACCCCATGCGCATGCGGGCTGCGGACATACAGGGCGATCGCGAGCCCGAGCGCGGCCGCGTACCCGAGCGCGCAGACGACGGCGCCCGTCGTCCGCCGCGCCCGGCCGGGAACGAGAACCGCAGCCATCAGCGCGAGCGCGGTCGCGAGAAGGAGCGCGTTCATCGGGCCGAGCGCGAACCAGTCGACGTGCGGGCGCTGGATCACGGCGTGGTCACCGGTCCGTATCTCGTCCAGCCGGTCGCGAACGTCGACGTCGCGGCGGCGCCAGGGTGTTTCGTTCCGAACGCGTGGCCGCTGATCGCGGCGGGCCACGCCGAGAGGACGAGCAGGCAGGCGAGGAGCGGGACGGTGACGCCGAGCTCAGCCGGACGCAGGTCGAGCGCGGCGTCAGTGACCGAGGCGCCGATCTCGCGATGCAGCACAGCGGAGATCAACCGCAGCATGTACATCGCGGCGAGCACGATCGCGACCGCGCCGACGACCGACCAACCCCAGCCGCGCCGGAACACGCCCGCGAGGATGAGGAACTCACCGGCGAACGCGCCGGAGAACGGGACCGCGAGGCCGATGATGCCGGTGGCCATCAGCACGGTGGCGAGGGCCGGCCGGCCACGGGCCATCCCGCCGATGCGTGCGAGGTCGCCGGTCGTCGCCCGCCGCTCGACCATGCCTGCTAGCAGGAAGAGCGTCGCCGACACAAGGCCGTGGTTCACCATCTGCAGGACGGACCCATTGAGGCCGAGGTCGTTGACGGCGAACAGTCCCATCGTGATCAGGCCCATCTGCGCGAGCGACGAATACGCGACGACACCGCGGAAGTCGGGCGCCCGGAACGCGAGCAACGATCCGTACACGAGCCCGGTCGCTGCGAGCGCCAGGATGAGTGCGCGCAAATCGTGCGTCGGGCCCGGGAACTTCGCGATGCCGATGCGCAGGAACCCGTACACCGCCGCTTTCGAGACCACGCCCGACAGGACCGCGGACACCTCCGCCGGCGCCTCGGTGTATGCGTCGCGCAGCCAGCCGTGGAACGGGAACAGCGGCGCCTTGATCGCGAACGCCGCCGCGAACCCGAGGAAGATCCACGTGCTGTCGCTCCTCCCGATCGTGACGAGGTCGAACGTCCCCTTCGAGAGGCCGTAGACGATGATCGACGCGAGCATCAGGAGCGACCCGGCCATCGTGTAGATCACGAACTTCAGCGTCGCTCCGATCCGCCCGGGTCCGCCCCAGACGCCGATCAGCACGTAGAGCGGGATCAGCATCGCCTCGAAGAAGGCGTAGAAAAGGAGCAAGTCCTGCGCCGTGAAGACGCCGACGATCGCAGCGTCGAGGAACAGCATCAGGCCGAAGTACGCTCGTGCCCGCTCGCGGCCCGCCCAGAACGCGTATGCGACGCACGCGGCGGTCACGACGACCGTCAGGCCGACGAGCCACACGGAGAACGCGTAGAAGCCGACGTGGTACGACACGTTCAAGTCGCTGAACCAGCTGTGCCGCTGCTCGAACTGCAGCCCGCTGCTCGAGAAGTCGAAGCGCACGACGAGCTGGACCCACAGGCCGACCTCCGCAAGCGCCGCGAGCAGCCCGAGCGAGCCGGCCGAGACGCGGTTCAGCGGCAGCACCCACAGGATGACGGCGGCTGCGAGCGGGAGGACGATGAGGAGGGTGGTCACTGGTGATCCTTGGGGTGACATAGGTGGATGCACCGGTTGCGAGCACCAAGCGGTGGAAGGACGCAGGGAGCGCCCGGGCTGGGTAGCCCGGGCGCGACTGAGGACGCAGCACCGCGCCGTGTGATCGCGGGCGGTGCGCCGCCGTATGTCGCCGCGAGGGTCACCTACTTGACCGCCACGAAGACGATCGCCAGAACCGCGAGCGAGGAGGCGATCGCGAGCGCGTACGTGCGGAGCAGCCCCGTTTGCAGTCGGGCGAACCACCCGCCGAGATCGCGCGTGTCGTCTCCGATCTCGCGTCCGGAGCCGAGGATCAGCGGCCGCTCGACCCAGGCGGTCAGCGCGCGCGCGAACGCCGACGACGGGCGATAGAAGACCGCGTCGTAGAGCTCGTCGACGTAGAACTTGTGCTCGAGCGTCCGCTGCGCGAACGCGAGTCGCGGCACCGGGCGCCGGCGCGCCCCGTAGAACAGCCAGGCAGCTCCGATCCCGAGGCTGCCGAGCGCGAGCGCCAGCGCGCTCGACGTCCATTCCTGCCAGTCCTTCGGGCTGACCAGCGGTTCGGCGACGACGTGGAGCCAGTCCTCGATCGGGTGCCAGAACGGCGCCCACTGGATCCACCCGCCGACGACCGACAGCACCGCGAGGATCGCCACCGGCACCGCCATCGAGATGCCGACGACGTCACGCCGCAGCGCGTGGAAATGCTCGCGCGCGAAGGGGCTCGGCTCGCCGCCGAAGACGATGAAGAACAGGCGGAAGGTGTAGAGGCCGGTGAGGAACGTGCCGATCAGGCCGGCCACCCAGAGGATGTAGCCGTACGTCCCGCGGTCCATCGCGGCGGCGAGAATCGAGTCCTTCGAGAAGAAGCCGGCGAACGGGAAGATGCCGACGAGCGCGAGCGACCCGATCAGGAACGCCCAGTAGGTTTTCGGCAGCATCCGCTTGAGGCCGCCCATCTTGCGGATGTCCTGCTCGGCGGCAAGCGAGTGGATGATGATCCCGGCCGCCAAGAACAGCAGCGCCTTGAAGAACGCGTGCGTCATCAGGTGGAACATCCCGTTGGCGTACGAGCCGACGCCGACGCCGAGGAACATGTAGCCGATCTGCGACATCGTCGAATACGCGATCACACGCTTGATGTCGACCTGGACGAGCGCGATCAGGCCGGCGAAGAGCAGCGTCGCGGCACCGAGCCCCGCCGCGACGTCCTGCACCGTCGGCGCCTGCTCGAAGATCACGTGCGTGCGCACGATCAGATAGACGCCGGCGGTCACCATCGTCGCGGCGTGGATCAGCGCGCTGACCGGTGTCGGCCCCTCCATCGCGTCGGGAAGCCAGGTGTGCAGCGGCAGTTGCGCGGATTTCGCGACAGCGCCGCCGAGCAGGCCGAGGGCGATCAGGTTCGCCGCGGTCGAGCCATGGACGCTGCCGAGCGCGCCGAACGAGAGCGATCCCGTCTTCTGGATCACGGTGAAGAGCGCAAGCGCCATCGTCGCGTCGCCGATCGCGTTCATCACGAACGCCTTCTTTGCCGCGGCGATCGCCGACGGACGCTCGTGCCAGAACCCGATCAGCAGGTACGACGAGAGGCCGACCATGCCCCAGCCGGCGAGCAGCAGGACCAGGTTGCCGCCCTCGACGAGCAGCAGCATCGAGAACACGAAGAGCGACATGTACGCGAAGTAGCGACGCTCCTCGTTGTCGCCGTCCATGTACCCGATCGAGTACGCGACGATCAGCGCGCCGACCCCGGAGACGATCAGCATCATCATCACGCTGAGCGGGTCGACGAGGACTGACAGGCCCGACTGGTACGAACCGCCCTCGATCCACGTCCACGCGGTGGAGATGTGGTGCCGCTCGTGTGGTTGCTCCCCGAGGAGGCCTGCGAACGCGGTCAACGCGCCGGCGAACGCGACGGCCGTCGACAGCGTCGAGACGTACGCCGCGGTGCGGCGCGAGATGCGCGTCCCTGCGAGTGTGATCACGAGCGCGCCGACGAGCGGCGAGAGCAGGCAGATCCACGCGCCGGCCGTCAAGGCGCCATCAGCCCCGAAGCGTGTTCATGCGGTCGACGTCGAGCGTGATGTGCTTGCGATTCATCGCTACGACGAGACCGAGGCCGACGACGACCTCCGACGCGGCGATGGCCATCACGGAGATCGCGAAGATCTGCCCGGCGCCGTCGCCCAGGTGCCGCGAGTACCCGATCAGCGCGAGGTTCCCGCCGTTCAGCATGATCTCGAGCGAGAGCAGGACGATGATCGGGTTTCGCCGGAGGAGGACGCCGAGCGCGCCGGTCGAGAACAGGAACGCGGCGACGCACAGGTACCAGGCGACATTCGGTCCGAGCATGTGTCAGTCCCTCCTCATCAGCCGGGACGCGTGCTTTCGGCGCGGAGCGCATCGCTGCCGGCGCTGCCCCAGTGCTCGCGGCGCGAGTGCGCGCCGAGGATGACGCCGCCGACGGCGGCAACCAGCAGGACGATCGACGTGACCTCGAACGCCAGCAGGTGGTCGGTCAGGAACAGGCGGCCGATCTCGGCCGGGCTCCCGAAGGCGTGTCCGAGCTGAGCGGAGTGGGCGAGCCCACCGCTCGCCTTGAGCCCCACGACGACGATGATCTCGATCAGCAGCGCGCCGGCGGCGAGGACGGCGCCGACCGCCTGCCAGCTCGGCCCCCCCGCCCACGGTGATTCCTGCTGCGGCCCGATGTAGGCGATCACGAAGAGGAACATCACCATCACGGCGCCGCCGTAGACGAGCACCTGCGCGGCCGCGACGAACTCCGCCGACAGGAGGAGATAGAGCACGGCGAGCGACGCGAGGTTCCCGATCAGCGCGAGCGCCGAGAAGAACGGGTTCGAGAACGAGACGACCGCGATCCCGGAGCCGAGGCACGCGAATGCCGCGCCGATCCACACGATCCAGACGAGCAGGTTCCCGGCCGACGCAACGAGCGTCAAGCGTGTTCCTTGTAGTACGGGATCGGCGTGTCGTAGAGCTCCGGATCCTGGACGGGGATGCGCTTCACCGGCTCAGCGAGCAGCATGTCCTTCGTGTAGATGAGGTCGTCGCGCGAATACTCGGAGATCTCGTACTCGTTGCCGAGCGTGATCGCGTCGAACGGACAGGCGAGCTCGCAGTACCCGCAGAAGATGCACCGCGACATGTTGATCTCGTAGATGCGTGCGTAGCGCTCACCCGCGGAGACGCGGTTGTCGGGGGTGTTCTCGGCGGCGACGACGCGGATGCAGTCGGCGGGACACGCGGCCGCGCAGAGCGAGCAGCCCACGCACTTCTCGAGGCCGTTCTCGAACCGGTTGAGCCGGTGACGGCCGCGGAAGCGCGGGTACACCGGCCGCTTGTACTCGGGGTACTGCTGCGTGAGCGGCTTCTTGAACAACTGCTTGAACGTGACGGCGAACCCCTTGACGGGTGCGAGTGGCTTAGCCAATCCACACCACCAGCAGGGCGGTGATCACAGCGTTCAGCGTCGCGGCGGGCAGCAGGATCTTCCAGCCGAAGCGCATCAGCTGGTCGTAGCGCAGGCGCGGGACGGATGCGCGGATCCAGATGAAGAACGCCATCATCAGGAACAGCTTGATGAAGAACCACAGGGGGCCGAGCGGCGCGTACGGCCCGTGCCAGCCGCCGAAGAAGAGCGTCACGGCGAGCGCCGACAGCGTGATCAGGTTGATGTACTCCGAGGTCTGGAACAGGCCCCAGCGCATCCCGCCGTACTCGGTGTGGTAGCCGGCGACGAGCTCGGTGTCCGCTTCCGGCAGGTCGAACGGCGCGCGGCTCGTCTCGGCGGTCCCGGCAAAGATGAACACGACGAAGCCGACGAGCTGCGGGACGATGAACCAGATCGTGGCGCCCTGCTTGTTGACGATGTCGACGAGGTTCAGCGACTGGCCCATCAGCACGACGCCGAGGACGCTCAACGCCAGCGACACTTCGTACGACACGAGTTGCGCGCACGTGCGCATCGAGCCGAGCAACGAGTACTTCGACTCGGACGCCCAGCCGCCGACGATGAAGCCGTAGATCCCGATCGACCCGAGCGCGAAGACCAGGATCAGCGCGATCGAAACGTTCGCGACCTCGCCGTTCACGTGGTAGTGCCAGATCTGCCAGCCGGCGCCGAACGGGATCACGCTGAACGCGGCGAGCGCGGTGAACATCGAGATGATCGGCGCGATGATGTACGGCGCCTCGACGGAGGCCGCCGGGAAGAAGCTCTCCTTGCGGATGAGCTTCACCAGGTCGGCGATCGGCTGCAGGAGCCCGAATGGGCCGGCGCGATTCGGGCCGTAGCGGTTTTGCATCCTGCCGAGCAGCTTTCGCTCGAGCCACGTCGTGTACGCGAACGCGAGCATGACCAGGTTGATGATCACGAACGACTTGATCAGGGAGATCCACCAGACCTCCGTCATCGCGCGACCTCGACCGACGGCTGGAGCTCGCCCGCATGCTCGTCGGCGATTCGCACGACGCCGCCGCGGAGCTCGTTCGTGACGCGCGCGCGGAGCGACACCGACGTCCCGTTCGAGCGGAGGGTGATCTCGTCGCCGTTGCGGATCCCGCGCGCATGCGCGTCGGTCTCGGAGATCTGCACCTCGGCGAGCGGTCGCTGGAACTGCAGCTCGGGGACCCGCTCGACGGCCGCGCCCGAGAACAGCGGCCGGTAGCGGACGAGTCGAAGGCCGTCGTCGTCCGCCGGCTCCGGCAGCGGCTCGGTCTCGGGCGCCGCCGGCGCCTCGGCCGGCGCCGGGAGCCGTGCGTGCTCGCCGACGGCGCCGAACGGCACGCCGCCGAAGGTGATCGGCGACACCTCGTCGAAGACGACCGACGGGTACGGCGACAGCGCGACGTCGAACCGCTCGCCGAGCTTCGCGATCCATGCCAGCTCGTCGGGCGCGGGCGGGATGACGGCGCGACGCAAGCGCTGCAACCGGCCCTCGAGGTTCACGTACGTCCCGTCTCGCTCGAGATAGCTCGTCCCGGGCAAAACGAGGTCGGCCCACCCCGCGGCGAGCCCGTGGAACATCGACACCGCGATCACGCGTTTCGCCTTCTCCGCGAGCGCGCGGACGTCGGGGTTCGCGGCGGCCTCGTCGCCGGAGACGAAGAGGAGCCCGATCGGCTCCACCTCGCCGGGCTCCGTGTCCGCTGCGGCCGCCCATGCGTCGCAGACGCCGCGCCCGTTCGCGGTTTCCGGCAGCCAGAACGCGCCCCGGGCGCCCAGCCGCTTCGCGAGCGCGGCGACCCGCGCTCCGCCCTGGCCGCCGGGGCCGGACCAGATCAGGACGGCATGCTCGGCGCCGCGCACGGCGTCCTCGTCGAGCTCGTAGAGGACGCGCGCGCCGCCTCGCTTGGCCTGCTTGATCCAGAGCTCGACGATCGGCGCGCGTTCGACGACCGGCGCGTCGCCGAGAACCGCGACGACGTCCGCGTCGGCGATGCTCGACAGCGGCATCCGCAGCGGATCGAGTGCGTCGGAGAACTCGTCGGGCAAGACGGCGACGTGCGAGTCGAGACCGCGGCGCAGGAGCTTCGCGAGTGCGTAGGCGTGCTCGACCGTCTCGGAGCCCGAGAGCGCGGTGACGATCCGGCCGTGCGCCTCGCGCAGAAGCCGCTCGGCTTCGTCGACTGCGCGGTCCCACGACACCTCCTCGAAGCCGCGCCGGCGTACGCGCAGCAGCGGGTCCGTCAGGCGGTCCTCCGCGCGCACGTGCGAGAACGCGAACCGGCCCTTGTCGCAGAGCCATCCCTGGTCGACCTCCGGATGGTTGCGAGAGAGGATGCGCTTCACCTTGCCCTCGCGCGTCGTCGCGTGGATGTTGCAGCCGACGGGGCAGAGGCCGCAGACGGTCGGGACGTTCTGGATCTCCCACGGCCGCGCCTGGAAGCGGTACTGCGTCGACGTCAACGCGCCGACCGGGCAGAGCTCGATCACGTTGCCCGAGAAGTGCGCGCGGTACGGCTCGTCCTCGAACGTCGCGATCATCGACTGCGCGCCTCGGTTTCGCGCGATCAGCTGACCGTCTTCGGCGACGGTCTCGCTGAAGCGCGTGCAGCGGTAGCACAGGATGCAGCGCTCACGGTCGAGCGCGATCAGCGGTGAGATCGGGATCGGCTTGTCGAACGTCCGCTTCGGGAAGTCCATCCGGCTGCTGCCCGGGCCGTAGCGGAACGTGAGGTCCTGGAGCGGACACTCGCCGCCCTTGTCGCACACGGGGCAGTCGAGCGGATGGTTGACGAGGATGAACTCGAGCGTCGCGTCTTGCGATTCGCGCGCGGAATCGGACGTCAGCGCGGTCTTGACGTCCATCCCATCCTGCGCCGTCAGCGTGCACGCAGCCTGCGGCTTCGGCGGACCGGGAGCGACTTCGCAGAGGCACATCCGGCACGCACCGATCGGCGGACCGAGCCGCGGCTCGTAGCAGAAGACAGGAATCTCGATGCCCGCCGCGAGCGCCGCCTCGACGAGGCCCGTCCCCTTCGGGACCGTGACCTTGCGTCCGTCGATCGTGAGCGTCACCGTCTCGGGCGCGCTCATCCGGGGATCTCGACGGTCGGATGGTGTGTGTGCGCGTCGATCGGCGCCTCGATGCCGACGATCGACGACTGGTCGCCGTACGGACAGCGTCCCTCGTCGACGTGCTGCTGGAACTCGCCGCGGAACTTCCGCAGGTACGACGACACCGGGTACACCGCGAAGTCGCCGAGCGCGCACAGCGAGCGTCCGAGCATGCGGCTGCAGACGCTTTCGAGCAGCGCGAGGTCGGACTCGACCGCGCTCCCGTCCTCGATCCGTGTCAACAACTGCACGAGCCAGCGCGTCCCCTCGCGGCACGGCGTGCATTTCCCGCACGACTCGTGCATGTAGAACTTCGCGGCGCGCAGCGCGAGTTGGACCATGCAGCAGCGGTCATCGACGACGATCACCGCCGCGCTGCCGAAGAACGAGCCCGCCGCCTGGATCGAGTCGTAGTCGAGTGGTGTGTCGAGCTGGTCCGGCGTGAGGATCGGGACCGACGAGCCGCCGGGGATGATCCCCTTGATCGCACGTCCCTCGGGGACGCCGCCGCCGACGTCGTAGATCAGCGAGCGCAGCGGCGTCCCGAGCGGCAGCTCGTAGTTCCCCGGGCGGACAACGTTGCCCGACAGTGAGAACACCGCCGTTCCGGGCGAGGAGGGAACGCCGATCTTCGTGAACTCCTCGACGCCGAGCTCGAGGATCTTCGGGACGGTTGCGATCGTCTGGACGTTGTTGATCTGCGTCGGCGCGGCGTAGAGGCCGGTGACCGGGGGGAACGGCGGCCGTGGCCGCGGCTGCCCGCGCTTGCCTTCGAGCGACTCGAGCAGCGCCGACTCCTCGCCGCAGATGTACGCGCCTGCGCCGCGGTGGACGACGACGTCGACGTCGCCGAATAGGCCCGCCGCTCGGGCATCCTCGACCGCGCGCGCCAGCACCTCGTACTCGGTGAGGTACTCGCCGCGGATGTAGATGAACACGGACTGCGCCTCGATCGCGTACGCCGTCATCAGGCAGCCCTCGATCAGGAGGTGCGGGTTGCGGCCCATGATCTCCCGATCCTTGAACGCGCCCGGCTCCGACTCGTCCGCGTTGACCACGACGTACTTCCGCGGATTCTTCTGGTCGATCAGCGACGCCTTGCGCCCCATCGGGAAGCCGGCGCCGCCGCGGCCGCGGAGCGTCGCGTCCGTGATCGCCTTGACGACGTCGGGCGCACTCATCTCGCGCGCGCGCGCGAGTGACCGGTACCCGCCGACGGCGCGGTACTCGTCGAGGCGCGTGAGATCGCGCTCCTCGACATGGGCGAGGATCAGCTCACCCGCCGCCACGCACACCTCCGACGATCCCCGAGACCTTCTCAGGTGTGACGAACTCGTGGTAGCGCTCGTCGACGGCGACGACGGTCGCACGGCCGCACCCGCCGAGGCACTCGACCGTCCGGAACGTGATCTCGCCGTCGTCCGTCGTCTCTCCGGGCCTCACGCCGAGCTCCTCCGCGAACGCGTCGACGACGTGCTGCGCGCCGGCGAGCGCGCAGGGCAGGTTCGTGCAGACCTCGACCATGTGCCGCCCGACGGGTTGCAGGTGGAACATGTCGTAGAACGTCGCAACGGATTCGCAGAACGCCGGCGTCGTGCCGAGCGCGTTCGCGCACTCGCGCAACGCATCCGGCGACAGGTAGCCGTGCTTCTCCTGCGCGAGGCGCAGGGCGGGCAGCGTCGCGGAGCGCCAGTCCGGGTACCGCGCCTTCAGCTCCTGCACCTCGTCGTAGAACGTGGTCAACGGTCGCAGTCCCCCATGACGGTGTCGAGCGAGCCGAGCACGGCGATCATGTCCGCGACGAGCGCGTCGGACATGCACGTCGCGGTCGCTTCCAGCGCGACGAACGACGGCGCGCGGAACTTCACGCGCCACGGCCTCGGGCCGCCGTCCGAGACGAGATAGCAGCCGAGCTCGCCGCGCGGCGATTCGACCGGCAGGTACACCTCGCCCTCGGGGACGCGGTAGCCCTCGGTGACGATCTTGAAGTGGTGGATCAGTGACTCCATCGACGTGTGCAGCTCGTGTCGCGGCGGCAGAACGACCTTGCGGTCGTCGGCGATCCACGGCCCGTCGGGCATCCGACGCAGCGCCTGCTCCACGATGCGCACGGACTCGCGCATCTCGTCCATTCGGACGCGATAGCGGTCGTAGACGTCGCCGGCGGGGTAGACCGGGACACGGAAGTCGACCTGGTCGTAGGCAAGGTACGGCTCGCGCCGTCGCAGATCCCAGTCGACGCCCGACCCTCGCAGCACGGGGCCCGACTGCCCGAGCGCGATCGCGTCCTCGCGCGACAGCAGCCCGACGCCCCGCGTCCGCTCGAGCCAGATCGGATTGCGGTCGACCAGGCCCTCGTAGTCGTCGATCGCGCCCGGCATCAACTCGACGAACCGCTCGCACTCGGGGAAGAAGCCGGGCGGGATCTCTTCCGCGAGACCGCCGACCTGGAAGTAGCGCGTGTGCATGCGATACCCCGTCACGAGCTCGAACAGGTCGAGCACGCGGTCTCGCTCGCGGAAGCAGTACCAGAACATCGAGATCGCCCCAAGCTCGAGCGCGGCGGTCCCGAGCCAGACGAGGTGCGAGTGAATGCGGTTCAGCTCCGAGAGCAGCATCCGCATCCACGTCGCACGCGGCGGCACCTCGATCCCGAGCAGCTTCTCGATCGCGAGGACGAAGCAGAGCTCCTGGTACTGGAAGGACACGTAGTCCATCCGCGGCGCGTACGTGATCGCCTTCCACCACGTCTTCTGCTCCATGCTCTTCTCGAAGCCGGTGTGGAGGTAGCCGATGACCGCCTTGACGCCGACGACCTCCTCGCCGTCGAGATCGACGACGAGGCGGAGCACGCCGTGCGTCGACGGATGGTTCGGCCCGAAGTTGACGGTCAGGATGTCGTCGTTGCCGCGCAGGTGCGCGGGGACCTCGAGGATCGACGGGATCGGCGAGGGGATCCGCGTGCCGTCGTAGATCTTCGCGCGTTCGGGGGCGATCGCCACTGTTATTCCGCGCTGCTGAAGCGGACTGGCTCGCCGCCGATCGGATAGTCCTTGCGTAACGGGTGGCCCACCCAGTCCTCGGGCATGAGGATGCGCTCGAGGTTCGGGTGGCCGTCGATCGCGATCCCCATCAGGTCCCACGCCTCGCGCTCGTGCCAGTCGGCGGTGGGCCAGACGCCGACGACGGTCGGGACGGGCTCGCCGTCGTCGACCCAGACTTGCAGCCGGACGCGGGTGTGGTCGTCGCGCAGCGCAAGGAGGTGGTAGCTGACACTGAATCGCTTCGGCTTCGGCGTTGGCAGCGACTGGAAGCCCTGCGTCATCGGCCGGTTGATGTCGCGTCCACGGTCGGTGCCGATGTAGCCGGACACGCCGTCGCCGCCCCACCCCAAATAGTCGGTCGCGGCGATGTCGGCAAGGAAGTCGAAGCCGAGCTCGTCGCGGACGTGGTACGCCGCGTCGACGAGCCGGGCGGGATCGACGACGACGGTCGTCTCGCCGCGCGCCTCGCGAATCTCGATCAGTCCCGGAACGGGTCTGTAGTTCAACGCCATCAGGAGGCGACGCCCCGCACCTCGTACGCGGGCGGGATGCCGGCGAGGATGCGCTCGTGCAGACGGATGATTCCCTCCATCAGCGCTTCGGGCCGGGGCGGGCACCCGGGCACGTAGACGTCGACGGCGACGATCTTGTCCACGCCCTGGATCGTCGTGTAGTTGTTGAACATCCCGGCCGAGCTCGCGCACGCGCCCATCGCGATCACCCACTTGGGCTCGAGCATCTGGTCGTAGATCTGCCGCAGCGGCGCGGCCATCTTGTGGGCGACCCGCCCCGAGACGATCAGCAGGTCGGCCTGGCGAGGCGACGCACGGAACGCTTCCATCCCGAAGCGTGCGATGTCGTAGCGCGACGAGACGATCGCCATCATCTCGATCGCGCAGCACGCGAGGCCGAACGTGTCGGGCCACATCGACTTCGTCTGCGCCCACGCGACGGCCTTCTCGAGCGTCGTCAGCCCGACGGCGCGCTCCATCTGCGCCACCTCGTTCTCGAATGCGCCAGGCCCCTTCGTCGGCCACAGGAGCCGCTCCGAGTTCAGACCGTGGTCGCGCAGCCGTTTGTCTACTGCCACTCGAGCGCTCCCTTCCGCCAGATGTAGACGTAGGCGACGACGAGGATCGCGACGAAGAAGAGGAACTCGATGAACCCGAACCAGGCCAGGCTGTGGAGGATCACCGCGAGCGGATACAGGAAGACGATCTCGATGTCGAAGACGATGAAGAGCATCGCGGTGAGGTAGAAGCTGATCGTGAAGCGCTGCTGGCGCGGCGGGCCGGTCGAGACGCCCGACTCGAACGGGATGGTTCGGGCGCGCATCCGGCGGTGCGGCCGCGTCGCGAGCGCGAACGACCCGAAGATCATCGTCGCCGGGATCAACAGGGCGAACGCCCCGTAGATCAGAAACGGCAGCCAGTTGTCGAGCAAGCCCGTCCTCCCCGTAGCGCCGCGGGAACCTAACAGGTCCAGAGTAACGCTACGAAGCTCCCCCGAAACGGCTCAACCGTGCGAGAGCCGCGTGTCACAAAGTCGGGGGATTTCAGGGTCCGGCATGTCGGGTACGATGGGGTCGTAATGGAGATTCAGGAGCGCATCGAGACGACGCCGCTGCTGTCGGTGACGCCCGCCGCGGCGGACAAGATCAAGCAGCTGATCGCGGAGGAGACCGACGTCAGCGTGCTGCGCGTCGCCATCCAGGGCGGCGGCTGCTCCGGCTTCCAGTACGGGCTCGGGTTCGACCGGGACGCCGTCGAGGGCGACCTCGAGTTCGTGGCCCACGGCGTGCGAGTCGTCGTCGACCCGTTCAGCGCGCCGTACCTCCAGGGCGCCGAGGTCGACTACGTGGATTCGATCCAGCAGTCCGGGTTCGCGATCAACAACCCGAACGCCGTTTCCTCGTGCGGCTGCGGCCACTCGTTCCAGGTGGACGACGAGACGCCGGCGGAAGCCGTCGGCGGCTGCGGCTCCGGCTGCTCTGCGTAACGCGCGGACGCGTCGCTTTCGCGCGTTGACCTAGGGACGCCCGCGCGCCGTCGCCCAGCGCAGGCCGTGGTGCCCCGGCACCGGTTCGGCACACAATCGTTCGTCCCGGACCGGCCCCTCGAGCCACGTCCGGGGTCAGACCCGGGCCGTGGGTGTTCCGGACACGGCTCGTGCCGGATCCGCCGAGGACAGCGGGTTCGCGGCCACGCGGCACGGCATGTCTGGCGATGTCCGTTCCGGCCGTCACGACATGGCCGCTCCAGGCAAGGCCGGGGTCAGACCCGGGCCGTGCCGGGTTCGGGCATGTCGCGGCGTGTGACGGCGATGCGCGGCGTGTCCGGAACGCCCGCGTAGCATCCGCCGCATGAGCACGGGACTCCGCGTCGCGATCGTCGGGTCCGGGCCGGCCGGCTTCTACGCTGCCGGGGCGCTGCTCGACGCCGAGCGCGGGATCGAGGTCGACATGATCGAACGACTGCCCACGCCGTGGGGGCTCGTCAGGCTCGGCGTCGCGCCCGACCACCCGAAGCTGAAGACGGTCTCGCGCGCGTTCGAGCGCATCGCCGCAAAGCCCGGCTTTCGCTTTCTCGGGAACGTCGAGGTCGGCCGCGACCTCACCCACGACGACCTCGTGGGCCTCTACGACGCGGTCGTCTACGCCGTCGGCGCGCAGACGGACCGTCGGCTCGGAATCCCGGGCGAGGAGCTGCCGGGCTCGTGGTCGGCCACCGAGTTCGTCGCATGGTACAACGGCCACCCCGACTTCCAGGACGTCCCGTTCGACCTGAACGTCGAGCGGGCGGTCGTGATCGGGAACGGCAACGTCGCGCTTGACGTCGCACGCATGCTCGCGCTGACGCCCGACGAGCTCGCGCCCACGGACACGACGGAGCCCGCGATCGAGGCGATCGGCAATTCGACGCTGCGCGAGATCGTCGTCGTCGGCCGCCGCGGTCCCGCGCAGGCGTCGTGGACGACGCAGGAGTTGAAGGAGATGGGCGATCTCGCGGGCGCCGACGTGCGCGTCGATCCGGCCGAGCTCGAAGGCGCGTTTGCCGAGGACACGAGCACCGAGCGGAACCTCGAGGTCCTGCGCGATTTCGCCGCACGTGAGGCGACCGGCAAACCCGTGACGTTGCGACTCCGATTCTTCCTCTCCCCCGTCGCGATTCGCGGCGACACGCACGTCGAGGCGGTCGAGCTCGTTCGCAACCGGCTCGAGCAACGCGACGGGCGCCTCGTTGCGGTCGCGACCGAGGAGCGGGAGACGCTCGAGTGCGGGCTCGTCTTCCGGAGCGTCGGCTACCTCGGCGTCGCCGTCCCCGACCTGCCGTTCGACGAGCGCCGAGGCACGATCCGCAACGCCGGCGGCCGCGTCGTCGGCGACGACGGCGAGCCGGTCGGCCGTGTCTACTGCGCCGGCTGGATCAAGCGCGGTCCGACCGGGATCATCGGCACGAACAA
>JBJMJS010000006.1:0-5432 GCA_045806225.1 Gaiellaceae bacterium
TACCTGATGCGGAATCTCGAGGCGCGCGAGCCGGCGAGCCTCGAGGTCTGCGCCCTGATGACGAAGCCGGACCGCCGCGAGATCGACGTTCCGGTCCGCTACGTCGGCTTCGAGATCCCGAACCGTTTCGTGATCGGCTACGGCCTCGATTTCGGCGAGCGATACAGGAATCTGCCCTATGTCGGCGTACTCGATCCAGACCTGGTCGAGGGGCTGCCGCCCGGGTAAACCCCCCCATCCAGGGGCATGTAGCTCAAACCGACGCTGCTACCCTGACGAAAGAGGATTAGGTGAACCGGTTCTTCCGCAGCGCGCTGTTCCCGCTCGTCATCATCGCGGCCCTCGTGTGGCTCGCGCTGCAGACGCTGGGCGGCCACGGCCAGAAGAGCGCGAGCCGGACGACCTCCCAGTTCATCAGCCAGATCAAGAGCGACCCGACCGGGATCAACTCGGTCGTGATCGACCCGAACAAGCACAAGTTCAACGTCAAGCTGCAGGACAACTCGAAGTACTCCGTCCACTACGCCAGCGACCAGGCCGAGGCGCAGGTGGAGGAGCAGATGCAGAAGGCGAACGTGACGTACGACTCGAAGGGCACGGGGTCGTCGCCGTGGTGGTCGATCCTCACGTCGCTCCTGCCGTTCGTCCTGCTCTTCGGTTTCTGGATCTTCCTGATGAACCAGGTGCAGGGCGGCGGGTCGAAGGTGATGTCGTTCGGGAAGTCGCGCGCGAAGCGCATGACGCCGGACTCGCCGAAGATCGGCTTCAAGGACGTCGCCGGCGTCGAGGAGGCGGTCGAGGAGCTGCAGGAGATCAAGGAGTTCCTCGAGAACCCGAAGAAGTTCCAGGCGCTCGGGGCGCGCATCCCGAAGGGTGTGCTGCTCTACGGGCCGCCCGGCACCGGTAAGACGCTGCTCGCGCGCGCGGTCGCGGGCGAGGCGGGCGTGCCGTTCTTCTCCATCTCGGGCTCCGACTTCGTCGAAATGTTCGTCGGCGTCGGTGCGTCGCGGGTGCGCGACCTGTTCGAGCAGGCGAAGCAGGCGTCGCCGTGCATCGTGTTCATGGACGAGATCGACGCGGTCGGGCGCCATCGCGGCGCGGGCCTCGGCGGCGGGCATGACGAGCGCGAGCAAACGCTGAACCAGCTCCTCGTCGAGATGGACGGGTTCGAGCTGAAGGACAACATCATCTTGATCGCGGCGACGAACCGCCCGGACATCCTCGACCCGGCGCTGCTGCGCCCGGGCCGGTTCGACCGCCAGATCGTCGTCGACCGTCCTGACCGGAACGGCCGAAAGAAGATCCTCGAGGTGCACTCGAAGGGCAAGCCGCTTGCGCCGGAGATCGATCTCGACACGCTCGCCGCGGGAACGCCGGGCTTCACGGGCGCGGACCTCGCGAACCTCGTCAACGAGGCGGCGCTGCTCGCGGCGCGCCGCGGCAAGAAGACGATCGAGCAGGATGAGCTGGAGGAAGGGATCATGCGCGTGATCGCCGGCCCGGAGAAGAAGACGCGGCTCATGTCCGAGGAGGAGCGCAAGATCACGGCCTACCACGAGATGGGCCATGCCCTCGTCGGCCATTTCCTCGACCAGGACACCGAGGTGCACAAGATCTCGGTGGTCGGGCGCGGCCAGGCCCTCGGCTACACGATCTCGCTCCCGCGCGAGGACCGGTACCTGACGACGAAGGCGAACCTGATGGCGAACCTGGCAATGACGCTCGGCGGACGCGCCGCGGAAGAGATCGTCTTCAACGAGGTCACCACGGGCGCGGCGAACGACCTCGAGAAGGTCACGGCCACGTCGAAGCAGATGGTGATGCGGTTCGGCATGAGCGAGAAGCTCGGCCCCCGCGTCCTCGGCCGCGGCCACGACCAGCCGTTCCTCGGCCGCGATTACGGCGCCGAGGCCGACTACTCCGAGGAGATCGCGCGCGAGATCGACGACGAGATTCGCCGGATCATCGAAGAGGCGCACGAGACGGCGACACAGGTGCTGCGCGACCACATGGAGGAGCTGCACCGGATCTCGATGCTCCTGATCGAGCGGGAGACGATCGACAAGGACCAGTTCGAGCGTCTGCTCGCCGGCGAGGCGGAGGAGTCCGTGTTCCCCGCGGCCGAAGCCCCGGCCGAACCGGATGCCGCGCCGGCGGACGAGAAGCAGCGGAAGCCGCAGCCGAAGACCCGGCCGTTCCCGCTCCCGGGCGCGACGATGCAGCCGCCGCCGCCCGATCCCGCGAAAAGCTAGGCCGGCCCACCCGCTCTCGCGCGACTGTTCTAAGGGTCAGACCCTCCGGGTCCGACCCCTTTCCGTACGACCAGACGCGTCTCGAACGGCCACGGCCCGGGTCTGACCCGGGACCTGTCTGTTTCTGGAACGGATGTGTGCCGAATCGTCGGCGGGTGTTACACGCCTGCCGCGGCGAGGCCTGCTTGCCACGACGCCCAGAGCTTTGCGTAGCGCTCGCCCTGCTCGACCAGCTCGTCGTGCGACGCGACCTCGACGACCCGGCCGTGCTCCATCACGACGACGCGGTCCGCTCGCTCCGCCGTCGAGAGGCGGTGGGCGATCGTGACGACCGTCCGGCCTTCGGCGACAGCCGCGAGCGCGAGCTCGACCGCGGCCTCCGTCGCGGGATCGAGGCTCGACGTCGCCTCGTCGAGCACGATCACCGCGGGATCGGCGAGCGCGACGCGCGCGATCCCGACGAGCTGGCGCTCGCCGGCCGAAAGTCGCAGACCCCGCGTTTGCACGTCGGTGCCGAGCCCGTCCGGGAGCTGCTCGAACCGGTCGAGCGAGCCGATCGCGCGCAGCGCGCGACGGACGTCCTCGTCGCTCGCCTCCGGATGCGCGAGCCGTACGTTGTCCGCGAGCGAGCCGCTGAACAGGTGCCCTTCCTGCGGGAGCATCACGATCCGGCGGTGGAGCGACTCGAGCGTCGCGTCACGCAGGTCGACGCCGCCGAACGCGATCGTCCCTTCCTGCGGGTCGTACTGGCGCGTCAGCAGCTTCGCAAGCGTCGACTTCCCCGCACCCGTGGCGCCGACGAGCGCGACGTGCTCGCCCGGTGCGAACGACAGCGTCACGTCGTGGGCGACGGGGCGTGCCGCGTCGTAGCCGAACGTCACGCCCAGCAACTCCAGCGTTCCTTCCGCCGGGAGAGCGACCGGACGTGCGCGTTCCGAGATTGCATTCGGCGCCTCGAGCAGTCCGACGACCTTGCCAAGCGCGGCGAGACCCTGGCGGAACTCGCCGAGCCATTCGGTGAACCGCGAGATCGGGTCGAACAGCTGCACGAGATAGAGCACGAACGCCGTGACGGTCCCGATCGACACGCTGCCGTTGGTGTACATCCGAGCGGCGACGAGGAGGACGACGATCAGCGCCGTCGCCTGCGCCAGCGGCAAGAACGCGAACAGACGGATGTTGACGAACGACGCGCGTCGCCACGCCGTCACCTGTGCCTGACTCCGCGGTTGGTACCGGTCGAGCGTGCGCCTCTCGCGACGGAACGCCTGGACGACGCGGACCCCCGCGAGTCCTTCCTGCACGGCCGTGAGTGTCTCCGCGACGCGGTCCCGGATCGCGTGGTAGACGCGGCCTGCGCTGTGGTGGAAGCTCCAGCTCGACGCGATCAGGATCGGGAGCGCGACAAGGGCGACGGCGGCGAGCGTGGGCGACAGCACGATGAGCGCGACGACCGTGAGGACGATCTGCAGCGCGCTCCCGACGATCTCGACGAGCGCCTCGCGCACGAACTCCGTCAGCGACTGGACGTCCGAGGTCAGCCGTGAGACGAGAACGCCGGCCCGCTCCTGCTCGAAGAATCCGAGCGGAAGGTCCTTGAGCTTCTCGAACGCCTCCTGGCGGAGCGCGTCGAGGAAGCGCTCGCCGGCCGACGCCGCGAAGAGCACCTGCGCTCGGACGACGAACGGTTTCACCAGAGCCAGCACGATGAAGACGAGCGCGGCGACGTTCAGGGCGTGGTACGACTGCTTCGCGATCCCGGCGTCGACCGCGTAACGGACGAGCGCCGGCCCCGCAAGCGTGATCAGCGTCGAGATCACGACCGCAGTTGCAGCGACGGCATACGTGCGCCGCATCGGACGCACGAGCACGCGTGCGTGGCGCCACACGGTTCGAGTGGACGCGCGCTCCGTCACGCCGCCGCCTCGAGCGCGAGCAGCCGCCGATACCGCGGGGACGTGCGGATCAGCTCCGCGTGCGTGCCGCTCTCGACGATGCGCCCGCCTTCGAGCACGGCCACGCGGTCGGCGAGCGCGATCGTGGCCGGTCGGTGTGCGATCACGAGTGTCGTGCGGCCCTCCATGACGGTCGTCAGCGCCGCGCGGATCTCATGCTCCTTCGTCGCGTCGACGGCGGACGTCGCGTCGTCGAGAACGAGCACCGCCGGGTCGGCGATGATCGCCCGCGCGATCGCGATGCGCTGCCGCTGACCGCCGGAAAGCGAGAACCCACGCTCGCCGAGGACCGTGTCGTAGCCCTCCGGGAGGTCGGCGATGAACTCGGCCGCGCCCGCCAGTGCCGCCGCACGCTCGACGTCCACGTCGCTCGCGTCGGGGCGCGCGAAGCGGATGTTCTCGCGAACCGTGTCCGTGAACAGGAACGTGTCCTCGAACACGAGCGCGACGGCGCGCCGGACGTCGCGCAACCGCAGCTCGCGCACGTCGTGCCCGTCGAGCAGGACGCGGCCGCCGTCGGGGTCGTAGAGGCGCGCGAGCAGCCCCGCGATCGTGCTCTTCCCGGATCCGGTCGCGCCGACGAGCGCGAGCGACTCGCCGGCGGCGACGGAGAGGTCGAGCCCGTCGAGGACGGCGCGATCGCCGTCGTGGCCGAAGCGAACGCCGTCGAGACGGACCTCGCCGAGCGGCTCCGGGCCGAGCTCCTGCGGGTGCCGGACCTCTCGGAGTTGCGGCTCGGCTTCCAGGACCTCGCTGATCCGCGCGCTTGCTCCGAGCGCCTTCTGCAAGGTCGTGACACGTTGCCCGAGCACGCGCATCGGCCAGACGAGCATCGCCACGTACGCGTTGAACGCCACGAACGACCCGAGGCTGAGGTCGCCCGAGATCACTCGCCGGCCGCCGAGCCAGAGCACGGCGAGCAGGCCGAGCAGCGGCAGGAGCTCGAGCACCGGCATGAAGAGCGCGTCGAGTCGCGCGATCTCGAGCGCCCGGTCGCGCACCGCCGTGCTGCGTCGGCGGAACTGCGCCGCGAGGGGCGTGCCGGCGCCGAGGCCCTTGACGACGCGGATGCCGCTGACCGTCTCTTCGACGAGCGTCGCCGCCCGTCCCCACGCCTCCTGCAGGCGCTCGGTCCGCGCGTGGTAGCGGCGCGAGTACGCCCACGCTGCGACGCTGATCAGCGGCAGCGGGATCAGGACGACGAGGGCAAGCTGCCAGTCGATGA
>JBJMJS010000007.1:0-45209 GCA_045806225.1 Gaiellaceae bacterium
CAGCGCGCCGAGTCGTGCGAGGCGGTGCGTCTGTGTGTCGAATCCGTAGACGGCGCGAGACGCGGTGCCGTCCGGCATCGAGCCGCCGGCGATCACGAGCGTGCCGCCGTCCGCCGCGACTGCGGCGTACCTGACCGGCGTCGGCATGTGCCCGACGACGCGTGGCGCAC
This sequence comes from Gaiellaceae bacterium, assembly GCA_045806225.1. Lineage (GTDB taxonomy): Bacteria > Actinomycetota > Thermoleophilia > Gaiellales > Gaiellaceae > 3-1-20CM-4-69-9. The sequence continues at coordinate 171 of JBJMJS010000007.1, forward strand.
TGCCCGGCCGCCACGCGACGATCGAATCGAGCCAGCGCGTGCCGGTATAGCCGCCGACGACATACGCGGTCCCGCCGATCGCCGCCGCGGCCACGTCGGACGCAGCGAGCGGGAGCGTGGCGACTCGCGTGACTGCTCCGCTTCGAGGATCGACGCGAAGGATGCCGTCGAGTTGCGCGACACCGTTGCCGCCGCCGAACAGGTAGGCGTCCGGGCCGAGCCGGACTGCAGCCGCGTCGTGCAGCGCTCCCGGCAGCCGGCCGCGTCGCGCGTCGGAGTTGCCGCCGACGACGTCGACGCCGTCCGTCGACGCATCGCCGACGTCGAGGCCGCCGAGCAGGACGACCCTCCGCGCGCCGGCTGGTGCTGCGGCCGCATCCTGGAGCGGCGCCGCGAGCGTCCCCGTCTGAACGTCGGCTAGGCGGACCGAGCGGTGCGGCTTCGCCGTCGTCTGCGTGGCCCGCACCGTTGCGGCGTGTCGCCGCGGTGTGTGCGATGAGGAGCAGCCGGCCACGCTGAGGAGCGCGAGGCCGAGCAGGACGCCGCGGCGCATCGACCCAGGATGACGAAGCCGCTCCCGCGGCGGCGGATCAACCGTCGAGGAACGGAAAGACGAGCGCCTCGAACGCGTCCGGCTGCTCGAGGCTCGGCACGTGCTTCGCGCCGGCAACATGCTCGAGCCGCGCGTTCGGCGCTTCGTCGACAATCCGGCGCGCGACCGCGTGGAAGTCGGCGAGATCGTCCTCACCGACGAGCACGAGCGTCCGTGCGCGCAGCGACGACAGCGGCGGGCGCTCGGGCCACGTCACCTCCGGTTCGGGGACGCCGACCTGCAGCTCGTACGCGCGGCGCTGCATCGGCCGCAGGACCTCGTGCACCTCGGGACGCGCAAACGTGTCGAGTGTCAGTTGCGTCGCGCCGTCGATATCGCCGGCCTCGACGAGCTCGTCCTCACGCTTCCAGTACGCACGGATCTCCGGCGACCACGCATGGTCACCGAGGCCGGCGTCGACCAGGACGAGCGCGTCGACGCCGTCCGGATGCGCAAGCGCGGTTTCGAGCGCGATGCGGCCTCCGAGCGAGTTCCCGACCAGCTTGGCCGGCAAGTGCGCGGCGACGATGTCGACGAACGAGAACGCACCTGCCGGCTCGGGCGTGTCGCCGAATCCGGGCAGGTCGGGTGTGACGACGTCGTAGCCGCGCGCTCGCAACAGGCGCGCCTGCCGCTCCCACATCCGCGAGTCCGCGACGGCGGCGTGGATCAGGACGATCCGGTCGCTCACTCGTCGTCGGCGAAGAGCGGCCGGATATACGCGTCGAACGTCTCGCGGTCGCAGCTTGCGACGGTCACGGGTGTCAGCGCGTGCACGGACGCCGTCCGCGGCATGTTCATCGCCAGCGCCACCTCGCCGAAGTAGTCGCCCGGGCGCAAGACGCTTTGCGCGCCGAGCGAACGCTGGCTGACGCCGAGCATCCCGGAGAGGACGACGTAGAAGCGGTCGCCGTCCTCACCTTCGGCGATCACAGGTGCGCCGGCTTTCACGTCCTCGCGGCGCATGCCCTCGGCGATCTTCGTCAGCGTCTCCCCCGGCAGGGTGGCGAGCAGGCCGACGCGCGACAGCTCGTGGACGGTCGCGCCCGCAGCACGCGGGCTCATTCGTCGTCCGGATCCTCGACCTGCCGCGGATCCTCGTGGCCGGCGCCGCTCTTCGCGAGCTCCTCGTCGAGCCGCTCGGGCGATTGCTCCTGCTCGTGTTCCGTCGCTGCCGGATCATCGTGCATGGTTCCCCCTCGTGGGCGCGCTCGACGAGTGGCGGTATTGCCCTCGCTGCGGCGAGGCTATCGAGAAGCGTGCGGGCCTCGCGCTGTGCCCGGCGTGCGGGTTTCGCGCATACGCGAACTCGGTGCCGGGCGTCGAGGCCGTGATCGTCGACCGCGCCGGACGCGTGCTCCTCGGCCGGCGGAAGTTCGAGCCGGCACTCGGCCTCTGGGACTTCCCCGGCGGTTTCCTCGACGAGGCGGAGGACCCGCTCGAGGGGTTGCGGCGCGAGGTCCGCGAGGAGACGGGGCTCGAGATCGACCCCGCCGCTTTCGTCGGGATCTACCTCGAGCCCTACGACGGGCGCACCGTGCTCTGCCTGACGTGGCGCGCGACGCCGACCGGCGGCACCGAGTGCGCCGGCGACGACCTGTCGGAGCTTCGCTGGTTCGGGCGCGACGAGCTTCCGCTCGACGAGCTTGCGTTTGCGCATTACGCGCGTGCGCTCTCAGACGCTCTTCGGGACGAGCACACGTAGCGCGCGCGGTTCGATCGTGAACCGGATCGGCGTCTGCAACACCTCTGGCTCGCCGTCGATTGCTGCCCGGATCCGCCCTCCCGGCACGTCGACCTCGAAGCGCGTCCCCGTTCGCTCGTCGACGCCGCCCTGCACCAGGTAGAGGTGAAGCACGCCTTCGTCGAGTCGCTCGCGTTCGCCGAGCGACGGGAGCTCGAGCGCGTACGCGTTGTTGGCGACGAGGAGGAGCCTCGTCTCGACCGCGTCGCCGTCGACGGTGACGCCGAGTGGCTCGCGATGCGTCGCGACGATCAGCCAGGCGCGCATGCGAGCGAACGCCTGACGGCTGCGTCGGTGCCGCTCGCGGCGGTGCACGAGGCTCGCGTACATGCCGAGCGACACGTTGTTGAGGAAGATCCGGTCGCCGGCGCGCGCGACGTCGACGCGTCGTTCCTCCCCGTCGAAGGCGTCGAGTGCCGCGATCGGGTCGGCACGGTCGAGCCCGAGGTCGCGCGCGAAGTGGTTGCGCGTGCCGTATGGGACGCAGACGAAGCGGACGTCCCGCTCGACGGCGGCCGCGGCGACGGCGGCGAGCGAGCCGTCCCCGCCGGCGATCCCGATCGCGGTCGCCTCCGTGGCGAGCGCGAGCGCTCCCGCGTCGTCGCCTTCGACGAGGACGTGGGTCCGGATCCCGCGCGCGCGCGCGGCGCGGACGAGGTCGTCGACGCTCGGCCGGTCGTCGCCCGACCGCGGGTTCACGAGGAGGAACCGGTCCACGATCGCCGAGGATATGGGTCTGCGGCACGCGCAAATGAGCCGAACGGCCCATGGCGCTGTCCGGTCGGCGTGTCGACAATTAGCCGTATGAGCGAGCGCGGTTTGCACCGGATCGAGGACGACCTGAGCGAGACCTGGGTCGAAGACTGGGCGGGCGCGGGGGTCGCCGAGATCGAGGCGTACCTGGCGAAGCACGCGGCCTTCCTCTCGTTCCTCGAGTCGCAGGAAGCCTGACGCCTTCCTGTTAGGCGCCTCACGGCGCGAACGGCCGGGATCGCTTACGCTCCCGCGCTATGAAACTGAGCTATCTCTGGCGCGGCCTTCCGGGGCACCCGATTCATCCGCCGCTGACCGACGCAACGATCGGCGCCTATACCTTCGCGACGGTCGCGGCCCTCATCCAGGTCATCGGGATCACGTCGCACTCCGGCGCGTACGCATGGTGGCTCGCGCTCGTCGCCGGCGCGATTTTCTCCACGGTGACGGTCACGACCGGCTTCCTCGACTGGCTGACGATCGAGTCTGGGACGCCGCTGAAGCGCACGGCGAACGCCCACGCCCTCGCGAATGCGACCGCGAGCGTGTTCTTCATCCTCGCGATCATCATCGGGCACAAGCACTACACCCACGGTCTCGTCGGGACCGGGCCGTTCATCCTGACCGTGATCGGCTTCTGCTTCCTGACGCTCGGCGGCTGGCTCGGCGGGGCGATCACCTACGTGCACGGCATGCGCGTGCTGAACCTGCTGACGGAACCGGCGCGCAAAGCGTCTGCGCCGATCGCGACACCTGAGAAGAAAGAGGCAGAGGGGGCCTAGGCCCCCTCTGCGCGTCTACGCGCCGTTCTGCGAAAGCCCGAGCGCGCGTTCGATCGCGCCCTTCGGCTGTGCGCCGATGGCGGCGGCAGCCGGCTCCCCATCCTTGAAGAGGATCATCGTCGGGATCGACTGGACGCCGTAGCGCATCGCCAGCTCCTGCTCCTCGTCGATGTTCACCTTCACGAGCTTGAGCTCGCCGTCGCGCTCGGCCGCGATCTTGTCCAGCACGGGCGAGACCGCGTGACACGGCCCGCACCACTCGGCCCAGAAGTCGACAAGCACCGGCGTGTCGCTCTGGATGACTTCCTGGTCGAACTGGTCCGTCTTCACTGCTGTTGCCATCGATTCCTTTCGTCGTTCCAAATCATCCGTACCCCACTAAAAACGGTTCTGAACCGCGAAGAATTCCGTCCTTAGAATCGAGATATGTTCGCACCGCTCCCGGACAAGCCCGATCACCCCCGCCTCGAGGAGGAGATCCTCGAGTGGTGGGACGTGGAGCGCGTCTTCGACCGGCTCCGTGAGCAGAACCGCGGCCGCGAGAAATGGAGCTTCATCGACGGCCCGATCACGGCGAACAACGCGATGGGCGTCCACCACGCGTGGGGCCGGACGCTCAAGGACCTGTTCCAGCGCTACAAGGCGATGCGCGGCTTCGACCAGCGCTACCAGAACGGGTTCGACTCCCAGGGCCTCTGGGTCGAGGTCGAGGTCGAGAAGGAGCTTGGCATCCGCGCGAAGCGCGAGATCGAGGAGTACGGCATCGCCGAGTTCGCCGAGCGCTGCAAGGAGCGCGTCGCGCGCTACGGGAGTGTGATCACGAGGCAGTCGCGGCGGCTCGGGATGTGGATGGACTGGGAGAACACCTACTACACGTTCTCCGACACGAACATCGAGTACATCTGGCGCTTCCTGAAGGAGTGCCACGCGCGCCGCTGGCTCTACATGGGACACCGCGCAACGCAGTGGTGTCCCCGCTGCGGAACGTCGTTGTCGCAACACGAGCAGGCGGGGGAGGACAAGTACACGGAGCTGACGCATCCCTCGCTCTTCGTCCGTCTCCCGCTCCGCGGACGCGACGGCGAGGCACTCGCCGTCTGGACGACGACGCCCTGGACGCTGCCCGCGAACGTCGCCGCGGCCGTCAAGCCGGACGCCGAGTACGCCCTCGTCGACGGCGCCTGGTGGCTGCGCGACCTGCGGCCGGGCGCCGACGGCGCGCGCGTCGTCCGCGGAGCGGACCTCGTCGGCCTCGAGTACGACGGGCCGTTCGACGACCTGCCGGCGCAGGAAGGGGTCGTCCATCGCGTGATCCCATGGGACGACGTCGTCGTCGACGAGGGAACGGGGATCGTGCACATCGCCCCCGGCGCCGGCGCCGAGGACTTCGAGCTCTCGCGCGTGCACGGCCTGCCCGTGCTCACGCCGATCGACGAAGCCGGGCGGATGAACGCGTCCTACGGCGACCTCGCGGGCCTGTCGACCGACGAGGTCGTCGAGCCGGTGACGAACACGCTTCGCGACCGCGGCCTGTTGATCGACGCCGGGACGATCGTGCACCGGTACCCGATCTGCTGGCGCTGTGCGACGCCGCTCGTCTTCCGCGTCGTCGACGACTGGTTCATCTCCTGCGAGCAGGTCAGACAGCCGCTGCTCGACGCGAACAACGACGTGGAGTGGACGCCGGACTTCTACAAGAAACGGATGGACGACTGGTTGCGCAACATGGGCGACTGGAACATCTCCCGCAAGCGGTACTTCGGGCTGCCGCTGCCGATCTACCCGTGCGAATGCGGGACGGTGAACGTGGTCGGATCGCGTGCCGAACTGCTCGCGCGCGCGACGGCGCCCGTCGACGACCTACCGGAGCTGCACCGTCCCTGGATCGACCGCGTCGAGATCGCGTGCGAGGACTGCGGGCGCGCGGTGCGCCGGATCCCCGAGGTCGGCGATGCCTGGCTCGACGCGGGGATCGTGCCGTTGTCGACGCTCGGCTGGGAGAGCCCGGAATTCGTCGCGCACGGAAACGCGACCGGCGCTGCGCGCGGCCTGACGCACGCCGACCTGCCCGACCACGCGTACTGGGAGAAGTGGTTCCCGGCCGACTGGATCTCGGAGATGCGCGAGCAGATCCGGCTCTGGTTCTACGCGATCTCGTTCATGTCGATGACGATGGTCGCGCGTCTGCCGTATGAGCGCGTCCTCACGTACGAGAAGGCCGGCGACGAGACGGGCCGCGAGATGCACAAGTCGTGGGGCAACGCGATCGACGCGCAGGAAGCGCTCGACAACATGGGCGCCGATCCGATTCGATGGTTGTTCGCCGCGCAGGTTCCGAGCCAGAGGCTCAATTTCGGCTACGGCCCGGCGAACGACGTGAAGCGGCGGCTGCTGACGCTCTGGAACTCGGTGAAGTTCTTCGTCGACTACGCGAACGTCGAGTCGTTCACGCCGGGGGCGACGCAGCACGAGCCGCAGCCGCTCGACCGCTGGCTGAGCGCGCGCACGGCGCAGCTCGTCGATGAGATGACGGACGCGTACGAGCGGTTCTGGACGCCCGACCTGGTGCGCGCGTTCGAGAGCTACGTCGACGATCTGTCGAACTGGTACATCCGCAGGTCGCGTCGGCGCTTCTGGGACAGCGACACCGCGGCATTGCAGGCGTTGTGGGAGTCGCTGTCCGAGGCCGTCCGCGTCGTCGCGCCGGTGATGCCGTTCCTCGCCGACTACCTGTGGCGCGCGCTTCGCGCCGACGACGCGCCGGCGTCGGTCTTTCTCGCCGGCTGGCCCGAGCCGCGCGACCGTGACGCGTCGCTGCTGCGCGAGGTCGCCGAGGTCCGTCGCGTCGTCGAGCTCGGGCGGCAGGCGCGGTCGACGTCGGGGCTGAAGCTGCGCCAGCCGTTGCGCCGCCTGGTCGTCCAGGGCGCGCAGTTCGCGCAGGCGCACGAGGACGAGATCCGCGACGAGTTGCGGGTGAAGGAGGTCGAGTTCGGCGAGGTCGAGGCGATGGAGGTCCGCGTCAAGCCGAACCTGCCCTTGCTCGGCCCGAAGCTCGGGAAGGCGCTCGGCGCCGTCCGCGCCGCGCTCGCCGCAGGCGAATGGGAGCAGCTGCCCGGCGGGGGCGTGCGCGTCGACGGGCACGAGCTCGGCGCGGACGAGGTGCTCGTCGAGCGGACGCCGCGGGAGGGCTGGGCGCTGGCCGAGGACGACGGAGTCACGGTCGCCGTCTCGACCGAGCTGGACGACGAGCTTCGGCTCGAGGCGCGCGTTCTCGACCTGATCCATCGTGTGAACACAATGCGGAAGGACGCGGGGCTGGAGCTCACCGACCGGATCACGCTGACGCTGCCGCAGAGCGACGCAGACCTGTTGCAGCACGGCGACTGGATCAAGCATGAGGTCCTGGCGACGGAGATCCGCGCCGACGGGTCGGCCGAGCCGGTGATCGCGAAGGCCGGAGGCGGAGCCTGACCGTTCCGGGCGGAATTGCGTCCCGACATTCGACGATGTCGGCGGACGAGCTCATCCTCTTCCGGAGCCCGATGTTCGTCGTCGGAGAATTCGTGTGCCGGCCCGGCGATCCGCGGTGGCGCGAGACGAATGCCGTCAGCGACGCGCCTCACATCGTCTTTCCGCGCACGAGCGTCGTGATCGCTCAGGTCGGCCGCGGCGCTGTCCTCGCGAACCGCAATCACGTGATGTTCTACAACCCGTTGCAGCGCTTTCACCGCTTCCTGCACGACGGTCGTGGGGACGTGTGCGTCTTCGTCGAGATCGACCCCGCGCTCGTCGCCGAAGCGGTAGGCCGCGACCCGTGGTTCGAGTTCGGAAACGCACCGGCGGACGGACGGACGTATCTGCTGCAGGACGCGCTGACGCGCGCGCTGCGCGACCGCCGGTGCGACGAGCTCCATGCGGAAGAGGTCCTCCTGGACGTGGTGCAGCGATCGCTCGAGCAGGCGGTCGTGTTCCACGGCATGCGCCGACGGCGTCGGCGCGCGCGGACCGAGCGTGAACATGTCGACCTTGTCGAGACGACGAAGGCGCAACTGACTCGGGCGCCGACGCGCCGCGTGACGCTCGGCGGCCTCGCGCGTGAGGTGCACGCGTCGCCGTTCCACCTCGCGCGCGTCTTCCGGGAGCGCACGAGCTTCTCGATCCACGGGTACCAGACGCAGCTGCGGCTGCGACTCGCGCTCGACAGGCTGCACGACGGCGCCGAGCTCTCCTCGCTCGCCCTGGACCTCGGCTTCAGCAGCCACAGCCACTTCACGACGGCGTTCGGGAACGCGTTCGGTCTCCCGCCGTCGGCCGCTCGGACGCTCGGACGCCACGGACTGCGCGAATTGCGCACGATCGTGGAAGCGCCGCTCACCGGCCGCTCTTAACGTCAGGCGGGATGTCCCGCCGCACGCGCTTTTTCTCCATGGCGCTCGCGCTGCCCGCGTTCGGCACCGGTCTCGCACGTGCCGCGCCGGCCGTTGTCGCGAAGATCGACGTCGGCTCGAAGCCGTGCGCGACGATCGGCGCATTCGGCAGCGCCTGGGTGGCGGACTATGGCTCCTCGTCGGTGTCGCGGATCGATCCGTCGACGAATACGGTGACCGGGACGGTCCACGTCGGGTTTCAGCCGTGCGGCCTCGCCGCAGGCGCCGGTTCGGTCTGGGTGGACGCGTACGGGAGCGGGACGATCGAGCGAGTCGACCCGAAGAGGATGCGTCTCGTCAAGAGCATTCGCACCGGGGCCGATCCCTACGACGTCGCGTTCGCGTTCGGCTCCGTCTGGTCGTCGAACCACGTGGAAGGAACGGTCTCGCGCATCAGCCCGAAGCGGAACAGGATCGTCCGCCGCGTTCGCGTGGCCGGCACGCCGGCGGGCTTCGCCGTGACGGATCGTGCGATCTGGGTCGGTTCGGACACCGGCGCGTTCGTGACGAGGATCGATCCCCGGACGAACAGGCCGCGTCGGATCGCGACGGGCATGGCCAGACCGGCGTGGCTCGCAGCATCGAACGACACGGTCTGGGCCGCCGGCCCCGACGGGATCGTCCGGATCGACGCGGCGACGAACAAGGTCGTGGCCCGGATCTCCGTCTCCGGCGGGCCGACCGACGGATCCGTTCTGTCCGACGGGAGCGTGTGGTTCCCGTTGCTGACGTCGAACCGAGTCGTGGAGATCGATCCTGCGACGAACGCCGTCGTGGCGCAGGTCGACGTGGGCAATGGCCCGTTCGTGGCGAACGAGGCGTTCGGGGATCTCTGGGTCGGGAGCTGGCGCGGGTCGGACGTCTGGCGCCTTCACCCCTGAGGCGCCGTCACGCGAGCGCTGCTCGCAACCGATCGAGGCCGGCCGCGAGCGCGTCGTCGCTCACCGCGAGCGATAGGCGCGCGTAGCCGGCGCCGCGCGGGCCGAAGCCCTCGCCCGGTGCGACGACGACGCGCTGGTCGGTGAGCAGCGACTCCGCCGAAACGCCGTCCGGCAGCCGGAACCAGACGAAGAACGTGCCCTCGCTTTGCGCCCCGCAGCCCGCGAGCGCGGCGAAAGCCGTGTCGCGCCTCGTCTCGTAGGTGGCGCGCCGCACCTCGACCGACCCCTGCGGGCCCGTGAGTGCGGCGATCCCCGCCTCCTGGACGGGGCGGAACACGCCGGCGAAGAGGTGGTCCTGCAGCTCTTCGATGCGCCGCACGAGCTCCGCGTTGCCGATGACGAAGCCGAGTCGCCAGCCGGCCATGCCGTACGACTTCGACATCGAGAAGAGCTCCACGCCGACGTCACGCGCACCATCCGCCGCAAGAAAGCTCGCGGGGCGGCGACCGTCGAACACGAGGTCGCCGTACGCGAAGTCGTGGAGCACGTAGCCCCCGGTGCGCGCGGCCCATTCGACGGCTTCGTCGAAGATCGGCCCAGGCGCGGCCTCTGCCGTCGGGTTCGACGGATAGTTGAGATAGACGGCAGCGGCGTCCGCGTCGTCGAAGCTCGTGAACGACGCGCGTCGAGCCCCGGCAAGCGCGACGGCGGACGGGTAGTCCGCGTAGCCGGGATCGGGCAGCAGGATCGTCTCGCCGCGCTCGACGGCGACGAGGGCGAACTCCATCAATGCCGTCTTCGAGCCGGGAACGACCGCGACCTCGTGCGCAGGGTCGACGACGACGCCGTACACGTCGCGATAGCGCGCCGCGATCGCCTCCTTCAGCTCCGGCAGCCCGCTGAACGGCGCGTACCCGTGTGCGTCCTGCCGTGCGGCCGCGCGCTGGAGCGCGTCGACGACGTGCGGGGGCGGCCCGACCTCCGGGTTGCCGCGGCCGAGATCGACGAGCGGCTCGCCTTCGAGCGCCGCTGCGGCGGACACGCGTGCGAGCAGCGCCATGAAGTACTGGTCCGGGAGGCGCCGCATCCGTTCCGGGGGCTGGCGCACCCGGCGATGCTAGTGCAGACTCCGACTGTGGACGCCTGCGCGCATTGCGGGGGCGAGGTCGAGGAGCGCTTCCGCTTCTGCCCCTGGTGCGCGGCGCCGCTCCGCCGGAAGTACGTCGAGTTCTTCCGAGCGCATCCGCGCGACGGGGGGCGCATGCTCCGCGTGTCGCGCTACGTCGACGATGACCCGCATGTGCGGCTCAGCGTCTGGGACGAGACCGGCCGCGCCGAGACGGCGATCTCCGTGGACGAGCTCGAGGCGGCTCGGCTCGCGCATTTCCTGCGGCCGCCGCGCCCGCAGCGGCGCAAGACGCTGCTCGACTACGCGGCGGAGCTCTCCGCGCGCCGGAGCTCGACCGGATCGCATTGATCGGCCTGTGGCCGGTGGGGCTCGGAGAGGTGGAGTAGGAAAAGGCCTGTCGCTCGGGGGGGTCGGTGGCGACAGGCCTCTTCCAGTGCTCACCGCGGACTGCAAGGCCAGGAACGCGCCGCGGTTCGCATCGCCCAGTGGGGCTGACGCTAGCGAGTCGGGGTCGCCTTTCCAATAGGCCGTTCGGCCCATCTTCGAAAGCTGCAGGAAAGCGGTTTCGCCGCCGGGAACGGGAGGCGTGCGCGGCCTCGACCACGCCCCGCGGCACTCGTAGAATCTGAGCGCCCGGTGACACAACCGATCCAAGCTCTGTGGCTCGACGCGGTGCCGCTCCTCGTCGCTGCGGCCGCGTACGTGGGAGCGGTGGGCGGCGCCGTGGTCGGCGCTGCCGCCGCCGTTCTCGCGCTCCGCCTGCTCGGTCGGCGCCGCCCCGCCCCGGGCGCGGCGGAGCCGCCGGACGACTTGCCGGCCGAGCTCGGCCGCGCCGAGGACGTGCGCGCTGTCGCGGAGGTGCTGGTTGCGCACGTCGAGCGGCGTTTCGACGTCGACGTCGCCGCTGTCGTTGCCGTCGGGGACGGCGGCGCGACGGCCCACGGCGTCGTGGGGCACGTGCTCGGAGCGCCGATCGAGCGCTTCGAGGAGACGGCGTTCGACCTTCGAGACGAGCCGTCGGGGGTCGCGACTGCGGTTCACGACGCGACAGCGTTCGCCGTCTACGACGCGTCGTCGTCGCCGGCCGTCCACCGGAAGCTCGTCGACGCGCTCGGCGTCAAGAGCACCGCCTATGTTCCGCTCGTCGCCGGTGAACGCGTCTCCGCCGTTCTCGTCGTCGGGACGACTGCGAAGCCACGCACATTCACGTCGCAGGAGCTGACTGCCTTGCAGCTGGTCGCGGGCGAGGCAGCGCTCGCGGTCGAGCGCGCGCGGAAGACGTCGGAGCTCGCCGAGGCCCTCGGCCGGGAGCGCCGTCGCATCGGACAGCAGAGCGGCCTGCTCCGGGCGGCACAGGCGCTGACGAGCGACCTGCGCGTCGCGACCGTCCTCGATCGCCTCGTCTCGCTCCTCGCCGAGCTCGTCGGAGCCGATGCCGCCGACTGCTACCTGCTCGACACGCAACGCGGGGTGCTCCGATGCGCGTCCGTCCACGGTTTGCCGAGAGAGCTCGTCGGCTTCGAGTTCGACGCCGAGCGCGGCCTCGCGGGTCGCGCGCTGACGGACGGCAAGCCCGTGATCGCGGAGACCTACGAGACCCTCGACATGCCGGTGCCGAACGACGCCTACAGGGACTTCGGGTCGGCTCTCGTCGCGCCGATGCGCTGGGGCGACACCGTGCACGGCGTCCTGGGCGTCGGCGCCCACGCGACGCGGCGGTTCGACGAGGAGGACGCCGACGTCGTCGAGGCCTACGCGGGCCTCGCCTCGCTTGCGCTTGCGAACGCGCAGGCGTTCGAGGCGCGCTCGCGGCAAGCTCGTGTCGAGCGTGGCTTCTTCCGCATCGCGTCGGCGCTCGGGCAGTCGCTGTCGCTCGAGCCGACGCTCGAGGCCGTTGCCCAGGCGGCGAACGACGGGCTCGGAGGCACGTATGCCGCTGTGTTCATGCCGCGTGGCAGCGCGCTCGAGCTCGTCGGAGCGGCGGGGATTCCCACTTCACTCGACGACGCGCTCGTGAACGGCCTTCCCAACAGCGCGCGCGTCCTTGCGCGCGCCGCGGCAGACGACCGGATCCTCGCGTCGACCGAGCTGCTCGAGGACGACCGCTTCGACGTCGAATGGCTCGATCTCGCACGCACGGTGGGTTTTCGTGCGCTGCTGGCAGTTCCGGTGGCAAGCCCTCGCGCAGAGACGCGCGGCCTCGTCCTCGTCTTCTTCGACGAGGCGCACGAGTTCGCCGACGAGGACGTCGAGCTCGCGCGCCATCTGGCCGACGCGGCGCGTGGTGCGCTCGAGCGCAGCGACCTGTTCGAAGCGGAACGGACGCAGCGGACGTTGTCGCAACAGCTCGCGCGGACCGGCGGCACGCTCGCAACCGAGCTGGACCCGGCGGCCGTGCTCGACGAGGTCGTCCAGCAAGCGCCCGAGCTCCTGTCCGCGGAGGCGGCCGCGATCCGCACGGTCGAGGACGAGGACCTGGTTGTAAGCGCGGCGTGGGGAGAGGGCGCCGATGCGGCGGTCGGTGCGCGTTCTGCTGCGAGCGCCTGGCTCTCCGGCGACGTCGTGCAATCGCGCGCGCCGGTTGCGGTCGACGACGCGTCGCGCGACGAGCGCTTGCTCGCCGCCGACGCGATCCTCGCATCGGGCTATAGCGCGTTCCTCGGCGTGCCGCTCGCAGGCCCTGACGGAACGCTGCACGGCGTGCTCGCGGTCTACGCGCGAAAGCCACGCGTTTGGCGACCGGAGGAAATCGACGCCTTGCATGCGCTCGCGGGCAATACCGCGGGAGCTCTCTCGAGCGCCGAGCTGTATTCCCGGGTCTCTGTCGAGAAGGAGCGAAGCGTCGCGATCCTCGCGAACGTCGCCGACGGGATCGTCGCCATCGATCGCGACGGCAAGGTCGTCCTCTGGAACGCGGCGGCAGAGGAGATCACCGGCGTTCCGGCCGACGAGGCGCTCGGGCGAACTCCGACACAGGTGCTGCAGCGGACGCTTGAGTCCGAAGAGGTGTCGGCAGGATCCGGACAGCGCCTCGTGTCGATCACGCGCGGCGGCGAGGAGGTGTGGCTGTCGTTGTCCGAGGCGGTCATGCGCGATCCGCTCGGTGTTGTCGCCGGCCGTATCTTCGCGTTCCGCGACATCTCCGCCGACCGCATGGTGGAGGAGGTCAAGTCGGACTTCGTCGCTGCAGTGTCGTTGCAGCTGCGTGCGCCGCTCACGTCGATCTATGGCTTTGCCGAGACGCTGCTTCGCCAGGACGTCCTGTTCGGCGATGCGGAACGGCAGACGTTCCTTCGTTACATCGCGTCCGAGTCGGAGCGGTTGACCGAGATCGTCGACCAGTTGCTGAACGTCGCGCGTCTCGACGCGGGCGATCTTCACGTCGAGCCGGAGCCGATCGACGTCGCGTCCGTTGTGTCCGAAGTCGTCGACAGCGCCGGCGACGCCGGTGTGGGCAACGGCCACCGCTTCGAGGTCGACCTGCCCTCGGAGCCGCTCGCTGCGGAAGCGGACCGCGACAAACTGCGGCAGGTGTTCAGCATCCTGGTCGAGAATGCGCTCAAGTACTCGCCGGACGGAGGGACGGTCACCGTCGGCGCGCGGAGGAAGGAGGACGCGGTCGAGGTTCGCGTCGTCGACGAAGGCATCGGCATCCCCGCCGCCGAACAGGAACGCATCTTTCGAAAGTTCTATCGCGCTGAGCCGACCGCGCGCGACGGCGCGGGCGGAACCGGTCTTGGCCTTTTCATCGCCAAAGAACTGGTGACGGCGATGGGTGGCCGCATCTGGGTCGAATCTGCGGAGGGAGAGGGGGCGAGCTTTGCGTTTGAGTTACCGGCCGTACGCGAATAGAAGAAGCGGGGGACGGGCGGTGCCGCCTTCTGCCCACGCTCGCATCAGGTCATGACCAAAGTGCTCGTCATCGACGATGAGGCGCCCATTCGCCTCCTGTGCCGCGTCAACCTCGAAGCGGAGGGCATGCAGGTCGTCGAGGCACCCGACGGACCGGCCGGCCTCGACAAGGCGCGTGGCGAATCGCCGGACGTCGTGCTGCTCGACGTGATGATGCCCGGCCTCGACGGGTGGCACGTCGCAGAGCAGTTGCTCGAGGACGAACGCACGAGCGGGATCCCGATCATCTTCCTGACGGCGCGCGCCGAGTTTCGCGACCGCGCGAAGGGTCTCGACATCGGCGGCGTCGACTACGTGACGAAGCCGTTCAACCCGCTCGAGCTCGCACCGCTCGTCCGCAGCCTCCTCGATCGCATCGACAAGGGCGAGCGCGACGCGTTACGAGCCGAGAAGCTGACCGAGCTGCGGTCGCTGATGGACTCGGAGTGACGCCCTGAATTCGCACGGACGGTGAAGGGCGCGCGCTCGTGCGCACGCCCTTCCCTTCCCCGACGAACTACGAGCCGGCGAAGTCGGCCGTAACGATCAGTGCGCCGTTCATCCCGCCGAACGTTCCGCGGAACGCGCCGACGCCGACCCGATGGAAACCCGGCCGAAGCAGGATTGCCCGGTGCTCGGGGCTCGCCAGCCAGTGGCTGACGACCCAGGATGCGCTCGCCGGGCCCCAGGCGAGGTTCTCGCCGAACATCGGGCCCGAAGCGCCCGAAGCCTGAACGCGCGCGGCGAACGAGCCATGGGCGAAGTACTGGTGGCGGAGCATGTCCGCCGAGTGCGAGCGGGCGGTTCGCGTCAGCCGGTAGTCGACGCTCAGCCGCGCGAGGCCGTGGCTCGATCGAGCGCCGTTCATCGCTTGCAAAAGGGACGATTCGGCTCCGGTCAGGCCCCGCGCCGAGGCGCTCGAGGCCGACAGGAGCAGGAACAAACCTGCAACGAAAGCTACAAGAAGCTGCTTTGTTTTCAACATTCGGCGGAGTTTGGAGAAGGATTCGGCGGTTCGCCTCCCTCGAACGAGGGACTTCCCGGAATTTCCGGCAATTTCGGGTCAGCGGGCGGTTTGGGCCAGCCCGATCCCGCCAAGGGTCAGGGCTGCTCCGACGAGTTGCGGCGCATCGAGCGACTCGGCGAGCCACGCCCAGGCCACGAGGATCGCGACGACGGGCTCGAGCATCGCGACGATCGCCGTCCGCGTCGCGCCGATCCGCGGCAGGGCGGCGACGACAAGAACGAACGGCACGATCGAGCCGAGCACGATCATCCAGAGCACCAGGAGCCACAGCGGGGCGTGGAGCGACGACAGGTGGCCGAGCAGGGAGGTGCTCCCTTCGAGCCGGGACGTCGGGAACGACCACCACGGCTGGAGGACGGCCCAGAAGAGCGAAGCGAATACGAAGCCCCACGCGAGCAGCGAGATGGGATCGCGCTCGCGCGTCCCGAGCTCGGCCGCCAGCACGTAGAAGGCGTAGCTGAGGCACGCGACCCCGGCGACGGCGATGCCGATCCCGTCGAGACTGCCGCGCCACAGCTCGACGATCAGCACGAGCCCCGCGAGGCTCAACCCGAGCGCGGCCCACACCCGGCGCCGCACGCGCTCCCGGAACGCGAAACGCGCCCAGAGCGCGACGAGGAGCGGCGCGAGGTACTGAATCAGCAGCGCCTCGCCGATCGGGAGCCGGTGGATCGCGAAGAAGTACGACCACTGCACGAGCGCAAGGCCGAGCACCCCGATCGCCGCGAGCAGCACGAGCTCCCGGCGCGTCACGCGGGCCGTCTGGCGGCGTGTGACCAGCACGACCGCCCACAGCCCGAGCATCGCACCGGTCGACCGAACCTCGGTCAGGCGCTCCGACGAAAACCCCGTGTGCTCGATCACCTTCACGACCGGGGCATTGACCGCGAAGAGCGTCGCGGCGACGGCAACCATCAGGTATCCGACCGCCGCGCGGCTCACGCCGCGAAAACGTATCGGTTCGATCGCAGCGCTAGCCTAGGAGGCACGGGGCGTGGCGCAGCCTGGTAGCGCGCTCGCTTTGGGAGCGAGAAGTCGCCGGTTCGAATCCGGCCGCCCCGACTCGAGCTCGTCGTTGACTACGCAGGCGGAACGGCGGAGAATCGCGTTCGTTTTCGACGGTGTGGGAGGAACGATGGCCGACTGGCGAATGACGGGCCCGTATTTCAAGAGCTGCAACTGCGACCCCGGATGCCCGTGCGATTTCATGAGCGAGCCGACGCATCACGAGTGCGAAGGCATCCTCGGC
This sequence comes from Gaiellaceae bacterium, assembly GCA_045806225.1. GTDB lineage: Bacteria > Actinomycetota > Thermoleophilia > Gaiellales > Gaiellaceae > 3-1-20CM-4-69-9. Next base: position 16,646 of record JBJMJS010000007.1, read on the forward strand.
ATGGAGGTGAACGAGGGCAACTTCGACGGCGTGTCGCTCGACGGCGCGAAGTTCGTCGTCGCCTATCACTGGCCGGGGCCGCTTCACGAGGGCAATGGCACGGTCAAGCCGTTCTTCGATCCGTCGATGTCGGAAGAGCAGATGAATGCGCTCGGTCAGATCCTCACGGGCCAGGCGGGTGGATCGTGGTTCGAGGTGCTGGCGTCGATCATCACCGACGTGAAGCAGCCGGCGGTCGTGCCACTCGACTTCCAGTTCTCCGGCCGGAGCGCGCAGATCAAGATCGGCGACACGATCGAGAACACCTACGCCCCGATCAAGAACCCGGTCACCGGTGAGGAAGAGACGGTGATCGTCAAGATCCCGGGCGGGATGGAGTACTCACAAAACGACGGCGAGGCGCAGGTCGTCCGAAGCGACGTCCTTCGATCGACCGACGAGATCGCGTTCGACCACCATGCGTCGCATACGTCGTGGGTCGCGGAGCAGACCTTCGGCAGTCATCGCTGACCGTTCGCGACGCTACGGCATCATCGACGAGTCGCCCGTCGACGGACTCTTCATCTGCGGCGATTGCATTCCGGGTTGCACGTGCATCATCCGCATCCGCGCCTGATCGGCCGCGGGCGAGTTCGGCTGCGTGAGCCCGGGAACCGTCGAGGACGCCGACGCGATCCAGATCCCGACCGCGACGAAGGCGACCGCGAACGGACGCGAAAGCCGGTCGCCGTGCGGTGCGACCTTCTGCACGAAGATCAGGCCGGCGACGACGCCCATCCACACGAGGCTCATTACGCCGAGCGCGAACAGGATCACCATCAGCCCCCAGCAGCAGCCGACGCAGTACGCGCCGTGCTCGGCGCCCATCCGCACCGCGCCGGTGACGCCGTTGCGCCACCCCGCGACGACGAAGTGCAGCGGCGAGCGGCAGTGGCGAAGGCAGACAGACTTCAACGGCGTCAGCTCGTAGAGCCCCGCGAGCACGAGGAGGGCCCCGACGACATACGGACCGCCGCGGTCCCACGCGAGCACGCCGGGATCAAGTGCGCGGACGCCGCGATACATGCCGTAGGCGAGGAGGCCGTATCCGGTCCAGACCGCGAAGTACGCGAGCGTGAAGACCCACGTCGGGACGTAGGGAACATCGCGCCGCGCGCGCTCGGTCGAAACCTTGTCGAACAGGAGCACCATCGGCGCGACGGACGGGAGCATCATCGCCGCCATCATCGTGACCCAGATCCCGAGGTACCAGCCGAGCCCACCGAGGTCGGTGCCCGGGCCCGCGTCCATCCCGCGCATGCGTTCGACGACGACGATCCACGTCGCGAGCGCGGCGACGAGGAGAATTGCTCCCTGGTTGACGCGACGCATCGTCATCGGAATCGAAACGATACGACGATCGACGCCGGCCGCCAATAGTGGCGATTCTCTTCGCGGCCGCGGCGGCGGCGCTGTTCGGTGCGCTCGCGGTCACGATCCGGATCGCGCTGCGGACGGGCGCAGATCCCGACACCGGCGCACTCGTGACGACGGCGCTCGCCTGCGTCGTCTGCGTCGTGATCGCCGCGGTACTCGGTCAGTGGTCCCGCGTGGCATGGCACGACACCTGGCCGTTCCTCGCCGCCGGGACGATCGCGCCCGGCATCAGCCAGCTCCTGTTCACGCGCGCAGTCGGGCTGATCGGCGCGTCGCGAACGGCGATCCTCGTCGGCATCTCGCCCGTGCTGTCCGCGCTGATCGCGATCGCGCTCCTCGGCGAGCCGTTCCGCGCCGCGCTCGCAGTGGGAACCGTGTTCATCGTCGCCGGTGGGACGCTCCTCGCGTGGGAGCGCGGAGGGCCCGGGGCGATGGTGTCGCTCGGCGCGGCGTTCAGCGCGGGCGGCGCCGTGCTCTTTTCCGCGCGCGACAACTTCGTCCGCTGGGCGGAGCGCGGCAGCTCCGTCCCGGGCGTCGTCGCCGCGGCATGCTCGCTTGCAGCGGCGAGCGTCGTGTTGCTCGCGCTCGTCGTCCTTGGACGTCACGCGCGGGAGCGGATACGGGTGGCAGCGCGGCCGTTCGTCCCGTCCGGCGTGATCTACGGCCTGGCGTATGCGTTTCTCCTTACGGCGTTCGACCGCGGGCGCGTGACGATCGTCGCGCCGCTCTACGCGACGGAGTCGTTGTGGGCCGTCGTCGTCTCGGCGATCGTGCTTCGGCGCACCGAGAACGTCGGCGTCAGGCTCGCTGCCGCGGCGGTGCTCGTCGTCATCGGAGGCGCGCTCATCGGCGGCTTCCGCTGAACACCCCGGCGATCGCCTCTCGCCGCAGGAACCGCTGCAGGTACACGGTGAAGACGACGAAGAACACGACCGCCTGCTCGACGGCCATCGTGACGCCAGCGATCTGCTGGTCGACGACGCGGCCGATCCCCCACAGCCTGTTCGGCGCGTGCTCGTAGAACGCATACGCCGGCCGCGGGAGCAATGCGAGCAGGAGCCCGAGCGGCGACGCGAGGACGAACGCGCCGAAGAGGTACAGCGCCTTCACGCCGTCGCTCCAGCGGCCGTGCACGACGGGCCACCACATGAGCACGCCGGCGGCGAAATACGCCGTGTGCTCGAAGTGCAGGAGCGTGGCCGGGTTCGCCAACGCACGGTCGTAGATGTACGGCACGTGCCAGGTGAAATACGTGGCGAGCCAGAGTGGAAGTGCGACGAGCGGATGGGTCAGCATGCGGACCGGCGCATACCGTTCGAGCTCGCGTGCGAACGCCGGCGGGATCGAGAACACGAGCAACCCCGGCGCCCATTCGGCGACGACGACGTTCTGAAGGAGGTGCGCCGCGAGGAGGTAGTGGAGGGCGATTGTCTCCAGCGGCGTTGCGAATGCGGCGACGAGGAGCAGCTGCGACGCGGCGAACGCGCCGACGCGGATCCGCGCCGGCGGGAAGAGCCGCGCGACGACGACGTAGGCACCGACGAGCGGCGGGACGACGAAGAGCAGCGACCAGGCGTGCGGCCACGCGTACGGATGCACGTCGCTAAGCTATGTCGTACATCACGCGCCCGTGGTGAAGTGGTATCACAGCGTCCTTCCAAGTCGCAGTCACCGGTTCGAGCCCGGTCGGGCGCTCTCGCGCGTCGAAGCGGCCAAGCACCTGAGTGTCAGACCCTCCGGGTTCTGACACACCTTTGACGACACACATCACTGCACGCGCCGGAGGTCCGGCATTGGTAGAACCGCGGCGTGCCCGAGAACGAACAGGAGCGGCGCAATCGTGAGCTGATCGAGCTTCTGAACGAGCTGCGCGTGGCGCTGCCCGGAGTTCAGGTGCTGTTCGCGTTCCTGCTCGTGGTGCCGTTCTCGAACGGCTTCCCGAAACTCGGCGAGCTCGATCGCGACATCTTCTTCGTCGCCTTCATCACGACTGCGCTGTCGACTGTGTTCCTGATCGCGCCGAGCTCCTACCACCGCCTGCGTTGGCGCGCGCACGACAAGGAGCGGATGCTGCACGTGTCCAACCTCCTGACGATCGTCGGTCTCGCGCTGCTCGCGGTCTCGATCACCTGCGTCGTCTTCGTGATCACGGACTTTCTCTTCCATCGGGCGTGGGCGGCCGCGTTCACGGCGCTGATCGCCGTCGCGTTCATGCTCCTCTGGTACGGGCTGCCGCTCGCCGGCGCGATCGCCGACCGCCGCGCCGACTAGTCGGCGAGGTCGACGCGCTCGATCACGACCGGCTCGTGCGGCTTGTCGCGCGCGTCGCGGGGCAGGCCCGAAATCGTGTCGACGACATCCATCCCGCTCGTGACCGTGCCGAACACCGTGTGCTTGCCGTCGAGCCACGGAGCCGCATCGGTCGTGACGATGAAGAACTGGGAACCGTTCGTGTTCGGGCCGGCATTTGCCATCGCCAGTGCCCCGCGCTCGACCTTGTGGTCGTTGATCTCGTCCTCGAACGAATACCCGGGGCCGCCGCTTCCCGTTCCGGTCGGGTCGCCGCCCTGGATCATGAAATCGGGGATGACGCGGTGGAACACGACGCCGTCGTAGAACCCGTCGCGGGCGAGCTTCACGAAGTTGTCGACCGTCTTCGGCGCGTCGTCGGGGAAGAGCTCCACGTCGATCGCGCCGTGGTTCGTGTGGAGCGTCGCGTTCATCGGAGCGTGTCCGCCAACGGCTCGATCGCAGCGGCCGTCGGCTCCAGGTCGCCGGATTCGAGCCGTCGCGCGATCTCACGCGCGAGCTCGAGCGCTTCGCTCTCCTGGTCGGGATCGAGGACCGTGTTGACCGCCGCGAGAACGGAGTCGCCGGCGCGCAGTTCGACGTCGACGGTCTCGAGCTGTGACCGTGGGATGTACGGGTCCTCCGGCACGCCGACGTGGACGCTCACGCTCCGGCCGTCCGGAAGCGTTGCCGTCTGCTCGATCGTGCGGCCGCGGAGGCTCACGCCCGCAAACTACCGTCCGGCGCCGAGGCGATGCTGCACACGTGCAGGCCGAGCCCCGGCAGCGCGTCGTCCAGTTCCGCCCGCGGACTGTCCTGCTCGTCGTCGGGCTGCTCGTGGCCGTTGCGATCGTCCTGCAGGTCCTGTGGATCTCGCGGCACATCCTCTCCTGGGTCTTCATCGCGCTCTTCCTGTCGCTCGCACTCAACCCGCTCGTCGACCGGCTCGAGCATCGGTTCGGCGGCCGCCGGGGCGCAGCGACCGCGGTCGTGCTGCTTGCTGCGATCGGCGTCGTCGCTGCGGTCGGCGCGCTGTTCATCCCCACGGTCGTCCATCAGGTGTCGGGGTTCGCAGGGAAGGTGCCCGACTACCTGGACGAAGTGACGAAGGGGCGGGGCCGCCTCGGCTTCCTCCAGACGAAATACCACCTGGTCGACAAGGCGCGCAACGCGCTGCACCACGGCGGCGCGAAGCGCCTGTTCGGGCTTTCCGGCACGGCGGTCGCGATCACGAAGGGCGTGATCACCGCCGTCGTCGCGACGGTGACGATCGTCTTCATGACGTTCTTCATGCTCGTGGAGGGCCCCGCGTGGGTCGAGCGAGCATTCTCACTGCTGCGGCCCGAGTCGCGACCGCGGTGGCGTGGCGTCGCGCACGACGTGTACCGAACCGTCGGCGGCTACGTGACGGGCAATCTCTTGATCAGCCTCATCGCGGGCGTCAGCACGGGAATCGTCCTCGTGATCCTGGGCGTCCCGTATGCGGTCGCGCTCGGGCTGATCGTCGCCATCCTCGACCTCGTCCCGCTCGCCGGAGCGACGATCGCCGGGATCATCATCGCGATCGTCGCGTTCATCCACTCGGTCGTCGCGGGGATCATCGTCGTCGTCTTCTTCGTCCTCTACCAGCAGGTCGAAAACCACGTTCTGCAGCCCGTCGTCTACGGCCGCACCGTCCAGCTCTCGCCGCTCGTGGTGCTCGTCTCCGTGCTGATCGGTGCGGAGCTCGCGGGTGTCCTCGGTGCGCTCGCGGCGATCCCGGTCGCGGGGACGCTCCAGGTGCTGCTCGTCGACTACCTGCGCCACCGGCGCGAGCAGCCGACACCCGCCTGAGCAGGATTTTCCCACTTTCACGAATCCCCCGTTCGAGGCATCCCGGCGAGCATCGGAAGGCCGATCGATGAAGCATGCGCCTTCGCGCAGCAACACTCCTCGGCGTCGCGGTTGCCGCGGTCGGCACGTGGGTCGTCGCCGGCGCGGCCGGCGCGGTCCCGACGCAGCGGCACACGACGATGCAGGCTCTCGAGACCGGTGTCCTCGCGCAGATCAACACGACGCGTCGCGCACACGGGCTCGCCGGGTTGCGGCTGTCGCCGGCGCTGAACGCGGCCGCGCGCCAGCACTCGGTCGAGATGGCGAAGGACGGCTACTTCGCGCACACGTCCGCCAACGGCGGCTCGTTCGACCGGCGCATCGGTCGGTACTACCCCTCGACGAACCGCCGCTTCTGGTCGGTCGGCGAGAACCTTCTCTGGTCGTCGCCCGACGTCGACGCCGCAACCGCACTCCAGATGTGGATGAACAGCCCCGAGCATCGCGCGAACCTCCTCACCGCGCGATGGCGTGAAATCGGCCTGTCGGCCGTGCACGTCGCGTCGGCACCCGGCGCCTACGGTGGCCGCGCAGTCACGATCGTGACTGCGGACTTCGGCATTCGCCGCTGAGAGGCCGGCCCGCCGCCGCGGCGAGATGTTGTAAGCGGTCGGGCGTTACTCTGTTCTTCGGGCGCCTGTAGCTCAGCGGAAGAGCATCGGACTTCTAATCCGACGGTCCCAGGTTCGAATCCTGGCAGGCGCGTCGCGAGAACGGGATGAACGGGGGTTCGGGCTGCGTCGTGTTGTCGGTTGGGACAACAAAACCGGGGACGCGCTATCGGACCCAAGAGCGGGGTGGAGATCTCCCCCGATCCTGCCTGGGGGCGGCACGGCGCACCGCCGACGCGTTAGAGGCATAGCATCGAGCTCCCTACCGAAAGAGAGGCGGACATGGCTGTCGGCATCCGGATCAAGCTCGCTGGGATTAGCCAGGAACAGTTCGATGAAGTTCACGATCACGCGAACCCGGATCGCACGCCACCGAAGGGGCTCCTCTTTCACGCGTCCGGGCCGATCGAGAATGGCTGGGGGATCATCGACTTCTGGGAGTCCCGCGCGGACTTCGATGCCTTCGCGGGCCGGATCATGGAGGGAATGACGGCGGCGGGAGTCCAACCGGAGGGGGCACCCGACATCAAGGAGTTTCCCGTCCACGAGATGGTTCACGCCTAGAGTCCAGGCGAGCGCCCAAGGGCGGCGACAGCGGTGTCGACTCCGCCGCCGGGTCGCACTTCTAATCCGACGGTCCCAGGTTCGAATCCTGGCAGGCGAGTTCGCCTGCGAATGGCCGCGCGGGCACGTTCGCTTGTGGTCCGTTGCGATGGGAGCGACAATGTGGGTGAGACATGGCCGCTCGCGAATCAGCGGGCGCTGCCGGCACTCCCAGACCCCGCGTTCCGACGCCGCGCCACCTCTTCCGCCTGAAGGTGACGATCTGTGCGTGGTGCGAACGGCGCGCGATCCACGGCGTCTGGGACGACCTTGAAATCCAGGTGATGCCGCTGACCGAGCGGCACATGGTCACGCACGGCATCTGCCCGGACTGCTTCGAGGAACAGCCGCCAGGCCGGCGTTATCCCGCTTCCTGACCTTCGGCCACCGCGGCGCGCGACGTCGGGGCGCGAGTCGCCGGACTTGTCGCGTAAGCCGGTCCGTGCGACATTTGTTACGAGAGCGACGGAAGGAGAAGTCATGGATCCCACCGGTGGACCCCCGATGCCGTCCGACTTCACACCAGGTTGGCCGCCGGACGATGCAACGTGGCTTGCGGTGCGCGGCACGATTACCGCTCAGGGGAATGCTGCCTCGAAGCTCGGCCGGCACTGCGGCGTCGAGATCTGGAAGACGAATCCGATCAGTGGATATCGCGTGAAGGTGGTGAAGGTGCCCGACCAGGAGCCCGACTCGTACGAGTAGCGCCGTGCGGCTACGGGACGATCTGTAACCCGGCCGCGTCGATCGCCGCACGCGCGAGGCGGTCGTCCTCGTCGCCGGCAAGCCCGCTGACGCCGACCGAGCCGACGCGTCGCCCGTCGCGGAACGCTGCGACGCCTCCTTTGAAGAAGGTGAACGCCGGGTCGAAACTGGCGCGCTCGACTGGATCGTCAGCCGCTTTCTCGGCGAGCGCTTTCGTCGACGTGGCGTCGCTCCGCGCCGCGGTATACGCCTTCCGCTGCGCGTTCAACCGGGTATCGGGTGCTGCACCGTCCATCGTCGCGGCAGCGACGAGCTCACCGTGGTCGTCGGCGACGAACACGGAGACAGGCGCCTCGGCTTCGCCGACGACCCGGTGGACGATCGCGAACGCGTACTCGAGCTCCATCGCGTCAGCGTAAACCCGCGAGCGAGAGCGTCTCGGAGAGATCGCCGACGCCGGAGCTCGCGCCGACGGCGGTCGTGGCGAGCGCGCCTGCGGCATTGGCCAGCCGCGCCGCGCGCTCGACCGTCCAACCTGCAAGCAGACCGTGGATGAGCCCGGCGGCGAACGCGTCGCCGGCCCCGGTCGCGTCCACGGAAACCACGGAAACCGGCGGCACGTGTCCGAAGCCCGCGACGTAGCACCCTGCCGCGCCGAGCGTGACGACCACGTCTCTTGCGCCGGCGCGCTGGAGCCACGCCGCGGCGGCGGCCGGATCGCCCTCGCCTGAAATCGCCGTCGCCTCGGCGAGGCTCGGAACGAACACGTCGGCGTGGACAAGCGCCGGGAGGATCCGATCCCAGCGGCCTGTCGCGTCCCACACCGTGTCGAGCGTCGTCAGGATGCGCCTGCGCCGCGCCTCCGCGAGCAACGACGCGCACGGTGCCCCGTCGAGCGAATCGAGGACGAGTGCGCCCGCGATGTGCAGGCCGCGGCCCGAGAACACGACCGGAGCGTCGAGCTCGTCTGCGCGCAACGCCGCGTTCGCGCCTTTGACGTGGAGGAACGTCCGCTCCCCGTCCGACGACACGAGCGCCACCGTCGCGGACGTCGGCGCCGCATCGTCGACGAGCACGCCTTCGTGGGCGATCCCGCGCTCCTCGAGGACGCCGACGAGAAACCGACCGAGGACGTCGTGGCCGACCTTGCCCACGACGGCTGCGTGCACACCGAGGCGCTGCAACGCCGTCGCGGTGTTGATCGCGCAGCCGCCGCTGTGCAGCGAGACCGTCTCGACCAGGCCGAGCGACCCGGTGGCCGGGAGCTCGTCGACCGGCCGTGCGACCACGTCTGCGACCAGAATGCCGAGGCAGACGACGTCCGGTCTCACGCGGGATCCGGCGCCAGGAACCGCAACACGCGCACATCGCCTTCGACGTCAAAGGTTCGCGCTGAAGCCGGCAGGGCAAACGCGTCGCCCGCAATCGCGGGCGTTCCGGCGAGCACCCCCTCGCCGGCGAGGACGAGCAGGATCGCGAACCGTCCCGCTGGTTCCGGCACGTCGTCTGCCCAGAAGAACCGGCGTGCCGCTTCGGGGAGGCGCCGAACGGGGTGGTGCGCGCGGAGGTCGATCGCGGCGAGCGCCGTCTCCCAGCCCAGTCCCAGATGGCTGTCCTCGGGCCGGACCGGGAAGCTTTGCCACTCGCACAGGAACGAGAAGTCCGTCGGCTCTTGAAGCTCGGCGATGAGAACGCCGGGGCCGATTGCGTGTGGGACGCCGGCGGGCACGTAGACGACGTCGCCTGCGCGGACGGAGATCGCGTTCAGCGAGCTCAGCAGCCGGTCGACGTCCTGATCCTCGATCCAGCCGCGATAGCGCTCGGGCGGGACAGGCTCGCGAAGGCCGACCCAGACCTCGGCCTCGTCGCCGCGAGTGTCCAACACGATCCAGGCTTCGGTTTTCCCGAACTTGGAGCCGAAGGCCTCACGCGCGAACGCGCGACCAGGGTGGACGTGGACCGGCAGTCGCTCGGCCGTGTCCAGCAGCTTCGCGAGAACGCCCGTCGAGGTGCCGAAGCGGGCGACATGCGCCTCGCCGAGCCACGCGATCGGTTCGGCCTCGATCGCGTCGCGCAGGCTGCCCCCGCCGGCGAGGCGGGAGAGCCCCTCGTCGGGATCGTCGCGGCCGGGATTTCTCGCGGGCGTGATGGAGCCGAGCCAATCCTCCGGCAAGAACGCGTCCGCCTCGGGTCGGCCCCGCAGCCGTCCGAGCAGCGCTCCACCCCGGTAGAAGCGGTGGACACGCGTCGGCTCGAGAAGCAGTGGACGCACTGCATCCAAGTATCCGACCTTCGCGGCGACCGGCGTCGCCGACGCGGACCGTCCCTCTCGCCGATGTGAATTCGACGCGAAACGTGCTGTAGTTGAGGTCATGCGCGTCGCCGTGATCCGGCTCCGACGGCGACTTTCGGTGGGAGTCGTCCTCGCGGCGCTCCTCGCGCTGTCGCTCACGGTCCCGTCGGGCTCGTCATCCGCGGGGGCTGTCGCGAGTGGCGCCGACGACGGTTTCGCCCGCGTTCGTCTCGAGAACGTCGCCCCGAAGGTCGGTCTCGACTTCCGTCAGGGCGCGTTTCGCTTCGGTGTCTCGCCCGACCCGGCCGCGATGACCGGCGGCGGCGTCTGCGCGCTCGATTACAACAATGACGGCTGGCTCGACCTCTTCGTGGTGAACTCGTACTCGCAGGCCGACGTCGGTCGCTGGCAAAGCCGCGGCGGGCTCCCTCGGACCGCGCTGTTCCGCAACAAACACGGTCACTTCACGAACGTGAGCCGCCGCTCGCGCGCCAATCTCGCCGTCCGCGGGCAGGGGTGCGTGGCCGCAGACCTGAACGGGGACGGGCGCACGGATCTGTACGTGACCACAGCGAGCTACGACAAGTTGCTCTGGAACAACGGCGACGGCACGTTCACAGAGGGCGCCCGCACGGCCGGAATCCGCGCGTACGGCTGGCACACGGGCGTTGCGGTCGGCGATGTGAACGGCGACGGACGGCCGGACATCGTCGTCGGCGGTTACACCGACGTGAACGTTCCCGTCCCGGGCTCCGCCGCCGGTTTTCCGAACAACGACGTCGGTGTCCGCGATCGCCTCTACCTGAACGTGGGCCGTGACAAGCATGGCCACTCGAGGTTCCACGAGGTCGGGCTGCGGGCCGGGCTCGAGGCGGCCCGCTTCGATCACAGCCTCGGCGTCGTCTTCTCGGATTTCAACGGCGACGGCCGTCTCGACCTGTACGTGGCCAACGACGGCGACCCGAACCGCCTCTACGAGAACGTGGCGTGGCCGGGAGGGAAGCGTGCCGATCCGGCCGGGCTCGGTTTTCGCTTCGAGGAGCGGGCGGCGAGCGCCGGTGTCGCCGATCCCAATGCCGGCATGGGTGTCGCTGCCGGCGACTTCTCCGGTGATGGGCTCACCGACCTGTTCGTGTCGAACTCGCGCGGCGAGGGCCATGCCGTCTACGTCGGCGGGCGTCCGGTCGCGGCCGGCTCGTCGTTCGCGGACGTTCGCGCCGGGTTCGCACCCGCCTTCGGTCAGACCTTCACCGGCTGGGGCGCGGCCTGGGTCGACCTCGATCTCGACACGGATCTCGACCTCGTCCTGGCGAACGGCGCGATCCCCGTGACGAGCTTGACACGCTCCGCCGAGCCGATCCAGGTGCTCGAGAACCGGACCGCCGAGGGCATGCCGGGTCAGTTCGTGGACGGGAGCGGGCTCGTCGGCGTCGGCAGCTTGCCGCGGGCCGTGGGGCGCGGCCTCGTGGTCGGCGACTTCTGGAACGACGGCCGGCCGGCCGTCGCCGTCAACACGATCGGAGGACGTCTCCAGCTGCTTCGTTCGACCGGCGCGCAGGCACACTGGCTCGAAGTCCGGCTCGCCGGGTTCTCGCCGGGTGCGGTCGTCACGGCGGTGCTGCCCGACGGACGCCGGCTCGTCAAGGAAGAACAGGCGGGCTCCAGTTATCTCTCCTCACAGGATCCTCGCCTCCTCTTCGGGCTCGGCAGCGCGGCGACCGTCGCCGAGCTCGTCGTCCGCTTCCCCGGCGGAGCCGAGACGCGCCTCGCCGGCGTCGCGGCAGACCGGATCGTCACGGTCCGGCGTCCACCGACCGTTTCGTCTCCGCGCACGCTCGCGCCGACGTCGTACCTGATCCCCGGCTGCGCGCGCGCGGACCTCCACGACCGCTCGATTGCCCGTGTCTGGGACGAAGCGGCGCTCGATGCGATCAGGCGTGACTTACCGGCTCCGACGACGCACGCCCGCAATCTTTTCCACCTGTCCGCTGCGATGTGGGATGCCTGGGCCGCGTACGACCCGAAGGCGGACGGTTACTTCGTCACGGAGAAGGACCGTGCGGGCAACGTGTTGGCCGCCCGGGAAACGGCGATCAGCTTCGCCGCGTACCGCATCTTGCTGTGGCGCTACGGCTATGCCGCGAACGTCCGCGCAATGTTCGACGAGCTCGCCCGGACGATGCAGTCGCTCTGCTACCGGATCGACTTCACGAGCACGAAGGGCACGTCGCCGGCCGCGCTCGGCAATCGGATCGCGGCCGCCGTGATCCGGTACGGCGAGCGCGATGGTGCGCTCGAAGCCAGGCACTACGCCGACGAGAGCTATACGCCCGTCAACACGCCGCTGGTCGTCGCCGGCTCGGGTACGGCAATGCACGATCCGACCCTTTGGCAGCCACTTGCACTCGCCCAGACGGTGACGCAAAACGGGCTTGCCGTCCCCGCGAAGGTGCAGGCGTTCGTCGGCGCCGGCTGGGGGCACGTGCGCGGATTCGCATTGCCCCGGTCGAAGAAAGGGCTTCCGGTCGACATCGGCCCGCCGCCGATCGGCACGCCGGCCGATGCCGCGTACAAGCAGGCCGCGGTCGACGTCATCCGCAAGAGCGCCGAGCTCGATCCAACTGACAGGCAGACGATCGACGTCGCACCCGACGCGATGGGCGACAACCCGCTCGGGACGAACGACGGCCACGGGTATCCGGTGAATCCCGTCAGCGGCAAGCCGTACACGCCCGAGAATGTCTCCCGGGCCGATTACGGGCGGGTTCTCGCGGAGTTCTGGGCGGACGGGCCCAACTCGGAGACGCCGCCCGGCCACTGGAACGTGATCGCGAACCAGGTGTCGGACTCTCCGGACCTGGCGGCCCGGATCGGCCCGGGTCCTGCAAACCGCCTGCACTGGGACGTGAAGACGTACTTCGCGCTGAACGGCGCGCTGCACGACGCCGCGGTTGCCGCCTGGGGCATCAAGCGCGCGTTCCAGTCGGTGCGGCCGATCTCGATGATCCGTTATCTCGCGGGGCGCGGTCAGTCGAGCGACCCCGGTCTCCCGTCATACGATCCCGAGGGGCTGCCGTTGATCCCCGGCTTGATCGAGCTGATCTCCACCGAGTCGTCCGCGCCGGGCCAACGTCATGCCGACCTCGCAGGGCACGCCGGCGAGCTGGCGATTCGGACGTGGCGAGGGCCGCCGAAGGATCCGACGGCCGACGGCGGCGTCGGCTGGATCCTCGGCGAGCGATGGGTGCCGTACCAGAAGGCGACATTCGTGACGCCGGCGTTCCCCGGCTTCGTCTCGGGGCACAGCACGTTCAGCCGCGCGGCCGCTGAGGTGCTCGCCGCCGAGACCGGCAGTCCGTATTTCCCCGGCGGCGTGTTCGAGCGGACGTTCTCGCCCGGGTACCTGAAGTTCGAGCACGGGCCGAGCCGGCCGGTGACGCTGCAGTGGGCGACCTACTACGACGCCGCAGATCAGGCGGGCGCCTCCCGAATCTACGGCGGCATCCATATCCCGGCGGACGACTTCGCGGGCCGGCGGGTCGGCTCGCGGATCGGCAAGCGGGCATGGGCGCTTGCCGATCGCTACTTCGCCGGCACTGCTCGCTGAACCGGCTTAGCGGCCTGACCGAACCTGCAGCCGGCGGGCGATCGTGTCGAGCGTGACCGCGAGGAGGAGGATGACGCCGGTCACGATGTAGATCGTCCCGGTCTTGTAGCCCGCCGTGTTGAGGCCGTTCGAGACCGTCGCGATGACGAGCGCGCCGAGGATCGCACTGCGCACCTCGCCCCGGCCGCCGAAGAGGCTCGTACCGCCGATCACCGCCGCTGAGATCGCGTCGAGCAGCAGCGTGCCGCCGCCCACGTTCAGGTCGACGGAGTTCAGCCGCGCGGCCAGGATCACGCCTCCGACCCCCGCCATCGCGCCCGAGATCACGAACACGATGATGCGGATGCGGGCGACGTTGATGCCGGCGCGACGAGCCGCTTCGGCATTGCCGCCGACGGCGTAGACGTGACGGCCGAACGCGGTTCGCTTGGCCAGGAAGGTCAAGCCGATCAGGAAGATCACGACGAGGACGCCGGCAAGCGGTAGCCCTTTCGGCACGTGGGCGTGGTTGGAGATCGCGACCGTGCCGAAGCACGCGACGGCGACGCCGACGACTTTCGCGACGACGAGCAGCGGCCTTCGGATCGCGACGCCGGCGCGGCGCTTCCCGATCATGCCGGCGACGGTGCCGAGGGCATAGAGACCGGCGACGAGGGCCGCGATGATCCATCCCGCGGTGCCTGTGAAGTAGTAGTTGGCGAGATCGTTGATCAGGTTGTTCTGAATCACGATCACGCCCTTGATCTCGAGGACCTGCAGAATGACGCCCTGCCAGATCAGCAGGCCTGCGAGCGTCACGACGAACGACGGCACGCCCACCAGAGCAACGACCGAGCCCTGGACGCCGCCGATCAGCGCGCACAGTCCGATCGCGATCGCGATCGCGACGACACCGGGGTACGCGTGCCCGCTCCCGGGAAGCTGGAACTCGGCGACCGCCAGGGCGGCGATCCCGCTCAGATACCCGATCGAGAGGTCGATCTCGCCGAGCAGGAGGACGAACACGACGCCGAATGCGAGCATCGTCAAGCCGGCCATCTGGACGATGATGTTGTTGAAGTTGTCTGCGGTGAAGAAGTTCGTCGCCTTGAAGCTGAAGAAGACGACGATCGCGACCAGGCCGATGACGATCGGCAGGATGCCGAGATTCCCGGACCTGATGTTGCCGAGGATCCGGCCGCCGAGGCTCTGGGGCTCGTCGTCTGCGGGAATGGCCGCCCCGGCGTCCCGGCCGACGACCTCGACCTGTGCGTCGGTCGTCACGACGTCGGCGCCGTGGCCGCGTCCGCGATGCCGGCGACCTTCGTGGGCACGCCGGCGGTGATCGCCTGCACGATCTCCTGCTGCGTCGTCTTCGAGACCTCGTACACGCCGACGTCACGCCCGAGCCGGAGCACCGTCACCCGTGTCGCCACCTCGAAGATGTCGTGCAGGTTGTGCGAGATGAGCACGACGGCGAGACCCCTCTCTGCGAGCCGCTTGACGAGCGCGAGCACCTGCTCGGTCTGAGCGACGCCCAGTGCAGCGGTCGGCTCGTCGAGAATCACGAGCCGGGAGTTCCACTGAACCGCCTTCGCGACGGCAACCGATTGTCGCTGGCCGCCGGAAAGCGACGCCACCGGCTGGCGGATCGACCTGATCGTCGTGACCGCGAGCGACTTCAGCGTCTTCGCCGTGCTCTGCTCCATCGCCGATTCGTTCAGACGGAACAACCAGTCGTGGATCTCGCGGCCGAGATACATGTTCTGGACGACGTCCAGGTTGTCGCACAACGCGAGGTCCTGGTAGACGATCTCGATCCCGAGCTTCGCCGAGTCCTTCGGCCCGTGGATGTGGACGGGACTCCCGTCGAAGTAGATCTCGCCGTCGTCGTAGCCGTGGATCCCGGCGATGCACTTGATCAGCGTCGATTTGCCCGCGCCGTTGTCGCCGACGACTGCCATCACCTCGCCGGCATGAACGCTCAGGTCGACGTCCGTGAGCGCTTGCACCGAGCCGAACGACTTGGAGATACCGCGGACCTCGAGCAGTGGTCTGTCGTTCACGGTGCGACGTTCCTAACACAAAACCCGTGGAGGCGCCCGTGTGGGCGCCTCCACAGTGGGTGACGAACTTCTACTTGCAGAACTGCGCGAACTCGCCGACGCAGACTTCGCTCTTCTTCAGGAACTTGTCCTTGAAGAGCCGCGTGTAGTTCGCCTTCGTGATCGAGACGACCGGCAGAAGGACGGTCGGCTCCTTCTTGGCGCCGTTCTTGCGGAAGCCGTTGACGCCCGGGACCTTCTTGTGCTTCAGCAGGGCGACGGCCGCCTTCGCGGCTGCATTCGCCTCGTTGGGCACGTACTTGTAGACGGTGTTCGACTGCCACCCGGAGATGATGTTCTGCACGCCCTGGGCGGTCGCATCCTGCCCTGACAAGGCGATCGGCTTCAGATGCTTCGCCTTCAGGCTCGCAATCACGGCGCCGGCGATGTTGTCGTTCGCCGCGATCGCGCCGTCGATCTTGTTGTTCGTCTTCAGGAGCATCTGCTCGAAGATCGGCTGCGCGTTCGTCGCCAGCCAGAGCGGCACGAACTGCTGCGGCCCCTTCGACAGCGTTCCCTTCTTGAACAGCGGGTTCAACACCTTGTCGTTCCCGTCCTTGAACCAGAAGGCGTTCTGGTCGGTCGGGCCGCCCCAGAGCTCGGCGACGACGGGCTTCTTCGTGTACTTGCCGGCCGCCTTCAAGCCGGAGATGACGCCCTTGGCCTGGGCCGCGCCGACGGCCACGCCGTCGAACGCGATGTAGACCTTCGCGACACCGCCGACCACCTGACGGTCGTAGTCGATCGAAACCCCGCCCGCCTTCGCGAACTTCTTCTCGATCGCGATCGACGTGCCCTGGGCGATGTCGGTGACGATGGCGACCTTCGCCCCGCGCGACAGGCACGAGTCGGCCTGCGAGACCATCTTCTGCGGGTCGTTCAGTGCGTTCGTGATCGAGTACGTCACGTGGGCCTTCTTCAGCGCCTTCGCGAAATCTGGCGCGTCGAACTGCACCCAGCGGACAGACGACTTCGTGTCAGGAAGCAGGACGCAGACCTGAATCTTCGCGGCCTTCTTCGCTTGCGCCGCCGTCGTCAACCCGACGCCGGCTCCGACCACGGCTACGACGAGAAGGAGCTTCGCCGCCCTCCCAGTTCTTTTCATTTAGACCTCTCCTTTTGTCCCGGGGACCGGGGGCTTGCCAGAGACTCTAATACGGAATCGGGAGAGGTTTCACGTGGATTCCGTAAGAAACTGGCCCTGATCCTGTCCTATCCGGTACTCGATCGCTTCTCGTCGCCCGCTCTCGCTCGAGCGGACGATCGCGTCGCAGACCTCGGCCGCACGGTAGCCGTCCTCGAACGTCGCGCCGTGCGGCTCCACCGCCGTCTCGTCGCGGATCGCGGCCAGCATGTGGTGCAACTCGTGGACGAACGTGTCGCCCCATCCAACGATGTGACCCGGCGGCCACCAGTGCTCGGAGAACGGGTGATCCTGCTCCGTCACGAGCACGTTCTTGAAGCCGCGCGCCCGATCCCCGTCGGCGCGGAAGACCTGGAGCTCGTTGAGCCGCTCCATGTCGAAGAAGAGGGAGCCCTTGGAGCCGTTGATCTCCCACTGGCAGGCGTTCCGCCGGCCAAGCGCGAGCCGGGTTGCCTCGATGGTGCCGACCGTGCCGTTTCGGAACTCCACCGTCGCCTCGACGGCGTCGTCGACCTCGCGCCCTGGGATGAACGTTCGCACGAAGCCCCCGACGGTCGCGATCTCTCCGACGAGGTAGCGGGCAAGGTCGATCACGTGAGCCGCAAGATCGCCGAGCGCGCCGGAACCGGCGGCGGCGCGGTCGAAGCGCCAGAGGTTTTCGGTCGTGTCACCCCAGTCCTGCAAGTAGCGGCCGCGAAAGTGACGCAGCTCACCGAGCTCACCTGCCTCGATCAGCTCACGCGCCAGACGCACCGCGGGGACGAAGCGGTAGTTGAACGCGCACATGTGCTTGACGCCGGTTGCGGCGACGAGACGCCAGATCTCGTAGCTCTCGTCTGCGTCGCGTCCCAACGGCTTTTCGCAGATGACGTGCTTGCCTGCCTCGGCAGCCGCGATCGTCGGAGTCGCGTGCATGTCGTTCGGCCCGAGATTGTCGAAGAGACCGATGTCGGGATCGGCGATCAGCTCCTGCCACTGCGTCGTCCAGCGTTCGAAGCCGTAGCGGCTCGCAGCGGCGGCGACGGCCGCCTCGTTGCGGCCGGCGATCGCGACGAGCCGCGGCATCAGCGGCGGGGGCCACGTGACATAGGCGATCTTGCGAAAGGCGTTCGCGTGCGCCTTCCCCATGAATGCGTAGCCGAGCATCCCCACGCCGATCTCGCGGGCCTCCTCGACGGTCACAGGATCTCTTGACGACTCGTCCGGCGCACCCGCGCGTGATACTAGGCCGCTCGACGACGACGTGGGGCTCACCGAGATTGGAGGGCGCGACATGAAGACCTCGCTCGGAATCTGGGCGCTGGGCTCGATGGTCACCCGTTTCGTGCCCGGCGGCTACCAGCCGGAGCGCGCGGGCGAGACGACAGTGCAGCGCGTGCAGCGCGCCGTGGAAGGGCTCGGAGACCTGATCGACGGCTACGAGTTCCATTACCCGCAGGAGTTGAGCGAAGACAACGTCGACGAGATCCGCGCGGTGCTCGGCGACGACCACGACATCTATTGCCTCGCGGGCGGGCTGCACCTCGATCCGCGTTTCGGCCGCGGCGGGCTCGTCAACCCCGATCCGCAGGTCCGTGCCGAGGCGACGCGCATCGCGGTGGCGGCGGCGGATCTTTCCGGGACGCTCGGCGTGCCACTGATCGTGTGGCCGGGGATCGAGGGCTACAACTATCCCTTCCAGACGCCGTACAAGGAGAGCTGGGCGTGGTTGGTCGACGGCCTCGGCCAGGTCGCCGCCAAGTGCGCGGAGCACGGGGTTGCCCTGCTCCTGGAGCACAAGAACTCCGAGCCCGCGATGAAGATTCTGATGCGCAACATCGGCATGACGCTGCACGTGATCCACAAGCTCCGCGCCCAGGGCCTCGACAACGTCAAGGTCAACATGGACTGGCAGCACCTGATCATGAACGGCGAGAACCTCGCCGAGTACGCAGCGCTCCTCGCTGCCGAGGGACTGCTCGGGCATCAGCACGCGAATTCCGGCTGGGGGACGTTCGACGACGACAACATGGTCGGCGCGACGGCCTTCATGGAGACGCTGGAGCTGGCCGTCGAGCTGCGCCGCGCCGGGTACGGCGAGAACGGCGAGCGGCTCGGGTTCGATCTGTATCCGTATACGGAGGACGCGATCGCGGCGGTCCGCCGCAGCGTCCTCCAGTGGCGTTTCATCGACGGGCTCGCGTCGCGCATCGACGATGCCGCGTTGCGCGAAGCGCAGTCGCGGAAGGACGCCGTCGCCGCATACGAGCTCGTGTACGCGGCGCTCGGCGCCTGATGCGTCCCGGGCGACGCGACGCGCTCGTCGGTCTCGACGTCGGCACCACGGGCATCAAAGCCGTCGCCGTTTCCGAAGACGGCGACGTTCTTGCGCAGGCGGAGACCTCGTATCCGATGGCGATCCCGCAACCCGGCTGGGTCGAGCAGGACCCGGAGCACTGGCGGCGCGGTGCCGAGCGAGCACTCGAGGAGCTCGATGTCGCTCCCGTCGCACTCGGGCTGTCGGGTCAGATGCACGGGCTCGTCGCGCTCGACGGCGCCGATCGCGTGCTCCGCCCGGCGATCCTCTGGAACGACCAGCGCACCGCCGCGGAGTGTGCGGAGATCGAGTCGCGCGTCGGGCTCGAGCGCCTGATCCAGCTCACGGGCAACCGGGCGCTGACCGGCTTTACCGCGCCGAAGTTGCTCTGGCTCCGGCGGCACGAGCCGGACGTGTACTCGCAGATCGAGTCGATCCTGCTGCCGAAGGACTACGTGCGTCTCCGTCTCCTCGGCGAGCGTGCGATCGACGTCGCGGACGCATCCGGCACGTTGCTGTTCGATGTCGCACGTCGGCGCTGGAGCGACGAGATGCTGGAGGCGCTCGAGATTCCGCCGAGCTGGCTCCCGCCGGCCTTCGAGTCGCCCGACGTTCCCGGAGCCGCGGGTGCGGGCGATCAGGCCGCAGCCGCCGTCGGCGTCGGAGTCGATCGCCCCGGGCCGGTATCGGTCGTGCTGGGAACATCGGGCGTCGTGTTCGGTGCGTTGCCGGCATTCGTCGTCGATCCGGAAGCACGGGCGCACGTGTTTTGCCATGCCGTTCCAGGCGCATGGCACGCGATGGGAGTGATGTTGTCCGCGGCCGGATCGCTGCAGTGGTTCCGCGACACACTCGGATCGCGTGACGGCTACGAGGCGCTGCTGGGCGAGGCCGAAAGTTGGCCGCCGACCGTCGAGGGAATGTCGTTCCTCCCGTACCTCGCCGGCGAACGGACGCCGCACGCCGATCCGCATGCTCGGGGCGCGTTCACCGGTCTGTCGCTCCGCCATGACCGCGGCGCGCTCGTACGCGCGGTGCTCGAAGGCGTTGCGTACGGCCTGCGGGACGCGGTCGAGATCTTGCGGCAGCTCGGTGTCGAGCCGACGGTCGGTCGCGTCTCCGGCGGCGGTGCGCGGAGCGCGCTTTGGGTCCGGATCCTCGCTTCGGTCTTGCGCTTTCCGCTCGAGCGGACGAAGGTCGACGCCGGTTCGGCCTTCGGTGCGGCGCTCCTCGCCGGCGTGGCGGCAGGCGTCTTCGCCGACGTCCACGAAGCGGTCGGACGCTGCGTCCGCGTCACTGACGTCGTCGAGCCCGACACGGCGTGGGCCGACGCATACGACGCCGGCTACGAACGGTTTCGTTCGCTCTATCCGGCACTTCGACCGCTGGAGGCGGCGTGGGGATAGAGCCGGTCCGCTTCGGGGTCATGTCGACGGCGAAGATCAACGAGCTCGTCCTCGCCGGCGCGCGTGAGTCGAAGCGCGTCGAGATCCGTGCAGTGGCGAGCCGCGAGCATCCACGCGCGGAGTCGTACGCGGCCGCGCACGGGATCGACCGCGCGTACGGAAGCTACGAGGCGCTGCTCGCCGATTCGGAGCTCGACGCCGTATACATCTCGCTGCCGAACTCACTCCACATGGAATGGACCGAGCGTGCGCTGGAAGCCGGGAAGCACGTCCTGTGCGAGAAGCCGTTGAGCAGGCGCGCGGTGGAAGTCGAGCGCGCGTTCGACGTCGCCGAACGCACCGGCCGGGTTTTCGCGGAAGCGTTCATGTGGCGTCACAACCCCCAGACCGCCAAGCTGCAGGAGCTGATCCGATCGGACGCGCTCGGCGACCTACGCCAGCTCCGTGCAGCGTTCTCGTACACGCTCACCAACGAGCAGAACGTCCGCCTGCGCGCCGATCTCGACGGCGGTGCGCTGATGGACGTCGGCTGTTACTGCGTCAGCGGCGCACGTCTGCTCGCGGGTGAACCCGAAACGGTGTTCGCGTCGCAAGTGATCGGTCCGACGGGCGTCGATGTGCGCCTTGCCGCGCTGCTTCGGTTTCGCGGCGATGTCATTGCGCAGATCCATTGCGGCTTCGACCTGCCGACCGAGAGCCGACTCGAGGTGATCGGCTCCCGCGGCTCGGTCGTCCTCCGCGATCCCTGGCACGCGCGGAAGCCCGGGCTCGAGATCCGGCGCGAGGACGGCTCGGAGTGGATCTCGGTCGAGCCGACGAACAGTTACCGCCTGGAGCTCGAGAACCTCGCCGACGCGATCCGCGGAGTCTCGGCACCCTTGCTCGGGCGCGACGACGCCGTCGCGCAGGCGCGAGTGATCGAGGCGCTCTACAGCTCCGCCGCGAGCGGGGCCGCCGTCTCGCTGTAACGCTCCCCCGCCGTCGTGGACGGCGATGTTAGAAGGCGTCGCCTCGGGGAATCCGTCTCGTAAACCACAAACGGGAGGAGAGGAAGGCGATGGCGAACGAGCTGAAGGGGAAGAAGATCGCGTTCCTTGCCGCGAACGCGTTCGAGGAGAGTGAGCTGACGAAGCCGTGGGAGGCGCTGCAGCAGGCCGGCGCCGAGGTCGAGCTCGTCTCGCTCGAGGACGGTGAGATCACCGCATTGGACGAGCAGGAGCTGAAGCCCGGAAAGACGATTCGCGTCGACAAGACCGTCGAAGAAGCACGCGCGGACGACTACGACGGCCTCGTCCTGCCGGGCGGCGTCGGCAACCCCGACAAGCTTCGCGCCGACGAGAACGCCGTCCACTTCGTGCGCCGGTTCTTCGAGCAGGGCAAGCCGGTCGGCGCGGTCTGCCACGGGCCGTGGACGCTCGTCGAGGCCGGCGTCGTCCGCGACCGGACGCTGACGTCGTATCCGTCGATCCAGACCGACATCCGCAACGCCGGGGGCAACTGGGTCGACGAAGAGGTACACGTCGACAGCGGTCTCGTGACGAGCCGGAAGCCGGACGATCTCGACGCCTTCTCGAAGAAGTTGATCGAGGAATTCGCCGAGGGGAAGCACGAGGCGCAGAAGCCGGGCGTGCACGCAGAGGCGACGCCATCGTAACGCAACGAGCAGCACTACTCGACGTCGACGGGACGCTCGTCGACGCGAATTACCAGCACGCGTTGTGTTGGTACCGCGCCTTTCGGGAGCACGGCGTCGTGCTCCCGATCTGGCGCCTGCACCGACACGTCGGCATGGGCGGGGATCAGTTCGTCGAGGCGGTCGCGGGCAAGCGTGTCGAGGAGGAGCACGGTGACGACGTCCGCGACCGGTGGGAGGAGCTCTTCGACGGCCTCATCGACGAAGTGGCGCCGCTCGAAGGTGCGCACGAGCTGCTCGCGGACCTGAAGCGACGCGGACACCGCGTCGTGCTCGCGAGCAGCGCGATCGGGAAGCATGCCGACCACTACCTCGACCTCCTGGACGCTCGCCACGTCGCGGACGACTGGACGACGAAGGACGATGTCGAGTCGTCGAAGCCGGAGCCCGACCTCGTTCGCGCCGCGATGGGCAAGGCGGGAAGCGACGAGGCGGTGATGATCGGCGACACCCCGTGGGACATCGAGGCGGCGCGGAAGGTCGGCGTCGAGACCATCTGCCTCATCACGGGCGGGTTCGCCGAACAGGAGCTTCGCGACGCGGGCGCGCTCGGCGTCTACGACTCCGTCGAGGCGCTGCGGGACGACCTCGACAACACGCCGCTATCCTGACCGCGTCGCGGTGGCGGTAGCTCAGTTGGTAGAGCCCCTGGTTGTGGTCCAGGTGGTCGTGGGTTCGAGTCCCATCCGCCACCCTGGCCGCGCAGGCCCTCGCACCAAGGGTCAGACCCTCCGGGTCTGACCCTTCTTCGGGTTCTCGTAACCGTCGCGGCGGTCGCGGCGTTTTCCTCACGTGAGCACGAGGGGTCTTCTCGTCCGCTTCGTCGGAGGCATGCTGATCGGCGTCGCCGCTGTGGCCGTCGTCGTCGGCTGCGGTGCGGGGTCGCGGTCGCATGCGGAGCGGAGCGGCGTGCTCGGTGCCGGACAGGAACGCGGCAGCTGGGCGACGGCGGCCGAGCTCGCATGGCTCCGGAAGCTCGGACGGTGGGAGACGACACTGATGCGGTCGCTCGACCGTGCCGGGCACGCGTCGTCCGATGCTGCGGCGGCGCCGTACCTCGGGCCTGTCCGCAGCTGTTCGCAAACCCTGGACCGGCAGGTCGGGCGCCCGCCAACTACGCGACTCGTCCGGGCGCTGGACGCGGTTCAGGCCGCGTGCGGGCATCTCGAGCGTGCCGCCGATGCGCCAGACGCGTCGACCGCGGCAGCCGAAGGACGCGCGGGAGGGAAGCAGCTCCTCCGCGCCGACCAGATGGTGCCGCCGGGTGAGGTGCGCGCGCTTCCGGTTGTCGCAGGCGCGTCGACGCAAAGCCACGTCGACCCGAAGCTGAGCCGGATCGCGAGCGACCTCGTGGGCAAGGACGTCGAGGTCCGCTGCTGGTCCCGGGTCGACTGGACGCACCTCCTGCGTGAGGAAAAGGCGTACACGCTTCACCATCTCGACGACAACACACTCGGGTTCGCAGGCGTCGGCGGTTCGCGCGACAACCTCGCGCCGGAGGTCTGCGACAACCTCGACGAGTTGCAGTACCAGCACTGGATGCCGTCCGCTGTCGACTCGAAGCTCCTCCTCGCAACAGCGGTCGTGACGCTGTCGCACGAGCCGCAGCACAGCAAGGGCATCGCGGTCGAGGCGCAGGCAGAGTGCTACGCGATCCAGGTCATGCGCGAGACGGCGCAGAAGCTCGGCGCGACACCGGGATACGCCGCCGAGTTGCAGCGCATCTACTGGCAGCACTACGGCGACGAGCTTCCGACGTACCGCTCCGCGCAATGCGCGAGCGAGCGCGCGTACGACCTCGACCGCGCGCGTACCGCCTTTCCATAGCGCCGCTACGCTGCGGCCGGGCCCCGTAGCTCAGTGGATAGAGCGACAGACTTCGAATCTGTGGGCGGAGGTTCGACTCCTCCCGGGGCCATCTCCGACCGGATCTTGGCCGTCCGGCAAAGCCGGCATCGGCGCGTCAGGTCTTCGTCAGGTGCGTCAGGAGGTCGTTCAGCGGCCGTGGGAAGCGGCCGGCATCGAGCGTTTCGATCAGGACGCGGGCGTAGCGGACGTTTCGGCCCGACGTTGTTCGCAGGAAGCGGTGGAGTTGCGCTTCGAGCGGGCGGTCGCGCTGCGCGGGCTGGTGCTGGAACATGCGGAAGCGGTCGAGGTCGTCCTCGCGCTCGAGGATCGTCTCGACGGCTTCGGTTCCGTGGCTTCGGATCAACTCGTCCTCGAGGTCTGCCTCGCACACGTAGAAGCCGACCCGCTCCATCTCCTCGCGCGTGAGGCTCGCGCCGAAGCCGCTCCGTTCGAGCGCCCGACGGAACACATGCTCTTCTCCCGCGTCGCACAACCCGGCGACGGCGACGTCCCGCGGCCGCTCGGCGAGGAACCGCCCGATGCCGTGCGCGCCGCCGATCCAGGCGATCCGGACGCCGAGCGCCGAGAGGTCGATCTTGCGCCGGTCCGCGAGCGTCAGGAGCGCCGCCTCGTCGCTGAAGCCTTCGACAGCGACGATCGTCCGGATCGGAACGTCGGCCCCCGTCATCCCCATGTCGGCACGCTTGCGCGGAATAGCACTTGAAATCGAGTCACAAATTCGCCGACAACCGGATTACCATGGTTCGGGATGGGCGGTTTCCTAGCAACCGTGCTCATCTGCGACGACGAGCCCGCGCTGCGCGAACTGGTTCGCGTCAGCTTGGACGACGGCTACGAGATCGTGGAGGCCGACAATGGCAATAGCTGCCTCAGCGCTGTGCGCGAGCACCGGCCCGACCTGGTCGTGCTCGACCTGATGATGCCTCAGCGGCACGGCCTCGACGTCCTCGACGACATGCGCGCCGACGGCGACCTTGCCCGGACGCCGGTGATCGTCCTGACCGCACAACCCTCTGCCGGTGACGACGCACTGCGGAGGGGCGCGACGCGCGTCCTCGAAAAACCATTCGACCCGGAACAGATCAACGCTGCGGTGGAGGAGGTTCTCACCGAACACCGTGAGTGAGCACGACGGCGTTCCAAACGCACCGTCCGACGCCGGCGCGGACGCGGCGAACAACGGAAATCGCATCTCCGGAGTCCGCTCCGGTCTCCTCGCGCGCATCGCCGTGTCGTTCGGCGGCCTGGCGATCGGCCTTGCCGTCGTCTTCGTTTTGCTGCTCGTAGCCGTGGTCGGGTTGCGGGACCGTTCGCTCGAAGCCCGTCGCTCGCAGCAGGTGATCGCGAAGGCGAACGGACTCGAGACCCTCGTGATCGACTTCGAATCCGCGTTGCGCGGCTACGCCGTCACGCAGGATCCTGCGTACCTCCGACCGTTCAAGACAGCGTTCGGCCAGTACCAGGGCCAGATCGATCAGCTGCTTCGGCTGACGCAGGACAACCGCGAGCAGCACGTGCGCGCGGAGCAGATCAAGTCGTCGATCGACAGCTACGTCAACACATTCGGAACGGAGTCGTTGTACGCCTTCCTGCTCCGGAACCCGGAGCAGGCGCCGTTGCTGGTTTCGGCGAAGAAGCCGGCCGTCCAGGAGATCCGAGGCCAGTTCACCCGGTTCGTCCGAGCGGAGGAGCATCTGGCCGACCGCCGCGACGACCGCGCGCGCGGGACGGCGCACACCGCGCTCGTGTTCGGGTTCGTCGGCATCGGTGCGGCACTCCTGTTCCTGCTCGCCGCCGGCGGCTATCTCCAACGCGCGGTCGCCGCACCTATTCGCGCCGCGGCGCTCGCTGCGCGTCGCGTCGCGGGCGGCGACCTGTCGGTCCGGCTCGAGACCCGCGGCCCGGGCGAGGTCGGCTTGCTCGAGCGCGCTTTCAACGCGATGGCCGATTCGCTCCAGCGGAGTCGGGACGACCTCGAGGAGCGCAACCGCCGTCTGGTCGAGAGCGAGCGCTTGAAGACGGAGCTCGTCAGCAACGTGTCGCACGAGCTACGAACGCCTCTTGCGAGCATCCTCGGCTTCTCGGACCTCATGTTGAAGCGCGACGTGGAGGCCGGCGACCGCCGCCGCTATCTGGAGGTCATCCGCTCCGAGAGCGCGCGCCTCGCGACGCTGCTGAATGACCTGCTCGACCTCCAACGGCACGAGCGAGGCGCCCTCGAGCTCGAGCGCGACGAGATCGATCTCAACGATTTGCTGCGGGTGCAGGTGACGTTGTACTCGGCGCAAAGCGAGGTGCACGAGCTTGCATTCCGGCCGTCACCCGACCCGTTGATGGTCGAAGCCGACCGTGACCGCCTCGCCCAGGTCGTCGGCAACCTGATCTCGAACGCGATCAAGTATTCGCCGAACGGCGGCACCGTGACCGTCAGCTCGGCGCTTGGACGCGGCAACGCCTGGGTCTGGGTCCACGACGAAGGGCTTGGCATCCCCCGTGACCACCAGCCGCAGATCTTCACCAAGTTCTTCCGCGGCGACGCGGCGCGGAAGCGCGGGATCGCTGGCACGGGGCTCGGTCTCGTGCTGGCGCGTCAGATCGTCGAGGCGCACGACGGTGCGATCGGCTTCGACAGCGAGGAGGGGAAGGGCTCGACCTTCTGGATCAGGATCCCCGCGCTCGCCGAGGCGTCACGCACAACCCGCGACGATGCGGAAGCTCGTCACGGGATGTAGCTCGGCGCCGTTCGCTGCCGCCCCGTGCGTCGTCCGGCGCTGGCTCCAGAAGCCGACGCCGCGGACGTAGGCCACCGCCCCGAGCGACTGCCACTCAGCCGTCGGCTTCGCGCACGACTTCACGAACTCGTACCACGCACCCGAGATTCCGTGCCGGTCGCGCGTCGCCGCGGTCAGGCAGTCCGGGACCGGAATGGCCGCGTTGATGTAGGTGCCGTTGTCGAACAGCGTGAGACGCAGCTCGCCCGGCTCTGCGCGGAACTCGGTGATCTGCGCAACGACCTCCCACGTCTGCCGCTGGAACGGCGTCCTCCGCCGGAACGGTGTCGGCCGCGGCGTTCCGCGCGTCGCGATCGCGGCGAGCGTCGTCGAGCGGGGGCTCGTCCGCACGGATCTGCGGTCGATGTCGCTGAACGTCTTCATCCGCCACAAGGTCCCGCCGCACGAGGCAGCGCTCGGGCGTAGGGCGACGGCGCGCGGCCGCGGCCGCGCGTCGACCCGGACCGCGGCGACGAGCACTGCCGTGAGCAGCGCAAGAAGAAGTCCGATTTGCCTGGCCCTAGCCATAACTCTGACGCCGCCCCGCCCGGAATCGTACGCGTCCGGCGGAACGGTTGCACGGCGCC
The DNA here is from genome assembly GCA_045806225.1 of Gaiellaceae bacterium. Lineage (GTDB taxonomy): Bacteria > Actinomycetota > Thermoleophilia > Gaiellales > Gaiellaceae > 3-1-20CM-4-69-9. The sequence continues at coordinate 43,892 of JBJMJS010000007.1, forward strand.
GTGCGCTATTGAAGAATCGCCGCGACCCCGACTGGAGGAGGGAGCTGTGGCGCACGACGCTGCCCATGACGCGGCGCACGAGGAGGACATGCGGACCCTGCACGGCCTCGGGTACGCGCAGGTGCTGTACCGGGAGATGGGCGGATTCTCGAACTTTGCCATCTCGTTCACGATCATCTCGATCCTCGCCGGCTGCCTGACGTCGTACTACATCGGCTTCCAATGGGGCGGGCCGGTGGCGATCACATGGGGCTGGCTGATCGTCGGCTTCTTCGTCGTGCTCGTCGCACTCGCGATGGGCGAGATCGCGTCGGCGATGCCGACCGCCGGGGCGCTCTACTACTGGGCGTCGAAACTCGGGTCGCCCGCGTGGGGGTGGTTCACCGGCTGGTTCAACCTGATCGGCCAGATCGGCGTCACGGCGGCGATCAACTACGGGGCCGCACTCTTCTGGACGTCGCTGATGAGTCTCTGGTTCCCGAGCGTCAGCACCGGCAGGCACACGGTGTTCCTGACGTTCACGGCGATCATGACCGCTCAGCTGCTGCTCAACCTGAACGGCGTGCGCCTGCTCGGCGCGATCAACTCTGTGTCGGCGTGGTGGCACATGGCCGGCGTCGTCGTGATCGTGCTCGTGCTCGCGATCGTCCCGGACCATCACCAGTCGGCGCACTTCGTCTTCGCACACACGATCAACAACTCCGGCTTCAGCGGGTCGAACTTCTCGAGCCCCGTCTTCTGGTTCGTCTTCGGCCTCGGGCTGCTGATGGCTCAGTACACGTACACGGGCTACGACGCGTCGGCGCACATGAGCGAAGAAACGCGTCGCGCATCCCGGGCGGCCGCGTGGGGCGTCGTCATGTCCGTCGTGATGTCCGTGATCTTCGGCTTCGTCCTGCTCGTCGCGGTCACCTTCGCCGTCCCTGACACCAAGGGAACGATCGCCGCCGGCGGGTTCGCGGTCACGTACATCTGGCAGCAGTCGATGAGCTCGAAGTGGGCTGAGTTCCTGCTCGTGATCGCGTGCGTCGCGCAGTTCTTCTGCGGCCTCGCATCCGTCACGGCCGCTTCGCGAATGATGTTCGCGTTCTCCCGCGACGGCGCGGTTCCCGGCCGCAGCCTCTGGCGGAAGGTGTCACACAGGAAACGCGTTCCCGTCAACGCCGTTGCGGCGATCGCGTTCCTCTCGTGGGCGCTGATGATCCCCACGTACTGGAACAACACGGTCGGGTACCTCGTCGGAACCTCGATCGCGGTGATCGGGCTCTACATCGCGTACGGCATGCCGATCTTCCTCCGCTGGCGTGCCGGCAGCGCC
>JBJMJS010000008.1:0-19509 GCA_045806225.1 Gaiellaceae bacterium
CACGCGCCGCGACGCGAGGTTGTCCGGCTCGGCGATCGCCTCGACACGCGCGATCCCGAGGTCCTCGAACGCGAACGTGCACGCGAGCACGACCGCTCGGCGCGCATAGCCACGGCCGCGCGCCCTCGGGAAGGTCCAGTACGAGATCTGCATCACGCCTTCGCCGCGAAAGCGGAGCTGGCATCCGCCGACGAGCGCGCCGGTGTCGACCGCGCGCGTCGCGAACGCGCGCGTATCGCCGTCGTCGCGCCAGTCCGCTTCCCACCGCGCGATCGCCGCCTTCACCGTCGCCTCGGTCGACCGCTCCGGAAACCACCCGAAGCGGCGCGCGTGCTCGTCGTCCTCGCCGGCGAGGTGCGCCGCGACGTCGTCGGGCGACAACCGGTCGAGAACGACCACGCCGTCCGTCAGCGTCGGAACCTCGGCCATCAGAAGAAGTCGGTGTCCCCGAGCGTGAGGCGCCACGCGGTCCGATCCGCATCGAGCGGCTCCGCGAGGCCCTTGCCCATGAAGTGGAGTGTCAACGGCGTCGGCAGGAATCCCGCGGCGACATACGCACGACGCTCGCCGGACGGCGGCAGCGCGAGGAGGGCGCGGCTGCCCGGACGGGCGACCGAGAGGCAGGCGCGGAGCAGCGCGCGCGGGTCCCGCCCGACGAGGTCGGCGACGTACGCGACCGGCTGGCCGCGCTGCCGTTTGTGCCCGACGACCGCGTAGCCGCCACCGGCACGGACGACGTCGTAGCCGCGCGGCGATTCGAGGTACCGCCATGTCAGATGTCGCCGATCGCGGACGACGTGGTTCTCGCGCCAATCGGCTGCGGCGTCACCGTCGTGCTCGAACCGCTCGAGCCGCTCGACACCGCGCCGGCGCCCAAGCCGCGGGAGTGGGCGCGCCCACAGACGAAGCGCAGCGATCGACGTCCAGCCGAGCTTCGTGAGGAAGACCGAGCCGGCGGATTCCGCCGGGACCGAGATCACCGCGGCGGCTCCACCGGCGCGCGCCTCCTCCTCGTGTTTCGACTCCAGCGCCGGAAAGACGCCCTGACCGCGCGCGGCCGGATCGGTCACGGCGTGCAGCGAGAACGTGACCTTCCGCTCGCGCCCGCCGCCGGAGGCGACGCGGAGCCACGAGTGCGCCGCCGCGCCGACGACCCGCCCGTCCATCCGCGCGAGCGACCGAAGCGCTCCCTCCGGGCCTCGAAACCACCAGTCGAACTCGTCGCCGTCGACCGCAGCGTCGCCCCACGCGTCGCGCAGCAGACGCAGGTAGTCCGCCCGATCCGCGGGCGCGTACGTCTCCACGTCGAACGGCATTACTTCGTCGAGGTTCCGAGCGCGGCGTTCAACAGCCGTCGTGCGTGCGTGCCCGTCACCGTGTCCTTCAACGAGATCAGGTCGCACGCGCCGGAGAGGACGAGCTCGAACGTGCGCGGCGGGTACGGCTCGATGTTGTAGCGCCGGAGCTGCAGCGGATCGGTGTCGGCAGAGTTCGCGCCGGACACGGCGCTGAACGCGACGTCGTAGCCCGCCTGCCGCACGAGACTCAGGTGCACGGGACGGTAGTCCGCCTCCGAGCCCTTCACGTACGAGAACGCGCGCACCGGCCGGCCGAGCCTGTCTTCAAGTCGCAGCTTCGACAGCGTGATCTCGCGCGCGGCCTCGTCGACCTCGAGGTTCGCGAGTGGGCGGTGCGAGATGCCGTGCGACTCGATCCGGATGCCGTTGCGCTCGACATCCGCCAGCTCATCCCAGTCGAGCGTGCGGTTCATGACGCCCTGCGCAGCGAGCCGTTCTTCGTGCGGCAGCGGCTGGCGGTCGTCGAGATATCCGACCGGGACGAACAGCACGCCCGCATATCCGTACTTGCGCAGGACGCGGGACGCGTTGTCGAGGTTGTCGTGGTAGCCGTCGTCGAACGTGATCAGCACCGCCTTCGGCGGTAACGGCGTGCCGTCGACGTAGTAGTCGAGCACGGCCTGGAGGCCGACGACGGTATAGCCGAGTACGCGCAGCAGGTCCATCTGCTCGTCGAAGACGGAGACGGGCATCGACAGCGGGTTCTCGGGAACGTCGTTGACCTTGTGGTACATGAGGACGCGCAGGCTGCGCTGTCCGTTTGCATCGGCGCCGATCGCCGTCGCCGTCTCGCCGATCGTCCGGTAGACGCCGTTCTTCAGGACCTGCTTGACCCGCTCGGCGCGCATCGAGCTAGCTTAGCCCTGCCACCTGCTCGACGAGCTCGCGGATTCGACGCGCGAACTCGTCCGGCGCGACGGCCCAGAGCGCGGCACTTGCATGCGCGCCGCGACCGAGACGCTCCGCGCGTGGGCGGTCGGAGAGGACTCGAACGAGCGCGTCGCTCAGCGCCCCGACGTCGTCGGGTGGCACGAGCACGCCGTTGACGTCGTCGTCGACCAGATCCGGAATCCCGCCGACACGGGAGCCGATCACCGGGCGACCCCGGCAGAACGCCTCGACGATCACCCGCCCCATTCCCTCCGACCTCGACGGCAGGACGAGGCACGTCGACGCGTCGAGCGCGGCCGCGACCTCCGCCGGCGACAGGCTTTTCGTCCATGCCGTCCGCTGCGGACCGTCGGCGACGAGACGCTCGACGACGGTTTCAAGCGCACCGGTCCCGACGATGTGCAGGCGTGCATCGGGCACACGCGGCGCGGCGCGGCGCCACGCTGCTGCAAGTCCGTCGACGTTCTTGTAGCGCTCGAGCACGCCGACGAAGAGCGCCTGCGGTGGGTCCGGGAGCGGCGCCGGCGCGGTCTGCAGGAACAGGTCGAAGTCCATGTACGCCGGGAACTCGTCCGTCGGCTCGACGCCGACCGCGCGCATCAGGCGCGTGCTGTAATCGGTCACCGTTCGAACGCCGTCGGCGCGGCGCAGCGCGGCGACTGCGACACGGTCCGCGACGGGATTCAGCACCGCACGCAGACGCGACCCGTACAGACGCGTCGGCGCGCGAAAGTCACCGTGGATGTCCGCGATCACCGCCGCCTCGACGCGGGCAATCCGTCGCGCCGAGAGGGCCGCGGCCGTCTCGTGTGCGCCCTGCGCAAAGATCACATCCGGCCGGAACGAGCGGAGCTCGCGCGCGATCAGGGTCGGAAGGCGCGCGTAGTACGCGACCCCCGCGAGCACCGGCGGCTCGGAGAAGAGCCTGAACTCCTTGCCGTCCGCGCGGCCGGCGGCGAGGATGCGGAAATCGATCTCGGAGCGCAGCGCGTTCCATTTGCGCCGCTCCCCATCGGGCAAGGGCATGAGCACGCGGCGCGAGACGAAGAGGACGCGCGGCTTCACAGCGCGTGGAGGATGCCTTCCGCCCACGAGTCGAGCGAATGGCGGCGCGCGACGTCGTCACGCCCGACGCGGCCGAGTCCCGCACGCGCCGTACGGTCGAGTGCGGCGAGCTCGCTGAGCCGGTCTGCGAGCTCGGCGCTCGACCCGAAGCGCAGAACCCCTTCGACCGGCGCCGTCGAAGCGACGACGGGGACGCAGGCGGCGGCCGCCTCGAGCACCGCCTTGTCGGCCGAGCCGGCTCGCGTGGCACTGACGAGCGCGTCGTAGCCGCCGAGCAGCGCCGGCACGGCGGATCCCGCGACCGGATCGTGAAGCGTGACTCCGTCCGGCGGCTGCAGCACGGCGCGGTAGGCGCGTTCTTCGGCGGTCAACGTCGGCCCGTAGACGTCGAGCGCGACGTCGACGCCGCGACTGCGTGCAAGCTCGACGCCGCGAAAGAGCTCCTCGTAGCGCTTCGACGGCGAGAACCGGCCGAGCGCGACGACGCGGAGACGGCCGTTCGCGCTCGGCTCCGCGCAGGTGAAACGATCGACGTCGACGGCGTGGCCGATCGGCACGACCTTGCGGGACGCAATCGGGAACGACGTCTCGTCGACCGTGACGATCCGTGTCGCGAGACGAGCGGCGAGCGCGAGCTTCGGCCGCGCGCGCCAGTGCGTGAACCAGAGAAGGACGGGAATTCCGAGCGGCCGCGCCAGCGGCGCGGCGAGAATCGCGTAAATCGGGCACATGTGCGCGACGACTCCGAGCGGGCGCGGCCGGAGCTCGGGCGCGAGCGCGGCGGCGAACCGCGCGCCGCGCGCGACCTGCCGCGGCGCGCGAAAGCTCCGCACGCGGCAATTGTCCGGGAGCGCGTCGGGCAGGGCGGTGTCGGCGAGGACGACGACCTCGTCGACCCGCTGCGCGAGCGCGGCGATCTGCGGGATCGTCGCGGCGAGCGCGGGGTGATCGGGATCGACCTGTTGCGTGATGAAGACGAGTCGCGTCACGCCGCGGAGGCCCGTGCGACGAGCTCGCGAATCCGCGCTGCATACTCCTCCGGCGTCTGCAGCCACCGCTCGGCGCTCGCGCGCGCGCCGTCGGCCAGACGACGCTGCAGCGCGCCGTCGGTCAAGACCGTCACGAGCGCGTCGGCGAGTGCGTCCGGGTCACCCGCCGGGACGAGGACGCCGTTCACATCGTCCTCGACGATGTCCGGGATCCCGCCGGCACGCGCGCCGACGACCGGGCGCCCGCGGCAGAACGCCTCGATCACGATCCGCGGAAGGCCCTCCGACCGCGACGGTAGGACGAGCAGCGTCGCGTCGTCCAGCGCGAGCGCCACTTCGTCGTGCGTCAGCCGCTCGTGCCAGGTCACGCCCGGGACCTCCGCGACGAGCCGCTCGACGATCGCACGTTCACGCCCCGAGCCGACGATCACGAGCCCCACGTCCGGCTCGCGCTCGTGCACCCGCCGCCACGCGGCGGCGAGGCCGTCGACGTTCTTGTAGCGCTCGAGCACGCCGACGAAGAGTGCGCGCGGACGCTCCGGCGGCGGCTCGGGCGGGCGCTCGCTGAACGTGCCGAAGTCGACGTAGGCGGGGAACACGTGCGCCGGCTCGACGCCCTCGCGGCGGACGAGATCGCTCGTGAACTCGGAGATCGTCCGGACCGCGTCTGCGCGGCGCAGCGCCGCACGCGACACTCGAGTCGTCACGGGCGAGAGGACGCGGCGCAGGCGTGACCCGTACAGCTCGGTCGCGGTATCCCAGTCACCGTGGACATCGACGATCAACCGCGCATCGCTCCGCGCCACCGCTCTCGCGATCAGAACGGCGGCGGCCTCGTACGCGCTCTGCGTGAGCACGGCGTCGGGGCGGTGCGCGCGAAGCTCCGATGCGACGACGCGCGGCAGGCTCGCGTAGAAGAGCGCGCCGTCGAGCACGGCCGGCCGCCGGCGGCGGACGAGGCGGAAGGTCGCGTCGCCGCCGCCGTCGGACAACGCGGTGCCGATCACGCGCACGTCGAGCGCTTCCCCGAGCGCGTCGAACTTCCGCCGGAGGCTGTCGTCGAGCGGCAGCCGGTAGCGCGAACGCCCGACGATCAGGAGGCGCGGACGATCGCTCATCCCGCGACCTCGAGCAGCTTCGCCTCGAGCACCGCGAAGACGCGCTCCGGCGCGTACTGCGCGACCGACGCAGCCGCCGCACTCCGCAGCCGCTCGCGGAGCTCCGCATCTGCAAAGAAGCGCTCGACCGCGACGGCGAGGGCCGCCGTGTCCCCTGCGGGAACGAGCAGGCCGTTCTCGCCGTCACGGACGACCTCGGCGACGCCGCCGGCCTCCATCGCCACGACCGGCGTGCCGACGGAGAGCGCTTCGACGACCGTGTGCGGGAAGTTCTCCCAGCTCGACGAGAGGATCGTCGCGTCCGCCGCGCGGAAGAGCTCGACCACGCGCTCGCGCGGCAGCGGGCCGACGAACCGCACGCGCCCGTCGACGCCGAGCTCGCGTGCGCGGCGCTCTAGCGCCTCGCGGTCCGGCCCCTCCCCTGCAATCACGAGCTCGACGTCGGCGTTCGCGATCGCCTCCAGCGCACGTCCGAGCGACTTCTGCGCGGTCAAGCGGCCGGCGAACGCGATCGTCGCGCCGTTGAGGCCGAGCTCCTGCTTCAGCTCGTCACGCGGACGGAGATCGCGCGCGAGCGGCGTCGGGTTCGGAAGCACCGACACGCGCGCCGCCGCGACGCCCCACCCAACCGCGAGGTCGCGCAGGTACGCGCTCGGTGTGAAGACGTGCGCTGCATGCCGGAGCTCGACGTCACGCGCGAACCGCAGCGCCGCGACGGTTGCGCCGCCGCGCGCGCGCTGGAACTGGTCGACGTCCCCCTCGACGTAACCGCGCCGGCGCGACCGCTCGAAGGCCGGATCGGCTGTCAGCTTCACGACGTACGGACGTCGTGCAGCAAGCGCGCCCGACGAGCTGCGCCCGAACATCCCGGTCGTGTACACGACGTCGTTCTCACGTGCCCGGCGCTTGACGAGCGCCGCGCCCCGCACATGCCGCACGCCTTTCGCGAGCCGCCGCGACACGAAGCGGACGGGGTAGGCGCGTGCCGTCGGCGGCCCCTCCGCGGTCGTCACGACCTCCACGCGATGACCGCGCGCATGAAGAAACTCGGCGACGTCGGGCGCGTGGCTCGCGGGACCACCGACATCCGGCGGCCAGATGCCGGAGACGACAAGAACGTTCACGCGACCGCGGGTTCCGTCGGTCGTGCGGGCGCGTCGGGCTCGCGGAGAAGCCTGAGCCACAGGACGAGCCAGTACGCGCAGTACGCCGCCGACGACGCGAGCACCGCAGCCGCGGCCCCGGTCGCGCCCCACTGCGCGCCGAGGGTCCCGACCAGCGGGATGAGCACGAGCGCCTCGACACCGTGCGTCCAGATGCGGAGCGCCGGGCGGCCGATCGACACCGGCAGCGACTTCGACCAGCCGAAGACGAGCCGCAGCGATGCCGCCACGACGACGAGTCGCGTCGCGTCGACCGCGCCCTGGTTCTTCGCGGAGAAGAGCAAGCGCGCGAGCTGGGGCGTGAAGATCAGCACCAACGGCAGCACGACGACCATCATCGCGGCGGCCGACAACGTGTAGCGACGGATGCCGGCGAACACGGCACGGCGCGTCCCGCGCTCCCAGTCGCGCGTCTGCTCCGTCAGGAAGATGAGACGTGCCGGCGACGAGAGGACGGCGAACGCCTGCTGCGGCGACATCGCCGCGCGGAACCAGGCGACCTGCGTCGTCGATGCGACACGACCGAGGACGAGGGTCGCGAGCGGGATCGTGAACGAGGTGACGGCGCTCGCGATGCTCGACTGGCCGACGAACGAGAGCACCTCGCGGCGATCCGCGCCGAGCGGTGTCGCGGGCACGCGCGGAAAGCGCCGGAACGCGCGAGCGCCGACGATGCAGACGGCGCTCGTCGCGACGGCCTGCGCCGCCACGATCCCGACGATCGTCTCCGTCAGCCCGTACTGCGTTCCGACGGCGATCGCCGTCAGGCGCAACGCCATCGAGAGCGTCAGGAACAGCGCGCGCACGTCGTAGCGCTCGCGCAGGATGATCGCGACCCCGCCGACGTTCTCGGTGCACTGTGCGACCGGAAGCAGCGAGGCGACGACGAGCGGCGTCTGCAGCCCGTCCTGGTGCAGGACCGCGTGCGCCGCCGGCGCGAGGGCGAGCAACGCGAGCATCGCGAGGATCCCGCCGGCGACCTTGAACACGACCGCGCGTCCGAACAGCCGGCGCAGGCGGCCCCAGTCCTCGCGCGTGACATAGCGGAACCCGAACTTGATGAGCGCCTCTTCGACCGTCAGGTCGAAGAGGCTCTGGAAGAGACCCGTGGCGGCGAGCACGAGCGCGTAGCGGCCGAAGGTGTCCGTCGAGAACACATGCAGCGCGACGATCGTCCCGAGGAACCCGAGAACCGCAGAGGAGTACGTGCCGGCGGCAGCGACCGAGCGGCGCCAGAAGAGGCGCGAGCGCATGAGACAGCCAATTGTAGGGACGCCGTTCGCCGTCACTAGAGTGATCCGGTGGCGGCGACCGGAACCGTGCCCTGGCGCGCGCGCGCGGCGGCCGCGCTTTCGGAAGCAAGCCCCGAGGCAATCGTCCTCGCGCTCGCCGTCCCGATCATCTTCATCCACCTCCGCTACCAGCCGAAGTTCCACGTCTCGGCCGGATCGACGTCCGTCGGCGTCGAGCTGTCCGACCTCGCAGTCCTCGCCGTGGTCGTGGCGGCGGTCCTCGCCGGGGCGAAGCGCGGCTGGGCGCCGTTACGCCGCGGTCTGGCGCTCTGGGTCGCGATCGGCGTCTACTTCGTCTGGGTCGGGCTCGAGATCCTGATCCCCCACGGGACGGCGGGGTACCCGGCGGCGACCCATGCGGTCACCGCCGCGAAGTTCCTCGAGTACGCGTTCCTGGCGCCGGCGCTCGTGCTGATCGTGCGCAATCGGTTCGACCTCCAGCCGCTCGTCGTGAGCTTCACCGTCTGGAGCGTCCTCGCAAGCGCCGTCGGCCTCGCACAGTTCTTCGGCGCGAACATCTTCGTGTCCGGACGCACCGGCGGTCGCCAGCTGTCGTTCCTCGGCTTCCACGACTTCGCGGCACTGTCCGCGGGCGCGCTGCTCCTCGGCGTCGCCGGCATCGTCCTGGCGCGGCTGGCGCTCGACCGCCGGATCGCGTGGACCGCCGCGATCGCCGGCTGCGTCGGCGTGATCCTCTCGGCCGCCGTCGCGGCGGTGATCGGGATCGTCCTCGCGAGCGTCGCGCTCGCCCTACTCGTGGCGATGGGGCGCGAATGGCACGCGGCTCGAGCGGCCGGCGCAGCCGCGCTCGTCGTGCTCGCGCTCGCCGGAGCGCTCACGATGCGCGGACACGACCTCGGCCACTACCTCGGCTTCCTCGAGACGCACGAGCAGCAGACGAACGTCGAGACCTATGCGCACCGAACGGTGCTGGCGTACATCGGCTATCGGATGTGGCGTGACCATCCGGTCGCCGGCGTCGGCTGGGAGGCCTCGGGCGACCCATCACGGTTCCTCCGCTACGTGCCGGCCGCGCGCGCGAAGTACTCGTCGGAGCCGGCGCTCGCATTCCCGACCGCCGAGCGCCGCTACGGCGTCCAGAACTTCTACGTGCAGAACCTCGCCGACCTCGGCGCCGTCGGCCTCGTGCTGCTGGCGCTCGTGTTCGGCTCCGGGATCGTGCTGGCGCTACGCGGGAGCGGCGGCCTCGGCGCGACGCTCGGCCTGCTCTGGATTCTCCTCGTCGCCGGCCTGTGGATCTCCGAAGGGATCGTCGCCGGACTGCCGATCGACGCGCTCACGTGGCTCGGCTTCGGGTTGGCCGCGCGTGGCTGACTCCGGCGCCGCACGTCGACGTCCGACGTTGACGTCGCCGACGTACGCCGTCCGCGCACCGCTCGCCGCGTGGCTTCGGTCGGAGGCCGCACGGGCGTCGACGCGATCGCCGCGGCCGCGATTGCTCGACGTCGGCTGCGGCGCGAAACCGTACGCGCCGTTCTTCGCCGCCGCCGTGGTGGAGTACATCGGCGTCGACGTCGCGAACCCGGACGCGGAGCTCGAGGGCACGGTCGAGCAGATCCCCGTTCCGGACGGGAGCTTCGAGCTCGTCCTGTGCACCCAGACGCTCGAGCACGCGAACGACCCGGCACGCGCCGTCACCGAGCTCCGCCGCGTCGTCGCGACCGGGGGCCGCGTCCTCCTCTCGACGCACGGCGTCCAGGTCTACCACCCGAACCCCGACGACCTCTGGCGCTGGACGCACGCAGGACTCGAGCGCCTCTTCAGGGAAAATGGCGACTGGAGCGACGTCCGCGTCGTTCCTGCCTCCGGAACAACCGCCTGCGTCGGAATGCTCGTTGCCACATCCATCGACCTGCTTGCGAAGCGCGCCCATGTCCGGCCGCTCGCGGCGCCGCTGATCGCAGGCGTCAACGCGGTCGCGCGCGCCGTCGACGCGGCGTCGCCGCGCCTGCGCGAGCCCGGCCCCGGCACGATCTTCGCCAACTACCACGTGACGGCAACGCCGTGAAGGTCCTCGTCACCGGCGGCGGCGGATTCATCGGCTCGAACCTCGTGCGTGCCCTCGTCGAGCGCGGCGACGACGTTCGGATCCTGGACAACTTCTCCACCGGGAACCGCGCGAATCTCGCCGACCTGGGCGGCGAGGTCGAGATCGTCGAGGGGGAGCTCCGGAGCTACGAGCGCGTGCACGCAGCGACCCGCGGCGTCGAGGTGGTGTTCCACCAGGGAGCGCTTCCGTCGGTGCCGCGCTCGGTCCAGGACCCGCTGACGACGAGCGCCGTCAACGTCGAGGGGACGCTCAACGTCCTGCTCGCCGCGCGCGACGAAGGCATCCGGCGCGTCGTCGCCGCGTCGTCGTCGTCGGTGTACGGGAACTCCGACGAGCTTCCGCGCGTCGAGACGCAGAACCCGGATCCGATCTCGCCCTACGGCGTCTCGAAGCTCGCGGCGGAGCGGTACTGCGTGAGCTTCGCGCGCGTCTATCCGCTGGAGACCGTCGTCCTTCGCTACTTCAACGTCTTCGGGCCGAACCAGGACCCGACGTCCCAGTACGCAGCCGTCGTCCCGCGATTCATCACCGGCATCGCCGAAGGCCGGCAGATCCCGGTCTACGGCGACGGCGAGCAGCGGCGCGACTTCACGTACGTCGCGAACGTCGTCGATGCGAACCTGCGCGCCGCCGGCGCGGACGGCGTGAGCGGATCTGTCCTCAACATCGCGACAGGACGTCCGACGACGGTCAACGAGCTCGCCGAGAAGATCGGCGACGTCCTCGGCCGTGCCGCTCAGCGCGAGGATCGCCCGGAACGGACCGGCGACATCCGCGACTCGTGGGCAGACGTGGCGCGCGCGAAGGAGCTGCTCGGGTGGGAGCCGCGCGTCGGGCTCGACGAGGGCCTGCGCCTCGCGGCGGAGCATTTCCTGCAGCGCGCAGCGGTTGCGTGACGAAGATCGTCCGCGTCATCGCGCGGCTCAACATGGGCGGCCCGGCGCTCCACGTCGCATACCTGACCGCGGGCCTGCGCGAACGCGGCTACGACACGACGCTGGTCGCCGGCACGCTCGCACGCGGCGAGGACTCGATGGCGTTCGTCGCGGACGGGCTCGACGTGAGCGTCGTCAGCGTGCCGGAGCTCGGTCGGGAGATCTCGCTCGTGCGCGACCTTGTCGCGACCGCTCGGCTCGCTGCGCTCTTGCGGCGCGAGCGACCGCAGATCCTGCATACGCATACCGCGAAAGCCGGAACGGTCGGCCGGCTCGCGGCGATCCTTGCCGGTAACGCTCGGCCGCCGATCGTCGCCCATACGTTCCACGGGCACGTGCTCCACGGCTACTTCGGGCCGCTGCGCTCGCGCTTTTTCCGCGTGCTCGAGCGCTGGCTCGCGTCGCATACGACGGTCCTGATCGCCGTCAGCCCGCAGGTGCGCGACGATCTCGTCGCGCTCGGCGTCGCGCCGCGCGAGAAGTTTGCCGTCATCCGCCTCGGGATCGAGCTCGAGCAGCGGGTCGGTGACGGCGACGGCCGCGAGGAGACACGTCGATACCTCGGGATCGGCGACGGCCGGTTCACGGTCGGCTGGGTCGGCCGGATGACCGCCGTGAAGCGGACGGACGACGTGCTCGAGGGGTTCAAGCAGCTGACGGACAACGGCGTGCCTGCGACGCTCTGCCTCGTCGGCGACGGGCCTGACCGGCCACAGCTCGAGCGCCGCGCCCGCGAGCTCGGGATCATGCGCGACACCCTGTTCCTCGGCTACCAGGAGGACGTCGCGCCGTTCTACAGCGCGTTCGACGCGCTCGTGCTGCCGTCCGGGAACGAAGGCACGCCCGTCAGCGTGATCGAGGCGCTCGCCGCCGGCACGCCCGTGGTCGCGACGCGGGTCGGCGGCGTCCCGGACGTCGTGCGCGACGGCGAGGACGGCTTCCTCGTCGACCCTGGCGACACCTCGGCACTCGCCGAGCGGCTGACGCAGCTCGCGACGGACGCCCCGCTCCGCGAGCGTGTCGGCGCAGCGGCACGCGACCGCGTCTTCTCCCGGTATGCCGTCGACCGCCTCGTCGACGACGTCGACCGGCTCTACCGGTCGCTCCTCCAGGCGACGCCCGCGAGCCGTCGCTAGGCCGCGCCGCCGCCGGACGTGCCCCGAACAGCCACGGCCCGGGTCTGACCCGGGACATGGCTCTTTCTGGATCGAATGTGTGCCGACTTCGGCGGAAGAAGCGTGAGGCCCGGAGGGCCTGGCTCTTACGCCTTCGCGACAGCCGCTAGTGAGGGAGGCGGCGGAACGTGTTGAACGCCGGCTTGTGCCTACCGCTCGCGGTGATGAAGCCGGACTGCCAGCCCGCGCCGATGTTCGTGTCGTCTCGCAGCATGAACCAGACCATCAGCGTGACCTGCGGCGTCCTCCGCGCGATCGCGTACGCCTGCGACACGTATCGAGCCTGCTGCGCGAACGACACGGCGAACAGCCGGTCGGGCGGCGTCTGGAAGCCGTACTCGGTGATCCAGATCGGCTTGCGGCCGAAGAGGCGGTTCGACAGCGCGATCAGCGAGCGGATGTTGCCGAGCGTCACGGCGCCGCTTCGCCCCGGCGTCGCCGGCGTCTCGCGGCGGCTGCCGTAATAGGGATGGTGGGCGTACGCGTCCATCCGGCGCATGCCGGCCTTCCGCGCGGCGCGCATGAACGCGAGCGGGGACATCGAGGGACGGCGCGAGCGCGCCTGGTTGTTGCCGCGCGGGCCCGTCGCGCCGCACGCGACCTGCTCGCCGGCGAAGTTCGTCGCATGGACACCGGCGTAGATCGCATTGCAGATCTGCGCGTACGAGCGCGGGCTGATGAACCTGCCGCCTGCGGACTGCTGCAGCCAGAGCGGGTTGTTCGGCTCGTTCCATGCGAGCCATTTCTTCACGGCCGGCAGATAGCGCTGCTCGTCGTCGTTCGACGGGATGAAGTGCCCGCTGTAGCGCTCGGCGGCGGCATACGCGAAGTTCTTCAGGTCGCGGGCCGCGTTCGTCGGTGCGACGTTCTGCGCCTTCCCGCCGTTTGCCCACTTCGGCGTGAAGAGGATCGTGAACAGCACCTGGATCCTGTTCTGCGCGGCGTAGCGCACGGCGCGGTCGTACAGCGTCCAGTCGTACGACGGATCGTTGGGGTCGGCCGGGTGTGCAGGACGGCGATCGTTCGCGACACCGAACCTGCCGCCCCAGTTGAGGTTCATCCGGACGACCTGGGTTCGCAGCGTCTTCAGGGTCGCGAACGTCGTCACGGGATTGCCGTACACCGTCTGCGCGTCGTCCTGAATCCCGACGAGCACGTGCGCCGCCGCGCCCGCAGCCGGGACGGAAAGTCCGGCGGCCACGACGAGCACCGCCGCGATGACCCCGATGCGCCTACGCAACGACCGGCTCCCGACCAAATGTGCCGAGCATGCGGCGCAGTCCTTCCTCGAGCTGGATCTCCGGCGCCCAACCGAGCAGCTGACGTGCGCGCGTGATGTCGGGCTGGCGAACCTGGGGATCGTCGACGGGGAGCGCCTCGTGGATGACCTCGCTCTTCGAGCCGGTCACCCGGAGGACCGTGTCGGCGAGCTCGTTCATCGTGAACTCGTCCGGGTTGCCGAGATTGACCGGCAGGTGCTCGCCGGATTCGGCAAGCGCGATCAGCCCGCGGATGAGGTCGTCCACGTAGCAGAAGCTCCGCGTCTGCGAGCCGTCTCCGAACACGGTCAGCGGCTTGCCCTCCAGCGCCTGACGGACAAACGTCGGCACGGCGCGGCCGTCGTTCGGGCGCATGCGCGGGCCGTAGGTGTTGAAGATGCGCGCGATCGCCGTGTCCACGCCCTGCTGGCGGTGGTACGCCATCGTCATCGCTTCCGAATAGCGCTTCGCCTCGTCGTAGACGCCGCGCGGCCCGATCGGGTTCACGTTCCCCCAATAGGTCTCCGGCTGCGGGTGCACCTGCGGATCGCCGTAGACCTCGCTCGTGGAGGCGATCAGGAATCGCGCGCGCTTGAACTTCGCGAGGCCGAGGGCGTTGTGCGTCCCGTAGGAGCCGACCTTGAGCGTCTGCAGCGGAAGCCGCGCGTAGTCGATCGGGCTCGCCGGGCTCGCCAGGTGGTAGACGAAGTCGACCGGTTCCGGAACGTCGACGTAGGACGTCACGTCCTGGTTGACGAACGTGTAGTTCTCGCCGCGAAGATGCTCGACGTTCTGAAGCGATCCGGTGTCGAGGTTGTCGATGCAGATCACCCGGAACCCGCGCGCGATCAGCGAATCGGAGAGGTGGGAGCCGAGAAACCCGGCCCCGCCGGTGACGACGGCGGTCGGCATCGGGCGGATGCTATCCGCGGCCCGGAACCCCGGTCGCAATGCTTACGAAGCTTTTACGGAGGCGAATTCCGGCCATCGCACCTGCCTCAGACGCCTCAGCGAAGGTCTTTGTTGGACTCCATGTCGAACCACATCGCGAAGAGCGAGAACTGCGACCCGAAGATCAGGAGCAGGGCGACGAGCACGACCGTCCCGACCGACACGGCGTTGCCGAGGATCCGCAGGACGACCTCCGCGATGCCGAGCCCGAGCCCGAGGAAGGTCATCAGGAAGCCGAGCGTGTAGAAGAGCACGAGCGGATGGAAGTCGCGGATCACGTACTTCTCGCGCATCCGCCAGAAGAAGCCCTTCACGAGCAGCCACGAGATCTTGGGGACGACCGCTGGGATCTTGATCCCGCTCCGTTCGCCCACGCCGTACACCGGCCGGGAGCGCACGTCTCGGACACGCGCGTTCCACACGTTCAGGTGGACGAGCATGTCGTTCGGGAACCCGTAGCGCGGATAGATCCGCTCCAGGTCGAGCTGTTCGAGGATCTCGCGGCTCGCCGCCGTGTAGCCCGACTGGGAATCGGCGACGTGCCAGTAGCCCGACGCGATCTTCGTCAGGAACGACAGCACGGCGCCCCCGAGGTAGCGCGATCGCGGCATGACCCGCCACGCCTCGCCGGACACGAGCCGGTTTGCCTTCGCATAGTCGACGTCCCCGTCCGCGACAGGCGTCGCGATCCGCACGAGGTCGGACGGATCCATCTGGTTGTCGGCGGCCATGACGCAGGCGACATCGACGCCGTCCGCGAGCGCGCGCCGGTAGCCGGTCACGATCGCCGCGCCGACACCGGCGTTCCGCTCGTGGGCGACCACCTCGACCCGCCCGTCGCCCGCGGCACGCGCAGCCGCCACCGTCCCGTCGCGGGACGCGTCGTCGACGACGTAGATGCGGTCGACGAACTCAGGGATGCCGCGAATCGTCGTGCCGACGAGCGCCTCCTCGTCGTGCGCCGGAACGATCACCGCGACGCGCTTGCCTTCGAGCACGGCCTCAGGCGCGTCGGCGCGCGACGAGCGGCTCCCAGGCGAGCGCGGCGAGCAGGCCGAGCAGGAAGCCGAGGAACGCGGCGACCACGACGTCGTTCCGGCGGCTCCGCGCGGTCGTCCGCACCGCGGCCGCGTGCGTCAGAACGCTCGGCTGCTCGATCTGCTGCGCCTGCAGCAGCTGCTGCTGCGCGGTGAGCTGGTCCTGGAGGATCTGGCCGAGGAGGACGACGAGCGCCGCGTTGCTGCCGGACGCACGCCGAATCGCGCTGACCTGCTGCTTGTCGGATGCGATGCGCTGCTGCAGCAGCGTGACCTTCTGCGTCGCGTACCCCGAGAGCCCCTCCGTCACCTGACGCGCCAACGAGTTCCCCGCGATGCGCGCCTTCCGCGCGGTCGGAGCCTGCACGGTGATCCGCACGAGCGGGCTCTGCTGGAGGCGCGTCGTGCCGACACTCGCGGTCCCGCCGGATATCGACTGCGTCGAGATCTTGCCGCGCAGCTGCCCCGGCTTCATCGCCGCCGCCGCGGCCGCCGTGTCGATCGCCTCCTCCGAGCGGGCGATCGTGCCGACGCTCGTCGGGTTCGTCTGCTGCGACTGCAACGGCGTGTTGCCGGGATAGCTGTACGGCTGCCCGAGGTACACCGTCGCGCTCGCCTTCCAGACCTGCGTGCCGCTGAGCGAGATCAGATAGCCGACGATCGCGCCGGCGACGAGGCCGGCGACCGGCAGCCACCATCTGGTCGCGACCGCGCGCGCATATCGGCCGAAGTCGACCTCCTGCTCGGCATCGAGCTCCGGTTCGCGCGTACGCGTCGTCATCGGGCGGCGACTCTATTCGCCGCCCATTCCCACTGCGCCTGCAACCCGCGCTTGAGCGGCGTCGTCGCGCGCCATCCGAGGTCACGTTCGATCCGGGTCGTGTCCGGCGCCGTTCGCCGGACGTCGCCCTTCGCCGCCGGCCGCTCCACGAGCTCGAGGGTGCGCCCGGAGACGGCCTCGAGAGTCTCGATCGCGTCCCGCATCGTCGCCTCCGCGCCGCCGCCGAGGTTGTACGTCGCGCCCGCCGGTGCGCGTTCCATCGCCGCCGCGATCGCGTCCACGCCGTCCGCGACGTACGTGAATGCGCGCGACTGCAGACCGTCGCCGTACAACTCGAAGCTGGTGCCGCGCGCGACCGCGTCGACGAGCCGCGCGAATGCCATGTCGGGTCGCTGCCGCGGCCCGTAGAAGGTGAAGAACCGCAGCACGGCCACGTCGAGGCCGAAGCCCTGCGCGTACGCGCGCGCAAGGTGCTCACAGCCGAGTTTGGTGATCCCGTACGGCGAGATCGGCCTCGGCTCCGTCTCCTCCGGGGTCGGGTAGCGCTCGGCGTCGCCGTAGATCGAGGACGACGACGCGAAGACGACTCGCACGCCCGCGCGCGCGGCGACCTCGAACACGCGGCGCGACGCGACCAGATTGTTGCGCGCATAGGCGTCGAACACGTCTCCGAAGCTCCGCACGCCCGGCTGGCCCGCGAGATGGAAGACGCCGTCGATCCCGGCGAGCTCGAGGTCGTCGACCGCGAGATCGACACGCACGGTGTCCAGCCCGCGCGCGTTCTCCTCCTTGAGCCCGACGTCGTAGTAGTCGGTGAAGACGTCGACCGGGACGACGTCGTGTCCCGCAGCGAGCAGTCGTTCCGACAGATGCGAGCCGATGAACCCGGCCGCACCGGTGACGACATACCTCATTCGGCGCGAGCGAACGGCTTCAGCGTCCCGTCGCCGTTCCGCGTCAGGCTCAGGTCGGAGAAGAACCGCGTCATCACGATCCCCTCACGGAAGTCCCCGAGACGCGGCTCCGGCCGCTCGCCGCGCGCGAGCGACAGCGCGAGCTCGGGGTACCTGCCTCCGGCCGCGAGCGGCAACGGGAAACCGCCGCCGAACCGGGGATTGATGTCCGTGACGTAGTGCGCGCCGTTCGGCTCCCGGAAGCACTGGATGTTGGCGGGACCGACGAGCCGCAGCTTCTCGGACGTGTCGCGTGCGAGCTCGATCAGCCGCTCGTCGCGGATCGTCATGCCCTTGATCGACTCGCCGCCTTTCGACTCGATCATCGTGCGCGGGATCGCGTTGAGGCAACGCCCCTCGAGGTCGCAGAACACGTCGATCGAGAACTCCTCTCCCTGCAACTGGACCTGCACCAGCGACTCGACCGGCGTGTAGTCGAGGAAGAACGCAAGCTGGTCGCGGTGCTCGGCGCGATAGATGTGACGCGAGCCGAAGCCGACGCGGGCTTTGACGAGCACGGGAAACGGCACGTCGTCGGGCACGTGTGTCGGCAACCACGTCGGCGGTGACGGGACGCCGCGCTCCTCGAACAGCTCGTGCGCGCGGTATTTGTCGGAAAGCTGCTCGACGACGTCCACGTCCGGGAGCAGCAAGAGCGCGCCGAGCTCGTCGCGTCGGGTCGCGAGCGTCGACTGGTCGAGATCCGTGAGGGGGACGACGAGCCGGACGTCGTGCTCGTCGACGATCCCGCGGAGCGCAGCCACGTAGCCGTCGTCGTCGACGCGCGGCACGAGCGCGTACGCATCGGCGTGGTAGAGCGCCGGCGCGAGCGGGTTCACGTCGGCCGCCACCGTCGTCGCGCCGGCGTCTCGGAACGCGCCGACGATGTCGACGCGCTGCCCGGCGCACGTGAAGAGAACTGCCGTCACGCGGCCAGTCTAGGGCGCGACTTCGAGCAGCAGATCACGGTACCGGCGTAGCGCGACCGAGCGGTCTGCCTCCTGCTCCACCCATTCGCGTCCGCGCGCGCCCATCGCGTCGAGGTCGTACTTCCCGTCGTGCGCGTCGCGGATTGCGCGGGCCAGGAGCTCCGGCCGGCCGGGTGGGACGACGATCCCGCAGCCGACTCGATCCACGACCTGCGCCGTCTCGCTCTCGGCATCGGCGGCGGCGATCACGGGCCGGCCGACGGCGAGGATCCCGTACAGGCGACTCGGGACGACGTAGCCGGCGAGACCGGGCGCGAGGCCGACGACGTGCACGTCCGCGGCGGACAACGACTGCTGGAGGACGTCGCGTGCCTGGTAGTAGAGGAATTGCACGCGGTCGACCTCGAGGCGCTCCGCCAACGCGACGAGCTCGGCGTGACGGGCACCCATGCCGATGATCGCGATCACGAGATCGTCGACGTCGCGAAGGAACGTCGCCGCGCGGACGAGCGAGTCGAGATCCTGCGCGTGACCGACGTTGCCCGAGTGCATGACGACGAACTTCTCGTCGAACCCACGTTCCGTTGCCCACTGGTTCGCTTTCTCGAGCGGCCGCAGACGCGAAGTGTCGACCCAGTTCGGGATCACGCGGACGCGGTCCGGCCGCGCGCCCTTCGCCTCGAGGCGGCGGCGCATCGTCTCGCCGATCGCGACGACGCGGTCGGCGCGACGCAGGTAGAGCGAGACGAGGAAGCGCAGAACGCTCATGACGGCGGGGTTCTCCAGCCGTTTCAGCTGCACGGCGATCTCCGGGAAGACGTCCTGGCTGATCACGACGAGCGGCGCCCTGAAACGCCGGGCTACGACGAGCGCGACGTCGGCGACGATCGGCGGGTCGGTCATGCACAGGACGACGTCGGGACGCGGGCCGCGCAGCCCCTCCGCGAGCGCGTTCGAGAGGTAGGTGACGTAGTTCGAGGCGCGCGCAAACAGCTTCGAGCGCTCGAACGACGTCGACCGGACTCGGACGATGTCGACGCTGTTGTGCACGAGCCGGCGCGGCTCGTCTTCGTGGCCGTGCAGGACCCCGGTGACAACCTTGACGTCGATGTCCGGGGCGAGCGCCTCGCAGAGCTCGGTCAGGAGCTGAGCCGTCGCTTCGACGCCCGGCCAGTAGTACTGATTGAGAACGAGGACGCGCGGCGCGCGGGTCTGCGACACGACCGCAGGCTAGCCTCTTCGCGTTGCGCATCCTGTTCGCATCGCCCGTCTGGTGGCCGTCGCATGCCTTTGGCGGCCCGGTCACGGCGGCGCGCGAGCTGGTACGGCGGCTCGTCGAGCGCGGTCACACCGTCGACGTCGTCACATCGACGATCGTCGGCCTCGCGGAGCGCCCCGCACGCCGCTCTGGCGTGGAGATCCTCGACGGGGCGACCGTGCACTACCTGGCAACGCCGCTGCGCTACCGGTGGATGGGGATCACGCCGACGCTCCCGTTCGCACTTGCGCAGCTGGCTCGGCCCGACGTCGCGCACGTCTTCG
>JBJMJS010000009.1:0-6862 GCA_045806225.1 Gaiellaceae bacterium
CGCCGGAGGTCATCGCGATCGCGAGGAAGAGCCCGGTCACGATCGTCCCGATCAGCAGACCGCCGAGCATGCGCGCGTTGATGATGCCGACGATGATCGGGAAGGCGATCGGGATCAGCGCGGGAAGCAGCATCGCCTTGATCGCGGAGGCCGTCACGATGTTGATCGCATGCCCGTATTCAGGCCGTGACGTCCCTGCCATGATCCCTGGGTCTTCGCGGAACTGGCGCCGGACCTCCGTGACGACCTCGCCCCCGACCCGTCCGACGGCCTGCATCGCGAGCGATGCGAACAGGAACGGCATCAGGCCGCCGATGAAGAGCCCGGCGATGACCCAGGCGTCGTTGAGGTTGAAGGTCGCCGAGTAGCCCGCGTCGCCGAGACCGTTCGTGTACGAGTCGAAGAGGACGAGTGCGGCGAGCGCCGCGGAGCCGATCGCGTAGCCTTTCGTGACGGCCTTCGTGGTGTTGCCGACGGCGTCGAGCGGATCCGTGATCGCGCGAACATCGGCAGGCAAGTCGGCCATCTCGGCGATGCCGCCCGCGTTGTCGGTCACAGGGCCGTAGGCGTCGAGCGCGACGATCAGGCCCGTCATCGACAACTGCGCCATGACGGCGACGCCGATCCCTAGCAGCCCGGCAAAGTGGTGCGCGACGAGGATGCCCGCAGCGATCACGACCACAGGCAACGCGGTCGCCTGCATGCCGACGGCGAGGCCGGAGATGATGTTCGTCGCGTGGCCCGTCTGCGACGCGGACGAGATCGCCTTCACCGGTCCCCACCGCGTCCCGGTGTAGTACTCGGTGATCGCCACCAGCAGGAACGTGACGACCAACCCGACGATCGCGGAGATATAGAGGTCGGTGAACGAGAACGCGCCGTGGTCGAACGCGAGCGTGACGGGGATGAAGCCGATCGCGGACAGAACGGTTGCGACAAGGATTGCCTTGTACAACGCATTCATGATCGAGCCGGAGCGCCCGACGCGCGCGAAGAACGTGCCGATGATCGACGCGATGATCGAGATGCCGCCGATCGCGAGCGGGTAGAGGTAGAGCCTCGCGTCGGGGTAGCGCGTGCCGATCAGCATCACCGCGACGGCAGTGACGGCATACGTCTCGAAAAGGTCGGCGGCCATGCCGGCGCAGTCGCCGACGTTGTCGCCGACGTTGTCGGCGATCACCGCGGGATTGCGCGGATCATCCTCGGGGATGCCTGCTTCGATCTTGCCGACCAGGTCCGCGCCGACGTCAGCGGCCTTCGTGTAGATCCCGCCGCCCAGCCGCGCGAACACCGAGATCAGAGAGCCGCCGAAGGCAAGCCCGATCAGGTCGTTGATCGCGCTGCGGTAGCTGTGCCCGAACCAGTCGGTCAAGACCCAGTAGTACCCCGCGACGCCGAGCAAGCCGAGGCCGACGACCAGCAGTCCGGTCACCGATCCGGCACGGAATGCGACATTGAGCGCGGGGCGCAATCCGTGACGAGCCGCTTCTGCGGTGCGGACGTTCGAGCGTACGGCGACGTTCATGCCGATGAAACCGGCCGCGGCGGAGAGCGTTGCGCCGATGAGGAAACCGATCGCCGTTCCCCAGCCGAGCTTGTGGTAGAAGCCGAGCAGGAGGAAGGGCACGATCGAGACGACCGCGATCGTCATGTACTGCCGTCGCAGGTACGCCGCGGCGCCCTCCTGAACGGCGCGCGCGATCTCCTTCATCCGCTCGTTGCCGTCGGGGCGACCGAGCAGCCAGACGGTCAGCGCGATCCCGTACGCAACGGCGAGCGCAGCGCAGATCAACGCGAACAGCACGGCGTGGTCGTTGAAGAAACTCCCGACGATCAAGTGTCCTACCCCCTCACAAAGTTGGCGCCGATCGGCTCGGCGCGACGCGAGTTTGTATCACAAGGTCCCGAAAAACGTCTCAGTCGCGGGTCGCGTCGGCGTACGCGAGCTGGAGGTTCGCCGTGACCTGCCGGAAGTCACGGATCACGTCCTCCGGGACGCTTCCTTCGAGCACCGGGAGCACCGCTCGAAGCGACTCGATCGCGAGCCGCGCCTGCTCGACGTCACGGTCCTCCGCCGAGAGTCTCCGGTAGCCGAGCGACGAGATCGTGTAGAGCATCTGAACGAGCAGGTCCGAGACCCTGAGCTTCTTCAGCTCCTCTTCCACCTGCTCGAGGAGCTCCTCGTCCCCCGGACGGCCGGGTGGCGCCGCTTCGCTCATCGCGGCGGCTCCCAGAGCTCGAGTCGGTTCCCCTCCGGGTCGGTGGCCCAGCCGAACCGGCCGTAGCCGTGCTCCTCGACCTTCTCGTCGACCGCCGCACCGGCGGCTGCGAGCTGCGCACGCATCGCATCCAGGTCGCGGACGCAGTAGTTCACCATCAGCCCGAGCACGCTCTCGCTCATGCGACGCGCTCGCGCGGGCGGCGTACGAGCTCCGCGAAGACTTCGCGTGGCGACCCGACCTCGGCCAGCCGTGCGTACTGCCGCTCGGCGGCGTTCGCGCCTGGAACGGCGAGGTATGGCGTCACGCCGCGCTCATCCGCAACCGGTGCGACCCACTCGATCAGCTGCTCGATCCGCATGCGCGCCGGAACGACCTCGCCGGTCGCGAAGTCGATCATCCCGCCGGACAGGCCGGTTCGGATCGCGCGCCAGAAGTTCTCCTCGATCAGCCGTCTCGGCAGCGACGGGAGCGGCTCGCCCTCGTCGAAGGCCCGCGCGAATCGCGCGCCCAGCGCGTAGATCAGGGCCGCGAGGCTCTGTGCGTCGGCGAGGTCGGGCTGCGCGTCGCAGATCCGGACCTCGACGGTCGGGAAGGCGAGGTGCGGCCGCACGCTCCACCACAGCTGCGTGTGCTCGTCGATCGATCCCGTGGCGTAGAGGAAGCGCACGTACTCCTCGAACTCGCTCCATCCGGCATAGGCATCGGGGACGCCGCAGCGCGGGAACATCCGCGTGAAGATCTGTGTGCGCGCCGAGTGAAGACCGCTGACGACGTCTTCGACGAACGGCGAGCTCGCCGACAGCGCGAGTAGCTCCGGCAAGACGTTCCGGAACGCGTTGCAGACCGCGATCGCGCGGTCCGGGCCGTTCACGGCGATATGCACGTGGATGCCGAAGCTGTTGTTGCGCCAGACGACGTACTTCAGGATCTCGTCGTTCCGCCGGTAGTGCGGCGTGTCGATGATCCGTTGGTCCTGCCAGCGGCTCCACGGATGCGTGCCGGTCGCCGCGAGCGCGACGCCGTGCGCATCGACGAGCTCGCCGAGCTGCGCGCGTTGCTCGCCCATGCGGACCGCGGCATCGGCGAAGGTCGCGCACCGCCCCGTTTTGACTTCGATCTCCGATGCGATCAGCTCGCCGACGAGATGCTCCTCGATGTCGGTGCCGGTGGCTGCGGCCTGCAGCTCTTCGAAGCGGTTCGTGAGCTCGAGCGTCGACGCATCGAGCAAGGCGAACTCTTCCTCGACGGCGACGGTGAGATCGTCGGCCTCCTCGAATGCGGCCCGCGCAAACGCGATCTGCTCGTCGGGCGTCAGCTTCTGCGCGTCACCCACCGCACTATTGTATTTGAAGCGGTTCCAGCAGCCGTTCGGCGACGCTCGTCCAGCTCCAATGCGCGACCGCGGCGCGGCGGGCGGCCGCCGAGACACGTGCACGCTCGGCATCGTCGAGCGAGAGCAGTTCGTTGAGCTTCGTCGCGAGCTCGCCGGCGTCCCCCGTCGCGAAGCTCGCGAGGTGCGCCTGTTCCGGCGGATACTCCGCTTCGAGCCCCTCCGCCACCTCGGCGAGCCCGGAGTGGCGTGCGACGAGCGGCGGGGAGCCGGCAGCCGCGGCTTCGGCGGCGACCATCCCAAATGCCTCCGGAAAGATCGACGGGACGACCGTCACGTCCGCGAGCGGCAGCAGGTGCGCGAGATGGCGGTGTTCGAGCGGTCCCGTGAACAGCGTTCGGGGCGGTGCCATGCGCTCCAGCTCGGTGCGGTATTCCCCGAACCCGACGACCACCGCGCGCGCGTCCACGTCGCGAAGCGCGTCGAGCAGGACGTGCACGCCCTTGTTGTAGAGGAGCTTTCCGAAGTAGAGAACCGTCGGCGCGTCCGTTGCGAAGAACTCGCCGAAGCGAGCCGCGTTTCCTGCGTCCGGCAGCCGCTCGCTCGCGTTTCCGGGATTCGGCGGATCGTTCCGCGCTTCTGCGACGAGATTCGCAAGCGCTTCGGAACGTTCCTGCGGATGGAACGCGTCGATGTCGACACCGGGTGGCACTTCGTAGACGCGGTCGACGTGTCCGACGACGTCCTCCAGGACGGAGCGGATGTGCGCGGAACCGACGAACACTGCACGCGCGTGTGTGAGCGCAGCTCGCCCCCACGCCGACAGCTCGGCGTTCCCGCGCATCGAGTATTCGAGCTCCGACCCGTGCGCCTTGACCGCGAACGGAACGCCGACCGCCGCGGCAACGGGCCCTCCGAGGAGGACATGGTTGGCAAAAACGACGTCCGCGGGCAACTCGGCGCGCACGGCGGCTGCGTTCAGCTCGACGAAACGGTCGCGTTCGGCCTGCGACAGCTCGGGCAACAGCTTCGCTTCGACGCCCTCGTAACGGTCGAAGACGAAGACGGGCAACACGCCGCCGATGTCCGGGCGGATCACGGTCGCGCCGCGCAGGTCGTAGCGCTCCGGATGCGGTTCCTGGCAGAAGACGACGACGTCGTGTCCGGCGGCGCTCCACTCCCGCGCCAGCGCCCGCGTGTAGACGTTCGAGCCGGTTCCGCCGAGCAGGTAGCCGTGCCAGAGCAGGATCCGCACGGCCGAAGCTCTAGGTCAAGTGGAAATAGAGCGCGTAGAGGAGCTCGACGGCGGGGTTCGACGTGTGGACGGCGACGTCGGAGGGGACGTCGAGCAGCGCCTCGGAGTAGTTGAAGATGATCTTCACGCCTGACTCGACGAGGTCGTCGGCGACCTGCTGGGCGTTGTCGGCGGGAACCGCGATCACGCCGACGATGATGTTCTTGTCGCGGACGGTTTCCGGAAGGTGGTCGTACTCGCTGACGGCGAGGCTTCCGACCGAGCGGCCGACCTTCTCGGGGTCCGTGTCGAAGGCCGCGGCGATGTTGATCCCGTGCTCGGCGAAGATCGGCGAGCTCGCGATCGCCTGGCCGAGGCGGCCGGCGCCGATCAGGGCGATGTTGTGCTGACCCTGCGTCCGGAGGATCTTGCGGATCTCGCCCAGGAGCGAGTCGATGTTGTAGCCGACACCGCGCTTGCCGAACTTCCCGAACGCGGAAAGGTCGCGGCGGATCTGCGTGGCGTTGATGTTGGTGTAGTCGGAGAGCTCCTGGGAGGAAATCCGGTCCTTCCCCATCTTCTTCGACTGCGTGAGCACCTGGAGATATCGGGACAGCCTGGCGGCGACCCCGACGGTCAAACGATCAGCCACATGGCTCCCGATGTCGCCTGCTTGTAACAGCGTGCCGAGTTGTACCAGCCCCAGTCAGAGCCGGGTCGCGGTTCCTTCGAGCCTAAGTTTGTGCCTGGAGTTTGCGCCGAAGCGCACCAGAGTCCACGTAGTACACGAATGCGCGCCGGCCGTCGATCTCGACGACCGGCAGCCATTCGCGGTACTCCGCCTCGAGCTCGGGGTCGCCTGTGATGTCGACCTCGTCGTAGTCGACGCCGTTCGCGTCGAGGACGCCGCGGGCACGCTCGCACAGGTGGCAGCCGTGCGCCGAGTAGAGGACGACTCGTGTCATCTCTGTGCCGGGTCCTCCACACCCGGCACCTTCGACCCCCTCGGCGGGTCTGACCCTCGGGAGGGGCTGAAACCGACGCGGCCGCTCGAGGCGCCCTCGAGGGTCTGACCCCAGATGGGGCCGCAAAGGGACACGGGGCCGAACGTCGGCTCTGCCGAGGCCGTGGCCGTTACGGATAGATGCCGCGCGTCGTCGTCGCTTCGGCGACGCGCTGCACCGCGAGGCCGTACGCGGCGAGGCGCATCGAGACGCCACGGCTCTCCTGCTGCGCCCACGTCTCGTTGAACGCGCGCGTGATGATGTCGTTCAGCTTCGCGTTCACCTCGGCCTCCTTCCAGAAGTACTCCTGGAGGCCCTGCACCCACTCGAAGTACGAGACGACGACGCCGCCGGCGTTCGCGAGGATGTCCGGCAGGACGAGCACGCCCTTGTCCTCGAGGATGTCGTCGGCGGCAGGCGTCACCGGCCCGTTCGCACCCTCGACGATGATCTTCGCCTTCACCTGCGCCGCGTTCTCCTCCGTGATCACTTGCTCGAGCGCGCACGGCGCGAGCACGTCGCAGTCCAGCAACAGCAGCTCGTCGTTGCTGATCGTGTCGGCACCGCGGAACCCCTCGAGCGATCCCGTCTCCCGCTTGTGCGCGATCGCGGCGGCAACGTCGATGCCGTTGGTGTTGTGCAAGCCGGAGCTCGAATCGGACACGGCGACGACCGTCGCGCCGTCCTCGGTCAGGAATCGCGCCAGGTACGAGCCGACGTTTCCGAATCCCTGCACGGCGACGCGCGTCCCGGCGAGCGACATCTGCTTCTTGCGGACCGCCTCGCGGACGCAGTAGAGCGCGCCGCGCGCGGTCGCCTCCTCGCGGCCGAGCGAGCCGCCGATCGTCAGCGGCTTGCCGGTCACGACGCCGAGCACCGAATGCCCCTTGTTCATCGAATACGTGTCGAAGATCCACGCCATCACGCGCCCGTCGGTGCCGACGTCCGGCGCGGGAATGTCGCGCTCCGGGCCGATCTCGTTGATGATCTCGGAGGTGAACCGGCGCGTCATGCGCTGGAGCTCGCCCTCGGACATCCGCTTCGGGTTGCAGACGATGCCGCCCTTCGC
>JBJMJS010000010.1:0-20240 GCA_045806225.1 Gaiellaceae bacterium
CGCCGCCGTGATGGAGATCGAGCGCGGGCTCCTCGAGCTGTACCGCGATCCTGCGCTGACGACGAAGCCGGCGCTGCTCGAGCAACGCGGCGGCGCGTTCTACAGCGAGGCGGCGACAGGCCTGATCACGGCGCTCACGGCCGGCGACGGAGCGGTCCATGTCGTGGACATCCGTAATGGCGAGACGGTCGAAGGCCTGGCCGCGGACGACGTGATCGAGGTACCGGCCCGGATCGAACGCGGCGGGCCGGAGCCGCTTCCACAGCCCGCGGTCGCACCGGAGCTACTCGGACTGATGCAGCATGTCGCGGCGTACGAGCGACTCACTGCTGAGGCCGCGGTGACCGGTGATCTCGCGACGGCACGGAAGGCGCTGCTCACGCATCCCCTGATCGGACAGGACGCGCTCGTCGAATCGCTGCTCGAGCCGCTGCTGGAGCGACGCGACACGCCGGTTCGCACACACGTCGAAGGGGCACGGGTGTGACCGACACGATCGTGCTCGCCGTCGACGGCGGCAACTCGAAGACGCACCTCGCCGTCGTCGGCAGCGACGGCGCCGTGCACGCGCTCGTCCGCGGACCGATGAGCTCGCCGCATCATCTCGGGCTCGACGGGTCGATCGCTGCGCTGGAGCACATGCTCGAAGCCGCGTTGGCGCAAGCGCAGCTGCCGCCGGCGCGACCGCACGCCGCGGTCGCGCAACTGCTGATGGCAGGCGTCGATTTCCCCTCAGAGGAGCAGGAGCTGCGCGAAGCGATCGAGGCACGAGGCTGGGCGCAGCGGACGATCGTCGGCAACGACACGTTCGCGGTGCTGCGCGCCGGCACGGAACGTGGCTGGGGCGTCGCCGTCACCTGCGGGAGCGGGATCAACTGCGTCGGCGTCGCACCGGACGGCCGACATGCGCGCTTTCCGTCGCTCGGGACGATCACGGGCGACTGGGGCGGCGGCTACGACGTCGGGCTCGCCGCGGTCTTCGCGGCGGCCCGCAGCGAGGACGGCCGCGGGCCCCGCACGACGCTCGAGCACGCCGTCCCCGCGCACTTCGGCCTCGAGACGCCCCACGAGCTGGCGGAGGCGATTCACCGCAGCCTCGTGCCGTTGCGGCGTGTGCAGGAGCTGCCGCCCGTCGTCTTCGCGGAGGCAACGGACGATCCCGTTGCCCGCTCGATCGTCGAGCATCTCGCCGACGAAGTCGTCGCGCTCGCCCGGGTCGCGCTCGAGCGGCTCGAGCTGCAGGACGAGCCCGTCGAGGTCCTGCTCGGCGGTGGCCTGCTGCAGAGCGGCGACGGCATCCTGCTCGCGGCGGTCGAGGACGGGCTGCGATCCGTCAGCTCCGCCGTCGTCACGCGCAAGCCGTGGTCGCCGCCGATCGTCGGTGCCGCACTCCTGGCGCTGGACGAGCTCGGCGCCGGCGCGGACGCACGCGAGCGCGTGCGGGAAGAGCTTCGGACGGCAGTCGAGCAGCGCGAAAAGGTGAGCGCGAGTGGCTGACGTCCGGTACGACCGCGCGTCGAAGATCTACGCAGGCACCGACGTCGCAGCAGTCAACGCGCTCGAACTGCACATCCAGGACGGCGAGTTCATGGTCCTGGTCGGGCCCTCCGGGTCGGGAAAGACAACGGCGCTGCGAATGCTCGCGGGGCTCGAGGAGGTCGACGCCGGCTCGGTGCTGATCGGCGGCCGCGACGTCACCGATCTTCCGCCGAAGAAGCGGGACATCGCGATGGTGTTCCAGAACGACGCGCTGTACCCGTACCTGAGCGTCGCCGAGAACATCGCGTTCCCGCTGCGCGTCGCGCGCGTCCGCAAGAAGGACCGGCTCCGGCGCGCCGCCGAGGTCGCGCGGCGCCTCGGGCTCGAGGAGTACCTCGACCGGAAGCCGGCGCAGCTCTCGGGCGGCCAGCGGCAGCGGGTCGCGATGGGGCGCGCGATCGTCCGCCTGCCGCAGGTGTTCCTCATGGACGAGCCGTTGTCGAACCTCGACGCGAAGCTACGCGTCCAGATGCGCGCCGACATCGCCGCCCTTCAGGCGGACTTCGGCGTGACGACCGTCTACGTCACGCACGACCAATCCGAGGCGATGACGCTCGGACACCGCGTGGCGGTGCTGCACAACGGGCACCTGCAGCAATGCGACACGCCGCGCGCCTTGTACGACCGTCCCGCGAACACGTTCGTCGCCGGCTTCATCGGATCGCCCGCGATGAACCTGATCACGCTGCGGGTCGGCACCGACGACGACATCTCGCTCGGGCACACGACGATCGCGCTGCCGCAACAGATCGCGGCACACGCTGCTGCGGACGGCGGGCAGGTCGTGATCGGGCTCCGCCCAGAGTCGTTGCGGCTCGCGCCCAACGGTGTCCCGGCGCGCGTCGAGGTCGTCGAGGAGCTCGGCGCCGACGCGTTCGTCTTCTGCAGTGCGAGCTTCGACGGCGAGACAACGCGGCTCGTCGCGCGGACGGAGGCACGGCGCGCGCCGGAACGGGGCGAACGCGTCGCGCTCGAGCCGGTCTCCGAGGACGCGCACTACTTCGACGCAGTGTCCGGGGAACGGCTCGCGGCGCCGTGACGGCGGCCGCCGGCGAGGTTCCCGACACCGGCGCGAGCTTTCGCGCCGAGATCTACGAGCAGCCGGACGCATTGATCCGCCTGATCGAGGCGCCGGCGACCGCCGCCGCCTGCGATGCCCTCGCCGAAGGCGGCCGACGAACGGTCAGGCTCGTCGGCCACGGCTCGTCCGACGCGGCTGCGTCGTACGGCGTCTACGCGTTCGGCTTGCTGCCCGGATGGACGGCGATGCGCGATTCGATCTCGCTGACCGTCTACTACGACGCGCAGATCGCGCTGGTCGAGTCCGTCGTGATCGGGCTGTCGCAGTCGGGTCGCACGCCGGACGTCGTCGAGTACGCGACCCGCGCGCGTTCGCGCGGGGCCGCGACGATCGCGGTGACCAACGATCCAGGCTCGAGCCTCGCCGAGGCGTGCGACGTCACGCTCCCGCTCGCCGCCGGGCCCGAGCGCTCCGTCGCGGCGTCGAAGACGTACCTGAACACCGTCGCCGCGATGCTCCTCCTCGCCGGCTCGGCCGCGGGGCGCCGTGAGGAGACTGCCGAGGTCATCCGGACGACCGCCGAAGTCCTCCGGACAGCACTGCCCGCGCTCGAGGAGGCCGCCTCGCGGTTGGCGACCGCGTTCGCGTACGTCGGGCGGATGTACGTGATCGGCCGCGGGATCGAGTTCGCGACCGCGCGTGAGATCGCGCTGAAGCTGACCGAGACGTGCCGCGTCGCAGCCGAGCCGCTGACCGCGACGGACCTCGTGCACGGCCCGATCGCCGCCGTCGACGCGCTCGTGCCCGTGTGGACGATCGCGTCTCCGGACGAGAGCCTCCACGCCGTCAAGGACGCCGCCGCGCGTGCGCGCGACGCCGGTGCTGTCCTGATCGCGAGCGGAAGCGCCGCGAGTGACATCGACGGCGCTGCGTACCGGCTGCCGGTACCGCCGGCGCCGACGCCGCTCGCAGCGCCGCTGCTGTCGGTCGTCGCCGGGCAACTCTTCGCCGCTGCGCTCGCGCGGATGAAGGGGCTCGATCCCGATCAGCCCGAGCGGCTGAGCAAAGTTACGCTCGCACCGTAACTGCGACACGACACCGCTACCGCTGGACCATCCTCGCGGCAGGCGTCGTCGCTCAGGCGGCGTTCTCGGCGATCCTGCTCGGCCTGCCGTCGATCGCACCCGCGATCCGCGAGCACTACGGGCTGAGCCTGACGCAGGTCGGCGTCGTGCTCGCAGCGGTGAACTTCGGCGCGATCGTGACGTTGCTGCCATGGGGCCTCGTCGCCGACCGGATCGGTGAGCGCGCCGTGATCGGGATCGGGCAGGCGGCCGCGGCAGTCGCGCTCGTCTGGGCGGGATCAGCGCGCTCGTTCGGCGTCCTCGTCGTCGCACTCGCCCTCGCAGGCGCTGTCGGCGCCGGCGTGAACGCGGCG
This sequence comes from Gaiellaceae bacterium, assembly GCA_045806225.1. Classification (GTDB taxonomy): domain Bacteria; phylum Actinomycetota; class Thermoleophilia; order Gaiellales; family Gaiellaceae; genus 3-1-20CM-4-69-9. Next base: position 3,999 of record JBJMJS010000010.1, read on the forward strand.
AGTGGCCGCGCGGTGATGGCGTGGTTCGGCGCCGAGGAGCGCGGCCTCGCGCTCGGCATCCGCCAGATGGCGGTTCCGCTCGGCGGCGCGATCGCTGCCGGTGTGCTCCCGGCGCTCGAAGCGCACATCAGCTTGCGCGCCGCGTTCATCGGCCTCGCGGCCGGCTGCGTCGTCGCGGCGATCGTCGGCGCGACGCTGATCCGCGCCGAGGTGCATGACGGGCACGAGCACCTGGAACGGCCGCTCCGCGATCCACGCGTGTGGCGCATCTGTGTCGCGAGCACGTTCTATGTCACGACGCAGATCGCCCTCATCGGGTTCATCGTCCTTTTCCTCCACGACCACCGCGGCGTCTCGACCGCTGTCGCGGCCGGCGCGCTGGCCGCCACGCAGATCTTCGGCGGCGTCGCCCGCATCGGCGTCGGCCGGTGGTCGGACCGCATCAGGGCGAGAATCGTGCCGTTGCGCCGTGTCGCGGTCGGCCTCGCGTTGACGGTCGCCGCGGTCACAGTGCTCGTAGACGCGCCCGTCGCCGTCATCGTTCCGGCGCTCGTCGTCGCAGGGACGTTCGCGCTGTCGTGGAACGGTCTCTCGTTCACCGCGATCGCAGAGACAGCCGGGCGTGCGCGCAGCGGTGCCGCGATCGGCCTGCAGCAGACCTTCCTGTCGGGCGGATCGATCGTCGCGCCGATCGCGTTCGGAGCGGCCGTGCACCATGCGTCGTGGCGCGCTGCGTTCGCGCTCGCCGCGATCAGCCCGCTCGTCGGCTACGCGCTGCTCAGTCCGCTATCTGAGCGAAGACTTTGAACGTGGGCGACGCGGTCGGAAGCTCGTGGAACTCGGGATTCCGGCAGCCGAGCTCGCCGGCGCGTTGCGCGCCGTAGCACTCCTCCACCTCGACCATGCACATCGGCAGCGGCGTCCGGAACGAGCGAACGGCGCCGAACCCGCCGCCGCGAGCCTCGGCCGCGGCGAGCAGCTCGAGGTCGATCTCGACGCCGTACACCTTCTGCATGCACCCGATGTACGTGCGCCCGAACTCCTCGTACGCGTAGACGAACGGACACGCCCGCTCGAGGCACGCCGACGGGTAGACGACCTTGTCGCAGTGGACGTCGCAGCGGCGGCATTCGAGCTCGTCTTGCGGCCGGAGCGGGAGCTCGCTCGCCGGCTGCTGCGAAGGTGTCATGACGGAATTGTGGGATGCGCGCACGCGCTCCGCAAGCCTTGACAAACACCGCTCCACCTGCTTGCGACGAACGGCGCGTACCTACAGTTCGCCGGTCAGCCGCCGGACGATGTTCAGGACGTCCACCTGCGTGAACGCCTGGAAATCCGGTTCGACGCGCGCGTCCTCCTCGGCCCGGAACCACATCGCCTGCACGGTGCGCATGCCAACGTCCCGCGCGCCGCGGACATCGGCGTCGAGGCGATCGCCGACGAACAGCGCTCGCTCGGCCGAGACGTCGAGCTCCACGAGCGCTCGCTCGAAGATCTCCGGCCTCGGCTTCCGCACGCCGACCTCGGACGAGAAGACCACGCCGTCGAGTCGCGGCAGGAGCTCCTGCTCCTCAAGGTCGCGCAGGAGGATCCACGCGGGGTCCATCGCATTCGAGACGAGACCGGTCTTCAGGCCCCGCTCGCGCAGCGCGTCGAGCAGCGCGGTGCTCATCGAGGCGAGCCTGCGGGCCGGCGCCCACGCGCCGTGCTCGGCGATCAGGTAGGCACGCAGCGTCTCGTCGTCGACGTCGACGCCACACTCGGCGAGCATCGTCCGTACGAGCGACTCGTACTCGACCTCTTCGGGCGCTTCCCAGTCGGTCAGCTTCGCCTCCGCGGCGTAGCGCTGCGTGACCGGGTCCGCGGCGTCGGGCGGCGCGCCGACCGCCTCGAGCCCGGCCCGGATTCCCGCGCCGACGAGCTCTTCGTCCCACTGCCAGTCCATCAGCGTGTGGCCCCAGTCGAAGAGGACGGCCGCAAGCACGCCGCTAGGCTAGTCGCCCGTGGCGCGCAGACTCCTCTGGGCCTCGCTCGCCATCGCGCCGCTCACCGTTTTGCTGGATCTCGTCGCGAAACCAAGCGACGCCGTGTTGTTCCTCCTCGCCGCAGCGGCGCTGATCCCGCTCGCGTGGCTCATCGGCGAAGCCACCGAGCATGCGGGCGAGCACACCGGTCCTCGGATCGGCGGCCTCTTGAACGCGAGCTTCGGCAACGCGCCGGAGCTGATCATCGCGCTGATCGCGATCTCCGACTCGCTCCCGAACGTCGTCCGTGGCTCGCTTGCCGGCAGTGTCGTCTCGAACATCCTGCTCGTGCTCGGCGCCGCGCTGATCGTCGGCGGAGACGCGGAGCTCGACCGGCGGTCGCTGATCATGCAGCTGGGGCTCGTCGTCACCGCCGTCGTGCTCCTGCTCATCCCGTCGATCCCCGGGTGGCACGGCGACCCCGACCGCCACTCGCTCGCCCTGCTCGGAATCGTCCCTGCGGTCATCCTCCTCGTGCTCTACATCGTGATGACGTTTCGCGGCGTCCGGGGGACGTCGGAGGGGCACGAGGGCGCGGCCGGCGGCTGGAGCCTGAAGGTCTCGCTCCTCGCACTCGCCGCCGCGACGGTCGCGACCGCGGCGATCAGCGAGATCCTCGTCCATTCGCTGGAGGCGTTCGCGCACGCGGCGCACCTCTCGGAGTTCTTCATCTCGTTCGTGATCGTCGCCGTCGTCGGGAACGCCGCCGAGCACGGGGGCGCGGTCGTGATCGCGAGCCGCGGCAAGATGAAGCTCGCGACCGAGATCGCCATCTCGTCGAGCGCCCAGGTCGCGCTCCTCGTCATCCCGGTCGTCGCGCTCGTCTCGTTCGCGTTCGCCGACCCGCTCACGCTCGCGTTCCGTGCGGTCGAGCTGGGGGCCATGGGCGCGGCCGCGGTGTTCGTCGCGATCGTGATCCGCGACGGCCGGTCGACGCGACCGGAAGGGATCCTCCTCGTCTCCGTCTACGCGGTCATCGCCCTCGTCTTCCTGACGGCCGTCGGCGACAGGGGCGGTTAACCGAACCTCGACCCGGCGGTCTTTCGCATTGAAGGGATCCGAGGAGGATGCAAAACTCGAAACCATGAGCGAAGCCATCACAGCCGCGGTTCCCGCGGCAACAGAGATCGAGCACACCGGCCCCGTCGTCTCCGCGAAGGAGGTCACGCGCCGCTACGGCGAGGGCGACACCGCCGTCGACGCGTTGCGCGGGGTCTCACTCGACGTCGGCCGCGGCCAGCTGACGGCCGTCATGGGCCCCTCCGGCTCGGGCAAGTCGACCCTGATGCACATCCTCGCCGGCCTGGATCGGCCGACCTCCGGCGAGGTCTACATCGCCGGGACGGAGATCTCGAAGCTGGGCGACAACGACCTGACGAAGCTCCGCCGCCGCCATATCGGCTTCGTCTTCCAGTTCTTCAACCTCCTGCCGATGCTGACCGGCGAGGAGAATGTCGTCCTGCCGCTGACGATCGCGGGGACGAAGCCCGACAAGGCATGGGTCGACGACCTGCTGAGCCGGATCGGCATCGCCGACCGTCGGACCCACCGCCCGGCCGAGATGTCCGGCGGACAGCAGCAGCGCGTCGCGATCGCACGGGCGCTCGTCTCCCGGCCGACAGTCGTCTTCGCCGACGAGCCGACGGGCAACCTCGACTCCTCGACGAGCGGGGAGATCCTCACGCTCGTCCGCGAAGCAGTCGACACGTACGGCCAGACGACGGTCATGGTGACGCACGACGCGCACGCCGCATCGATCGCCGACCGCGTCCTCTTTCTCGGCGACGGCAGGGTCGTCCGCGACATCGGACGCTCGAGCTCGACCGACATTCTCCGCGCGATGGAGGAGATCGGCTCGCGTTGACAGCGTTCGCGCTCCGAGGACTGCTACTCCGAAAGCTTCGAACGGCCCTCACCGGCGTTGCGATCCTGCTCGGCGTCGCGATGATCAGCGGGACGTACGTCCTCACGGACTCGATCTCGAACGCGTTCGATGCGATCTTCACGCAGACGTACCGCGGCACCGACGCCGTCGTCAGCGGCAAGTCCGCCTTCAACCTCTCCGACAGCGGGACGACGACCGATCCCTCGTTCGACGAGTCGCTGCTCCCGAAGGTGCAGGCGTTGCCGGACGTGGACGCGGCGCTCGGCGGGGTTGCCGGCGAGGCGCAGCTCATCGGGCGCAACGGCAAGGCGATCGTCTTCGGCGGCGCGCCGAACCTCGGCTTCAGCGTCGACCCGACGCAGGCGCGGTTCAACTCGCTCACGCTCGTCTCCGGCTCGTGGCCGAAGGCCGGCGAGGTGGTGGTCGACCGCTCGACCGCTGGCAAGAAGGACATCGCGATCGGCCAGCAGATCGGCGTCCAGGCGCAGGGGCCCGTGGAGCGCCTGCGGGTGTCGGGCCTGGTCAAGTTCGGCGCCGTGTCGACGATCGGCGGCGCGACGCTCGCCGGCTTCGACCTGAAGACTGCGCAGCACCTCTTCGCCAAGGTCGGCAGGCTCGACCAGATTCGCGTCGCCGCGAAGAAGGGCGTGTCGCCGCAGAAGCTGCAGGCCGAGATCCGCTCGATCCTTCCGCCGGGCACGCAGGTACGGAGCGGCAACCAGCAGGCGACGTCGGACGCGAAGGACACGAACAGCTTCGTCGGCTTCCTGCAGAAGTTCCTGCTCTCGTTCGGCGGCGTGGCGCTGTTCGTCGGTGCGTTCGTGATCGCGAACTCGCTCTCGATCACGATCGCGCAGCGCACGCGCGAGTTCGCGACCCTGCGGACGATCGGAGCGTCGCGTCGGCAAGTGCTGCGGGCGGTGATCCTCGAGGCGCTCACGATCGGTGTCCTCGCGTCGGTGATCGGGCTCTTCGTCGGGCTCGCGCTCGCGAAAGGACTGTTCAAGCTCTTCGACGCCGTCGGTTTCACGTTGCCGAACAACGGCCTGACGCTCGAGACGCGGACGATCGTCGTCGCGCTCGTCGTCGGCATTCTCGTCACGCTCGGCGCGAGCCTCCGCCCCGCGTTGCGTGCGACGCGCGTGCCGCCGATCGCGGCCGTGCGCGAGGGCGCAGAACTGCCGCCCGGACGGTTCCACCGCTTTCGCGGAATCGGCGCAGCCGCCACGGCGCTGCTCGGCTTCGCGGCGCTCGCCTACGGTCTGTTCGGCAGCGGCCTCGGGACGACGACGGTCCTGCTCTCGATGGGCGTCGGCGCACTGCTGATCTTCGTCGGCGTCGCGCTGTTCTCGTCGCGCATCGTCGTCCCGCTTGCACACGCGATCGGTTTCCCGGCAACGCGCGTCGGCGGCGCCGCCGGCGTGCTCGCGCGGGACAACGCGCAGCGGAACCCACAGCGGACGGCATCGACGGCGGCTGCGCTGATGATCGGGCTTGCGCTCGTCACGCTCGTCGCGACGCTCGCCGCGAGCATCATCGGGACGTTCAACAGCGCCGTCGACGACCTTGCCGGCGGCGAGTTCTACGCGATCACGGCGCAGAACAACTACTCGCCGATCCCGGTCAGCGCAGCCGAGGCGGCCGCGAACACGCCTGGTCTCGACGGCCTCGCGAGCGTGCGCGCCGGCGACGTGCAGGTGTTCGGCAACACGCGGCAGATGACCGCGGTCGATCCGACGATCGGCAAGATCATCACGCTGAACTGGAAGAAGGGGTCACAGGCGGTGTTCGCGAACCTCGGCGAGAGCGGCGCCTTCATCGACGACGGATTTGCGAAGAACCACGACCTCTCGGTCGGGAGCGGCTTCCCGATCCTGACGCCGACCGGTAGGAACATCGTCCTCACGGTCGAGGGCATCTTCAAGCCGCCGGCAGGCGGATCGCCGTTCGGTCCGGTCACGATCTCGAGCAAGACCTTCGACGCGAACTACGCACAGCCCGAGAACCTCTTCACCTTCGTGACGATGCGCGGCGGCGTGACCGACGCGAACAAGAGCGCGCTCGAACAGAGCCTCGCGAAGTTCCCGAACGCGAAGGTCGCCGACGGCGATCAGTTCAAGAAAGACCAGGCGTCGGGCCTGAAGAGCACGCTCAACATCCTGTACGTCCTGCTCGCCCTCTCGATCCTCGTCAGCCTGTTCGGGATCGTCAACGCGCTCGTCCTCACCGTCTTCGAGCGCACGCGCGAGCTGGGGATGCTGCGCGCGATCGGGATGACCCGTCGCCAGGTTCGCCGGATGATCCGGGCGGAGAGCGTGATCACCTCGCTGATCGGCGCGACGATCGGGATCGTCCTCGGGCTCGTGCTCGCAGCGCTGCTGATCGTGCGCGTCGACGAGATCAACTTCTTCACGCCGTGGGGCCAGGTCGTCGTGTTCCTCGTCGCCGCGATCCTCGTCGGGATCGTGGCTGCGATCTTCCCCGCGCGGCGGGCTGCGCGGCTCAACCCACTCGAAGCGCTCCAGTACGAGTAAGGCGGCGCCGGACGCCTAGCGGTCGCGCGGGATCGCAGTCCCGACCGACGACGCGCGAGCGTCGCCGGTGCCGTTCCCGATCAGGTGCGCCAGCGCACCGGGGATCGCATCGATCGCAGTGTCGATGTCGTCGTCCGTGATGCCCAGGTACGTCGCGATCCGGACGACGCCGGGGCGCAGGCCGCCGACGAGCACGCCCTCCCGCTCGACGAGCTCCTGCGCCTCGCGAACCGATACCCCGAGCGACGCCACGTCGAGCCCGATGAAGTTCGTCTCGACCGTGTCGGGATCGACCGGCAGCCCGCGTTCGGCGAGACCTCGGGCGAGGCGCGCGGCACGCGCGTGATCCTCGGCGAGCCGCTCGACGTTGTTGTCGAGCGCGTAGAGCATCGCCGCGGCGACGATGCCGGCCTGGCGCAGAGCGCCGCCGAACAGGAACTTTCCCCGCCACGCCTGCTCGATCCGCTCCGCCGACGACGCGAAGATCGCGCCGAGCGGGCAGCCGAGGCCCTTCGAGAAACAGACGGTGACGCTGTCGGCGAGACGGCCGTAGTCGGCGGCCGGCCGGCCGGCGGCGACCGCGGCGTTGAAGAGCCGTGCGCCGTCGAGGTGCACCGCCAGCCCGAGCTCGCGCGCGGTCTCGACGATCTCGGTGAAATCCTCGAACGGCCAGACGCGGCCGCCCGCGCTACGGTGCGTGTTCTCGAGCACGACGATACTCGCCGGCTGCAGGTCGTCTGCGGCGGCCGCGGTCGCGCGAAGCTGTTCGGGGACGATCCGTCCGGCGACGCCGGGCAGACCGTGCATGACGAGCCCCGAGTGCACCGCCGGGCCACCCGCTTCGTAGATCAGGATGTGGGTCCGCTCCTCGGCGAGGAGCTGACCGCCCGGCCGCGTGAGGACCTTGAGCGCGATCTGGTTCGCCATCGTCGCCGTCGGCAAGAAGAGCGCCGCCTCCTGCCCGAGCAGCTCGGCGGCGCGACGCTGCAGCTCGTTGACGGTCGGATCCTCGCGGAGCTGCTCGTCGCCCACCTCGGCCGCGGCCATCGCGGCGCGCATCCCGGGCGACGGCTTCGTCGCGGTGTCCGAGCGCAGATCGATCACGGTCCGCATTGAACCAGTCCTACCCCTGACGGGTGAGCCGGTTCGCCGGGCGTCCGCCGATAGACCGAACGACCCCATGAGCTCTCTCCCGTCCCAGCTGAGGCCCGCCCGCCTCGATCCCGCCTTCAAGCAGAGCCTCCGCCCGTTCCTCGGGACGATCCTGTTGCGGCGTGGCCGCGTCACGCAGGAACGGCTCGACGCAGCGCTCGCCGAAGTCGAGCGGAGCGGCCGCCGGCTCGGCGACATCCTGCTCGAGCGGCGGTGGCTCTATGAAAGCGAGCTGGCGCAGGCACTCGCCGAGCAGAACGAGCTCGACTACGTCGATATCGCGGCGCGATCTGTCGACCCCAAGGTCGCCGCGAGGCTGCCGCGCGACTTCGCCGAGTATTTCCGCGCCGTCCCGGTGCGGACGATGTCGTCCGGCGCGGTCATGGTGGCTGTCGCCGATCCCGCCGACCTCGACGCGGAGATCCTGCGGATCATCCTTCACGCCGACGTCCAGCTCGTCGTCGGTGAGCTGACGGCGATCCGCCAGGCCTGGCGGCACTGTCCGTAGCGCGCGGCCGCCTACAGAATCGCACCCTCCCACGGCTCGAGCGGACGGCCCTCGAACTCGGCGCGCTCGTCGCTGAGGTTGATCGCGACGACCGTCGACCGGCCCCGGCGATAGGCCCAGACTCCCCGCGGGGCCACCAGCGACGCGTACGCACCGGATCGCAGATCCTCGCTCTGCCGCCGGCGCGCGACGACGTCGCGGACGAACCGCAGGATCGACGCCTCGTCTTCCCGCTGCCCCGCGACGTTCCGCGCCGTCGAACCGAGTGGCAGCCACGGTTCGCGCCAGCCGCCGTCCGGCGTCCACGGGATCGGCGTCCTGCACCCGTCGCGGCCGGCGATGTCGCGCAGACGTTCACGGGGCACGTCGACCTGTTCGAGGCCGATCTCGTCGCCCTGGTACAGGACGGCGGTTCCGCGCAGCGTCAGGAGCGCAAGGAGCGCACATTTGATTTTCCGTGCGTCACCGCCGCAGAGACGCGTCGCCATCCGCTCGATGTCGTGGTTCGAGAGCATCCAGACAGGCCATGCGTCAGGCGGCAGGACGTCGTACGTTCGCTCGACGACGTCGCGCAGCGCATCCGCCTCGAGCGGTGAGAACGTGAACGGAAAGTTGAAGGCGAGGTGCAGCTGGTCCGTGCCGTTGCCGTAGAACCGCGCGAGCGCTTCGAGCTCGAGCACCCAGGTCTCGCCGATCAAGACGCGCGGCTCACCCTCGCATCCGTCGATCAACGCGCGCCAGCGCCGCTGCACCGCGTACGTCTCGTCCAGGTCGACGCGGACACCGAGTCGTGCGTTCGCAGGAACGTCGCGCAGCTCCCGGTCCTTGACGATCGCGTGCGCAACGTCGAGGCGGAAGCCGGCGATGCCGCGGTCGAGCCAGAACCGCATCACGTCGTCGAACTCGTCTCGAACGTCCTCGTTCCACCAGTCGAGGTCGACCTGCTCGGGGAGGAAGCTGTGCAGGTACAGCTGTCCGGTCTCCGGCGAGTGCTCCCACGCCGGGCCGTCCCCGAACGTCGACCGCCAGTTGTTCGGCGACGAGCCGTCGGGGTTCGGGTCCGCCCAGACGTAGTAGCTCCGGCGGCGCGCGGTGCGGGAGGCGCGCGCGTCTCCGAACCACGGGTGGCGGTCGCTCGTGTGGTTCGGGACGAGGTCGAGGACGATGCGCATGTCGCGCTCACGCGCGCGCGCGACGAGCTCGTCGAGGTCATCGAGGCTCCCGAACGCGGGTTGGATGCTGCGGTAGTCGGCGACGTCGTACCCCCAGTCGCGATCCGGCGAGACCGTGACCGGACTCAGCCAGAGCGCATCGACGCCGAGCCAGCCGAGGTAGTCGAGCCGATCGATGACCCCGCGAAGGTCGCCCACCCCGTCATCGTTCGAGTCGGCGAACGAGCGGAGGTAGATCTGGTACAGCACCGCCGTCTGCCACCAGGGTCGACCCATAGCCAACGCTACCCTGGCGTCCGTGGACCGTGCGCTGCTCAGCGAACGCCTCGCCGCGCGGGGCGAACCGCCGTACCGCGCCCATCAGGTGTGGGAGTGGACGGCGCGCGGGGTCCGCGGCTACGGCGCGATGACGAATCTGCCGGCGGCGCTCCGCGCGGCGCTCGAGGACGAGGTGCCGTTTTCGACGCTGACGCTCACGCACGAGGCGGAGTCACGCGACGGGACGGTCAAGGCGCTCTTCCGAACGCGCGAAGGGCATCCGGTCGAGGCGGTTCTGATGCGGTACCGCGACGGGCGGCGGTCGCTCTGCCTGTCGTCGCAGTCGGGGTGCCCGCTCACCTGCTCGTTCTGCGCGACCGGCCAGATGCGGTTCGCGCGGAATCTCAGCGCGTCGGAGATCCTCGACCAGGCCCTCCACTTCCGCCGGATCGAGCCGGTCGACCACGCCGTCTTCATGGGGATGGGCGAGCCGATGCTGAACCTCGAAGCAGTTCTCGACGCGGCGCGCCTCCTTCCCGACCTCGGGATCACCCACCGCCGCACGACCATCTCCACGGTCGGGTGGCTCCCCGGGCTTCGGCGGTTCGTCGACGACGTCGAGGAGCCGATCCGCCTCGCGCTGTCGCTGCACGCCCCGACGGAGGAGCTGCGGAGCGAGCTGATGCCCGTCAACGACCGGTATCCGCTCGCGGAGGTTCTCGACGAGTGCGAGCGCTACTTCGAGCTGCACCACCGCAAGATCTTCGTCGAGTACGTGATGCTCGGTGGGATCAACGACCGCGTCGAGCAGGCGCGCGCGCTCGCGGAGCTGCTCGACCCGAAGATCTTCAAGGTCAACCTGATCCCGTACAACCCGACCGGCATGTACGCCGGCTCCACCCGAAAAGCGATCGCCGCCTTCAAGGGCGCGCTCGACGACGCGCGGGTCCCGGCGACGGTGCGACTGACACGCGGACGCGACATCGAGGCCGCGTGCGGCCAACTCGCGGCGGTGACGCAGCCGTGAAGGTCACGATCCTGCTCGCAGACGCGGCTCAGGCGGTCGAGGGGAAGCTCTTCGTCCTCGGCGGCGGCTGGTCGACCACCGGGCCCGAGCCGTCGCCGATGGCGCTCGCGATCAAGATCGAGGTGCCGTGGGACCAGGCGAACCGGCAGCACGCGTGCCGGCTCGAGCTGCTCGACAGCGACGGACAGGCCGTGCTCGTGGACACCGGTGAGGGGGAGCAGCCGATCTTCATCGAAGCCGGGTTCGAGGTCGGCCGGCCCGCCGGCGTGAAGCCCGGAACGCCGATCGACCTTCCGCTCGCGATCAACATCCCGCCGTTCCCGCTCGAGCCCGGCGGCCGCTACGAGTGGCGGCTGACGATCGACGGCGAGACCGACGAGGACTGGCGCGTTGCGTTCAGCACGCGTCCCGACGAGCTCGTGTGAGGGGCGTTGCGTACGAGTGGCGCGGGAGCGTTGCGAACGACGAACTGAACGCGCTTCATGCGCAAGCGTTCGGTCACCCGCCCACCGCTGACGATTGGCGGACGCGCGATGCACGCGGCAACGGCATCGGCACGGCGCTCGTCCGCTGCGCAGCCGGCGGTGCGCGCACCGCCGGCTGCGAGTGGCTCCACGTCGACTTCGACGTGGAGCTGCGGTCGTTCTACTTCGATGCCTGCGGCTTCACGCCGACCGACCCGGGGCTGATCGCGTTGTAGCCGGTCAACTTGCTCGTGCCAGCTGCGGAGTGCATGAGGAGCGGCCGCGCTTCTCGAGGTACTGCTGGTGGTAGTCCTCGGCCTCGTAGAACGTTTGCGCCGGCTCGATCTGCGTGACGATCGGCGCGCGCCGGTTTGCCTGCTCCAACTCCTTCGACTTCCCCGCCGCGTCACGCTGCTCGTCGTCGTGGGCGAAGATCACCGAGCGGTAGTTGTCGCCGATGTCCCATCCCTGCCGGTTGAGCTGCGTCGGGTCGTGCTTGCGCCAGAAGACGTGCAGCAGGTCGTCGTACGAGACCCTGTCCGGGTCGTACGTCACCTCGACCACCTCGGCGTGCCCGGTCGTGTGCGAGCACACGTCCTCGTACGTCGGGTTGTCGCGCGTGCCGCCGGCGTAGCCCACGCGCGTCGCGGTCACACCGTCGACCTGGCGGAATGCCGCCTCGACGCCCCAGAAGCACCCGGCGCCGAACGTTGCCTTCTTCGTCGTCACTCTTCCTCCAATCGCAATGCTGCCGAGTTGATGCAGTAGCGGATCCCGGTCGGCCGCGGGCCGTCGGGGAACACGTGGCCCAGGTGGCCGCCGCAGTTCGCGCACGTCACCTCGGTCCGCACCATCCCGTAGGTCGTGTCGGTGTCCTCGTCGATCGCCTCGCCGCTGGCCGGTGCGGAGAACGCGGGCCACCCGCACCCGGAGTCGTATTTCGTGTCCGACGTGAAGAGCTCCGCCCCGCAGCCGGCGCAGCGGTAGGTGCCGTCGTCGAACACGTGGTCGTACTCGCCCGTGAAAGGCGCCTCCGTCCCCTTCTGCCTGAGGACGCGGTACTGCTCGGGAGTGAGCGCAGCGCGCCACTCCGCTTCGGTTTTCTGGATTTTGGTCACGTCTCATAGTCTCGCGAAACCGGCCCGCGTTACGCCCCCTGAGGGATTGACGGGAGCGAGATCCGGCCCGATGCTCAGGCGGAAGGGAGCCGCAGATGGAAAACCTGGCCGCAATCTGGCGCTTCGTGCGCCATGACCCGCTCGGGAAATGGATGGGTGGTGCGTGGGCCGCCGTCGCGTGGTTTGCACTCACGTGGCTGAGCCTGACCGTTGCGGTGCTACTGGTCCTGTTGACCGTCGCGCTGGTGATGATGCAGCGCCGGCGGGCGGATCTCCTGGTCGACGACGACCTCGACGATCTGATCTGAGCTAGACGGGCGCGCGCAACTCCGGGCGATGGCGCAGCGCGTGGACGGCGACGCCGCAGAGCAGCAACGCATCTCCGAGAAGCGCGAACAGGTCGGCAAGGTTGAACGCGACTCCGTGTGTCGCGCCCTGCCACACGATCGGGTCCGGCACTCCCTGCGACCACACGAGTACCGACAAGAGGTTTCCGAGCGCGCCGCCTGCCGCGATGCCCGCGCCGACGTTCGCGGTCCGCGACGGGAAGCGAGGGACGAGCGCGACGAGTGCGACGACGAACGCACCCATCGCAAGCGCTGCGTATGGCGATCGGACATGGTGGTACTCCGCGTGCACGTTGACCTTGTGCGCGATGTCGATAGCAGCGCACGCGCCCGCGATCGCGGCAACCGTAGCTCGCTGCGTCACGTGCTGAATGTAGCGTTTGTGCGCAGGACTACGTCCGATGCATGACGAAGGATTTACTCGTGGCGCGGCGCCGATACCCTGACTGTGTCGCCCGTTGGGGTCGTGCACGCGTTCGTCCGCTCGACGAGCTGCTGCTACTTCCGACGCGCAGCCCGCTTGCGACCGAGCTGTCGCGCGCGCTCGCGGCTGCCGCGCGTGTACACATGTTGAAGTCCGATCTCGTCCGCGTGCCGGTTCGCATCACCTCGACCACGAGCGAGGCCGGCGCGTACCGGTACCGTCGCGCGAACCCGATCGACATTCGGGTCTCGAGCCGGTCGGGACATGCTGCAACAGGCTTCCTGCACGAGCTCGCGCATTTCGTCGACCACCAGGTGCACTACGACCGCCACAGCCGCGTGTGGGCCTCGGCTGTCCACCCCGCGTTCGCGGAATGGCGCGAGACCGTCGCGCGTCTCTCACCGCGCCCGTTTCCCGGCGGGAGCCACCGGCAGCGGTACTTCGAGTCCGCGCAAGAGGTCTGGGCGCGCTGTTACGCGCAGACCGTGATGCTCCGCTCGGGTGACGATTTCCTCGTCGGACAGCTCGAGCAGCTCCAGCACGCCGATGAGCCGCACGTGTGGCCGCGCGAGGCGTTCGCGCCCGTCGCCTTCCAGGTCGAGCTCGTGTTCGAGCGGCTCGGCTTGACGCAGCTCGAGCTGCCGCTCGCGGCCTAGCGGACCGCTACGCGCCCTTCTGCGCTTCGAGCTGCCGCCCGCCGGTCTCGTCGCCTGCGGCGGCGTCGTCGTGCGCCTCGAACCCGTACTTGACGATCGCGCGCTTTGCAGCGCGAACCTCGTCGAGGCGTTGCACCGGACGACCGTGCGGCGCGTCGCGCAACAGTTCCGGGTTGTCCGCCGCCTCGCGTGCGATCGCGAGCATCGCGTCACAGAAAGCGTCGAGGGTTTCCTTCGCCTCTGTCTCGGTCGGTTCGACCATCAACGCCTCCGCGACGATCAGCGGGAAGTAGATCGTCGGCGGGTGGAAGCCGTAGTCCATCAGCCGCTTCGCGACGTCGAGCGCGCTGATTCCGTGCTCACGCTTGAGCCTCCGAGCGCTGAGCACGAACTCGTGCATGCACAGGCGATCGAACGGCAAGTCGTACTCCTCCTTCAACCGCGCGAGGACGTAGTTCGCGTTGAGCACGGCGACCTCGGACATTTCGCGGAGACGCGGCCCGTAGGAGCGGATGTACGCATACGACCGCACGAAGACGCCGAACGGCCCGGTGAACCCGCGCACTTTCCCAATCGACTTCGGCCGGTCGAAGTCGAGCCGGAAGCGATCGCCGTCGCGCACGACGGCGGGAACGGGTAGGAACGGCTGGAGCTTCTCGCGCACGACGATCGGCCCGCCGCCGGGGCCGCCGCCGCCGTGCGGCTGCGAGAACGTCTTGTGGAGGTTGATGTGCACGATGTCGAAGCCCATGTCTCCCGGCCGGGAGATTCCGCAGACCGCGTTCAGGTTGGCGCCGTCGTAGTAGAGAAGCCCGCCGGCCTCGTGGAAGATCGCGGCGATTTCCTCGATGTGCTCGTCGAAGAGCCCGAGCGTCGACGGGTTCGTCAGCATCAGGCCGGCCGTCCGTTCGTCGACGAGCTCGCGGAGGTGCGCGACGTCGACGTTGCCGCGTGCGTCGGTGCGCACCTTCGCGAGCTTGTATCCCGCCATCGTCACGCTCGCGGGGTTCGTGCCGTGCGCGGTGTCCGCCGTCACGATCGTGTCGCGCTGGTCGCCCTCGCCGCGGTCGGCGAAGTACGCCCGCATCAGCATCAGGCCGGTCAGCTCGCCCTGGGAGCCTGCCGCCGGCTGCAGCGAGCACGCATGCAGGCCGGACACCTCGATCAGCGCCTCCTGGAGCCGCCACATCAGCTCGAGCGCGCCCTGCGCTGCATCCTGGTCCTGGTACGGATGGAGGTCTCGAAAACCCGGCAGCATCACGAGCCGCTCGTTGACGCGCGGGTTGTACTTCATCGTGCACGACCCGAGCGGATAGAAGCCCGTGTCGATCCCGAAGTTCCTGGTCGAGAGCTCGGTGAAGTGCCGGACGAGCTCCGGCTCGGCGAGCTCCGGCAGCCGCGGCGGCTCCGCGCGGCGAAGCTCCTCCGGGACGACCGCTTTCGGGACGTCGTATGCCGGCGGCGCGCCGCCGCGCCGGCCGGGACTGCTCTTCTCGAAGATGAGCTTCACGCCGCCAGCGCCTGCACGAGTCGCTCGATGTCGGCCGGCGTTCGCCGCTCCGTCACCGCGACGAGGACGGCGTCGTCGAGGCCGGGATAGTCGCGGCCGAGCGCATAACCCGGATGGACTCCGTGCTGTTCGCGCGCGCTGCGAATCGCGTCGGCGGCGTTCCGTCCGACGCGGACGGCAAACTCCTTGAACGTTGTCCGATCTGGAAACACCGCCTCGAGCCCTGCGTCCGCCAACCGATCGCGCGCATGCTGCGCGAGGCTCATGCAGGTCTCCCCCACCTCGCGTAGCCCCTGCGGACCGAGCCACGACAGATAGACGAGCCCGCCGAGCGCGAGCAGCGTCTGATTCGTGGTGATGTTCGACGTCGCTTTCTCGCGTCGGATGTGCTGTTCGCGCGTCTGCAGCGTCAACACATAGCCGCGCTCGCCCGCGGCGTCCACCGTCTCGCCGACGATGCGGCCCGGCATCCGCCGCGTGAAGTCGTTGCGCGCCGCTAGAAAGCCATAGTGCGGCCCCGCGAACGACTGGTAGTTGCCCGCGCCCTGCCCCTCGCCGATCGCGATGCCGCAGCCGTACTTGCCGGGCGCCTCGAGCACGCCGAGCGACAACGGGTCGACGTGTGCGACCGCCACAGCCTCCGCGTCGTTCGCAGCCGCTGCGAGCTCCGGTGCAGGCTCGAGGCAACCGAAGAAGTTCGGCTGCTGGAAGATCACGCAGGCGGCATCGGCGGCGGCGGCGCGAACCTCGTCCGGGTCGGTCGTGCCACCCCGGTGCGGCACCTCCACGACGTCGAGACCGAATCCCGGCGCATACGTCTTGACCACTTGGCGCACCTGCGGGTTGGTCGCCTCGGTGACGATGACCTTGCCGCGCCCGGTCGCATGCTTCGCGATGTAGCACGCGTCGGCGGCGACGGTCGTGCCGTCGTACCCGGACGCGTTCGAGACGTCCATGCCGGTCAATTCGCAGATTGCGGTCTGGTACTCGAAGATCGCCTGCAGGACGCCCTGGCTCATCTCGGGCTGGTACGGCGTGTACGCGGTGAGGAGCTCGCCGCGCTGCAGGACCGTGTCGACGACGGCGGGGACGTAGTGGTCGTAGATGCCTGCGCCGAGGAACGACAGCTCGTCGCTCGCGCCAACGTTGCGCGAGGCAAGATC
>JBJMJS010000011.1:0-11960 GCA_045806225.1 Gaiellaceae bacterium
CGCCCACACGAACGCGGCGCCGAAGAGGCCGTACCACTGAAACGCTTCGGGGTAGCGCAACTTCATAGCGACGGCGACACCTGAACGAGCGTCACGATGACGGCGAGGACGTTGACGAAATGCCAGTACCACGTCGTCGCTTCGAGCCCGACGAGCCGGTACGGCGTGATGCCGCGCAAGAAGCGCAGCAACAGCCAGCCGGTCAGCAGGACGCCGACCAAGACGTGCGCGTGGTGCGCGCCGACGAGCGTGAAGTAGATCGAGCCGTACGAGGTCGCCGACGGCGAGAACTTGTCGAGGTCGGCGACGAAGAGGTGGAGCTGCAGCGCGAGGTAGGTCGCTTGCAGCGCGAACGCGATCAGCAGCGCGTAGCGAACCTCGACGACGTCGCCGCGCTTCGCGCGCGTGAACGCGTACTGCATCGGCAGGCTCGTCGCGACGAGGACGCCGGTCAGAAACAGCGGGACGGCGACCTTCGGATCCGGCACGCCGTGCGGCGGCCAGGGGTTGTTGCGGATGCGCAGGTGGAAGTACGTGACGAGCAGGGCGCCGAAGACCATCGCCTCGCTGCCGACGAAGATCGCCATCCCCCACCACCCCACGGGCCGCGACAGCCGCTGTGCGTACGGCGCGGTGCTCATTCCTCGGCCGGCTCCCTCAGGTGCCACGCGGCGAGCACGAGCGCCGAGATCCCGATGAAGACGCCCGCGATGACGAAGTGCGTCGTCAGCAGCATGATGAAGACGATGCTGAGCGCGAACGCGAGCACGATCGGCCAGCCCGACTCCGACGGCATCTCCAAGACCTCGTCGAGGACGCCGTCGCGGACCGTCGACGCCTGCGTCTCATGGCCGCTCTCGAACACGAGCCGGCCGCGCTCGAATCGCCGCACGTCCTCCTCGCGGTCCTCGCGGTCCCAGTTCGGGTACGGGCTCGAGACGACGGGGATGACCGCGAAGTTGTAATGGGGCGGCGGCGACGTCGTGGCCCACTCGAGCGTGCCGCCGTAGAACGGATCGGGGCCTGACCGAACGCCGCGGAAGCGGCTCCAGACGAGGTTCACGAACACGATCAGCAACCCGGCCGTGAGAATGAACGAGCCGATCGTCTCCGACAGGTTGTATGCGTCCCAGCCGAGATGTGGCGCGTATGTGTAGATCCGCCGCGTCATTCCGAGCAGGCCGACGATGTGCATCGGGAAGAACGTCAGCATCGTCCCGACGAACGTCACCCAGAAGGAGACCTGCGCCCACCCCTCGTGATACATGCGGCCGGTGACCTTCGGGAACCAGTAGTACATCCCGCCGAGCAGCGGGAAGACGGCGGCCCCGAAGATGATGAAGTGGAAGTGCGCGATGACGAAGTACGTGTCCGTCGTCGCCTGGTCGAAGGGGATCGCGGCGAACATGATCCCCGACAGTCCGCCGATCACGAAGAGCGCGATGAAGCCGCCGATGAACAGAAGCGGCGCGCGGAAGTCGGGTTTCCCGAGGTTGACGGTGAACAGCCAGGCGAAGATCTGGATCGTCGACGGGATCACGACCATCAGCGACGCGCCGGCGAAGAAGATCAGCTGCGCCGTCGCGATTCCGGTCGCGAACATGTGATGCGCCCAGACGCCGAAGCCGATGAACGCGACGAGCAGCTCGGCGAGCGCGACGAGCGGGAACGCGATCATCTTGCGCTTCGCGAACGTCGGGATGATCGACGTCGCGATGCCCATCGCGGGCAGGATGATGATGTACACCTCGGGATGCGCGAAGAACCAGAAGAGGTGCTGCCATAAGAGCGGGTCACCGCCGTGCGCGACGTCGAAGAAGTGGAACCCGGCCTTGCGCTGCAACTCGAGGAAGAGCAGGTCGACCGTCAGCACCGGCAGCGCGAACACGAGCGAGAACGACACGGCGAGAATCGCGTACGCGAACAGCGGCATCCGGTTCAGCGACATGCCGGGCGCGCGCAACTTGAAGGTCGTGACGATCAGGTTGATCGCGCCGGCCGTCGACGAGAGGCCGTTGAAGATCAGCCCGAGGGCGTAGAAGTCGACGTTCAGCCCCGGGTCGAACTGGCGCGTGTTCAGCGGCGTGTAACAGAACCAGCCGCAGTTCGGCGCCTTTCCGAGGAAGACGCTCGAGTACATGAACAGCCCGGAGCCGAGGAACAGCCAATAGCTGAGCGCGTTCATGCGCGGGAACGCCATGTCGCGCGCGCCGATCATCAGTGGGATCAGGTAGTTGCCGAACGCGCCGATCCCCATCGGGACGATGAAGAAGAAGATCATCGTCACGCCGTGCATCGTCATCGCCTGGTCGTATGCCTCCGGCGACAGCACCTTCCGGTTCGGTCCCGCGAGCTGCGAGCGCATCAGCAGCGCCTCGATCCCGCCCGCTGCGAAGAACGCCAGCGTCGTGAAGAAGTAGAGAAGCCCGATCCGCTTGTGATCGACGGTCGTCAGCCAGCCGAGCAGGCCGGGACGCTCCTCCCAGATCCGCTCGAGCCGGTCGACGCGCTCTCGCGCGCGAGGAGGAAGGACGTCGACCGCTATTTCAACGCCTCCAGGTAGTCGATCAGCGAGCGGAAGTCCTGCTGCGAGAGCCGAACCTGCGGCATCTTGTTCCCTGGTTTCGGGTGCTGCGGGTCGCGGACCCACTCCTCGAGTTGCGGCCGGTCGTTGGAGATCGTCCCGGCAGCGAGCGTGGTGCGCGACGCGAGATGCGTCAGGTCGGGGCCGACCTGCGACCGCGCAGCTGTGCCGCGGATCTGGTGGCAGTTCGCGCAGCCGTTGTTCCGGAAGACGCGCTGACCGGCCATGCCGCTCGCCCGCGCGGGCGCCGCCTGGTTCCGGAGCCACGCGTCGAACTGCGCGCGCGGCTGCGCGAAGACGAGGATGTCCATGTGCGCGTGCTGCGGCCCGCAGAACTCGGCGCACTTGCCGCGGTACTCGCCGGCGCGGTTTGCGTAGAGCAGGACGTTCGTGACCTGGCCGGGGTTCAGGTCGATCTTCCGGTTCAGCTCCGGCACCCAGAAGCTGTGGATGACGTCAGCCGTCGTACCTTCGATGTTCACGCGTGTCTTGATCGGGATGTGGAGCTCGTTCGCGGTGACGGCGTTCCCGCCGGGATAGCGGAGCTCCCACCAGAACTGATGGCCGATCACCTTCACCGTCAGCGTCGTCGAGCTCGGGCTCGGCGCTGCGGTGGAGCGGACAACGAAGATGTTCGAGTACACGAACAGCGCCGAGAGGATGACGATCGGGACGCCGATGCCAAGGCCGATCACGAGGCCCGTCCCGGCCTTCTCGCCTCCGCCGAACGGGAGCGCGTCGCGTCGGCGCCGGATCCAGCCGAGCAGGAGCAGCGCGGCGACGATCGCGAGCCCGATCGCGGAGCCGACGAACATGATCCAGCCGAGCGTGGTGATCCGATGCTCCTGCGGGCTGTGCGGGTCCAGGACGTTTTGACCCGCGGCAAGGGCGAGGACCCCGAAGGCCGCTCCCGACATCAAGCCACGTGATTCCGGCGCGCAGCGGTGCGCAAACCAGCCCTAGAGTGGGCCGGTGCGCCGGGCGCTGATCGCCGTCGGAGCCGCGCTGATCGCCGTGGCGCTCATTCCTCCACTCGCGACGTGGGGCGAGGAGCGATCGTTCGCGGCGCATATGGCGCAGCACCTCCTGCTCGGCGATCTGGCGCCGCTCGTCCTCGCCGTTGCGTTCATGCCGCGCCTGCCGGTCGTTCCCGCCGCGGCGGCCCTTCCGGTGTGGATCGGGAACCTCGCCGTGTGGCACATCCCGGCGGTGATGGAGGCGGCGCTGCATCACGGCGCCGTGCACGTCGCGCAGCACCTATGCCTGTTCGCAGCGGGGCTCCTCCTGTGGTGCGCGATCCTGAGCTCCGAGCTCGGCGTCGGCGCGCGCCTCGGGATCGTCGCGGGGATGATGGCGACGGGCATCGCGCTGTCGAGCGTGTTGATCTGGTGGCCCCGCGTCCTCTACTCCACGTACACCCACGCGGACATCCTCGGCGGCCTGTCGCCGTTGACCGACCAGCGAACCGGCGGCGGCCTGATGCTGGTCGAAGGAATGCTGGTCGGCCTCGGAGCCGCAGCGTGGCTGATCCTCGGACTGCTCCGCGAGGGCGGCGAGGGGTCAAGCGAGGAGAGGGTCAGACGCTCTCAGAGCGTCTGACCCTCTTTTGACCTCACGCCACTTCACGTCGCTACGCCACAAGCAAAAGGGGTCAGACCCGGAGGGTCTGACCCCTGATCCTCGGACTGCTCCGCGAAGGCGGCGAGGGGCCGAGCGAGGAGAGGGTCAGACGCTCTCAGAGCGTCTGACCCTCCTTTGACCTCACGCCACGTCCAGCAAAGGGTCAGACCCTCTGGGTCTGACCCCTTTTCGCCCCTAGCTCCGCGGCAGGAGCTTCGTCGCCGTTGCTTTGAACCCGGCCACTACTCGGGTGCCGGGCTTCAGCTCCAGCCGGTCCGCCGACGCTGTCGTCACCTCGGCGGTCAGCCGCTGCAGGCGCACTCGCACGCGGTTGCCGACATTTGCGACCGACACGATCTCCTCCGCCAGATGGTTCTGCGCCGAATCGTCCGTCTGGCCGAGACCGAGAGCGACCTCCCACGGATACACGACCACGTCGACCGGCCCGGACGCCGCGTCGCTCGACAGCACCGAGCCCCCCGCCTCGAGCCGTACTTCCGTCAGCCCGTCCGGCCTCGGCTCCGCGACGCCGCGCAACACGTTCGCGCCCGCGAAGCTCGCGACCACGTCGTCCGCCGGCGCGCCGAGCAGCTCCGCCGCCGTTCCCACCTGTCGCATGCGCCCGTCCGCGAGGACGCCGATCCGGTCCGCAACTGCCGCGGCATCCTCGAAGTCGTGCGTCACGAGGAGCGACGGCAAGCGCAACTCGCGCAACAGATCGTGAAGCTCGCCGCGCACCGTCCCGCGCGTGTGCGGATCGAGTGCGCCGAGCGGCTCGTCGAGCAACAGGACGCGCGGGCTCCGCGCGACCGCACGCGCGAGCGCGACCCGCTGGCGCTCGCCGCCGGACAACCCGCCCGGCTTCTCGCGCGCGAGGTGCGCGATGCGGAACCGCTCGAGGAGCCCGTCGACCGCACCGCCGCCGAAGGTGACGTTCTGCGTCACGGTCAGGTGCGGGAAGAGCGCGTAGTCCTGGAACACGAACCCGACCGACCGCTCCTCCGCCCGAACGTGCGTGCCGCCCTCGAACCAGACCTCGTCGCCGCAGACGATCCGGCCGCGCGCCGGACGGACGAGTCCCGCGACCGCGCGCAGCACGGTCGTCTTGCCCGCGCCGGACGGGCCGACGAGCGCGACCGTCTCCGAACCGACGTCGAGCGTCAGCTCGACGTCGAAGTCACGGGTCGCAACGGTGAAATCCAGCTGAAGCGGAGCCATCCGAACACCTTTAACGCGACGAGGATCGCCGCACCGACGAGGATGAAGAGCGCGCTGATCGCGAGCGCGACGTCGAGGTTCTGGTCGAACTGCGAGTAGATCGCGAGCGGCAACGTCTGCGTGACGCCCTGCAGCGAGCCCGCGAAGATGATCGTCGCGCCGAACTCGCCGAGCCCACGCGCGAGCGCAAGCGCCGAAGCCGCACCGAGCCCGCCCGCCGCGAGAGGCAACGCGACGCGGAGGAAGATCCGCCACGGCCCCGCGCCAAGCGTCCGCGCGGCGGCGAACAGGTTCTCGTCGACCGCCTCGAATGCCGCGACGGCGCCGCGCACGTAGAACGGGCTCTCGACGAACGCGACTGCGAGCACGACCGCGGCCTGCGTGAACCCGATCTGGATCCCGAAAGCGTCGAGCGTGCCGCCGAGCAGCCCGAACCGCCCGAACGCCGCCAGTAAGCCGATCCCCGCGACCGCCGGCGGCAGGACGAGCGGGAGCTCCACAAGCGTCAGCACCGCACCGCGCCCGCTAAACCTCTGGCGCGCGAGGAGGTACGCCGTCGGCGTGCCGAACGCGACCACGCAGGCGTGCGCGATCGCGCTCGTCTTCAGGCTGACGAGCAGCGCGTCGCGCGTGACCGGGTCGCCGAGCTGCGCGAAGAGGTGGCCGACCGGGACGCGGAGGAAGATCGCGACGAGCGGCAGGAGCAAGAAGGTGAACGCGACGGCGGCGGCGAGCGCGAAGACCGCCGTGAATAGCGCTCTCACTTCTTCTTCGGTGGAACGCCGAAGCCCGCACGCTGCAGCAGAACACGCCCGCGCTTCGACAGCACCTTCTTGACAAACGCCGTCGCGGCCGCGCTCTTCTTCACGATCGCGAGCTCGTACCGGATCGGCGGCTGCGCCCAGCCGGGCATCGTCACGACGCGCACCTTCGACGCGACCGGCTTCGCGTCCGTCACGTACACGAAGCCGGCGTCGGCCTCCCCCAGGGCGACCTTCGCGACGATCCCTTTGACATCGGTCTCCTCGCTGACGACGTTCTTCGAGACGTTGCCTCCGATCCCGAGCGCGTCGAGGATCTGCCGCGTATACGACCCGATCGGGACGGTCTTGTCGCCGATCACGACGCGCACCCCGCCGCGCTGCAGGTCGTAAACCGACGTCACGTGCGCGGGATTCGACCGCGGGACGATCACCACGAGCTTGTTCGTCGCGAAGACGATCGGCTTCTGCACGAGACGCGAGTGGTAGAGCAGCTCCGGGTACTTGGGGCTCGCCGCGGCGTACACGTCGACGGGCGCGCCCTGTTGGATCTGCAGCGCGAGCTGGTCGGAGCCGAGGAAGCTGTAGCGCGGCGCCTTGTCGATCCGCGGAAAGACCTGCGTCAGCGACGCGGCTGCGAACACCGTGATCGGGCCGCCGCCGGCCGATGCCGAAGGAACGACGAGCGCGACGAGCGCCGCGACCATCGCAACGCGCTTCATCGCTCGACCATGATCGACGTCGACTTGACGACCGCGGTCGCCGGCGAACCGCTCTCGAGCCCCAGCTCCAGCACCGCGTCGGCCGTGACGATCGCCGTGATCTCGACCGGCTCCGTCACGGCGATCGTGACCTGCGCCAGCAGCCCTTCGACGCGCACCGACTGCACGACACCGGGGAAGCGGTTTCGCGCGCTCAGCGTGTGCGGCTCCCGCTTGCGCAGACGATCGACCTCGCGCGCCGCGACGACGCGCCGGTTGGCGTCGTCCCGCGTGACGCGGATGCGCCCCTGCCGGTCCCAGCGGCGGAGCGTGTCGAGGCTGATGCCCAGAGCCCGCGCGGCCTCGCTCGCCGTGTACGTCGCCTGCGCCACGCGCCGCAGGCTATGTCATAGGCATTGCCTAGGCAAGGATCAGCGACCGAAGTCTCCGATGTCGTAGCCCTTCGCCTTCAGGTCCTGCGTCGCCTGACTTCCCTCCTGCGCGGCGCTCTGGAGGCCCGCGACGTACGACGCGAGCTTCGCCCGGTCGCCCTTGGCGGCCGCGCCCTGCATCTGTCCGAAGACCTTCGCGAAGCCGTGCAGCGAGTGGGCGATCTTGTTGTTGTCGACGGCGGCATCCGCCGGCGGCTTCAGGTCGTCGATCTCCGACGCCGTCTGCTCGACCTGCGTCTGCGCCTTGCCGAGCTTCGGCGCGAGCGCCTTGACGTTCGTCGCGCCGCTGAGGTTCAGGCCGGCGAGGTCGGATCGCAGCGCCGAGCCCTCCGCCCTCAGCTTCTTCTCGTAGTCCGCCTTCGAGAGGCGGCTGCTCCCGCCTCCGCCGCACGCCGCCGTCGCGATCACGCCGACCGCTGCCGCAACCGCCGCCGCCTTCCTGCCCGCCTCCCGCATCGCTCCCCCTTCTCGCTACGCTCCGGCGCGGGGTGCCCGTGCCGGGCTGAGATCACACCCGTCGAACCTGCTCCGGTTCGTACCGGCGAAGGGAGAATCGTATGCGCGACACACCGATGTGGGGAGTCACGCCCGTGCCGGAGCGGCTGCGTGTCCTCGGCGGTGTCGACACGACGCTGCTCTGGACGAACTTCGGTATCTCGCTGCTCGTCCTCGTCCTGCCCGCGTACTTCGACCTCTCGCTGAAGAAGGCGCTGCTCGCGACGCTCGTCGGCGGCGTGATCGGCAACGCGATGCTCGCCCTCGCCGCCTTGATCGGCGCCGACGGCCGCGTGCCTTCGATGGTGCTGCAGCGCGCGCCGCTCGGCCAGCGCGGCTCGTACGTCGCCACCGTCCTCAATGTCGTCCAGTGCCTCGGCTGGGCGGTCTTCGAGCTGATCGTGATCGCGACGGCCGCGGGATTACTGTGCGACAAGCTGTTCGGCTTCAAGGCGGTGTGGCTCTGGAAGCTCGTGTTCGGCGTCGTCGCGACGGTGCTCGCGCTCCTCGGGCCGATCGGGTTCGTCCGCCGTTTCGTCCGCAAGTTCGCGATCTGGGCGGTGCTCGCGTCACTCGTCTATCTGACCTGGTGGATCCTGAACGGCGCGCACGTCGGCCGGCTCTGGTCGCACGGCGGCGCGCACAAGGGCTCGTTCTGGCTCGCCGTCGACACGGTGGTCGCGGTGACGGTGTCGTGGGCCCCGCTCGTCGCGGACTACACGCGCTTCTCCCGCGACCGGCGGACTGCGTTCTTCGGCGTCGGCATCGGCTACTTCCTGCCGACGCTGTTCCAGTTCGGGTTCGGATCCATCCTCGTCCTGTCGCGCGGCGTCGACCCGAACCACCCGGAACTGATCCTCACGGCGATCGCCGGCGGCGGGGCGGCGGCGGCGCTCGCGCTTCTCGCGCTGACGGTCGACGAGACGGACGAGGCGTTCGCCAACGTCTACTCCTGCGCTGTCTCGGTGCAGAACCTCGCGCCGCGTGTCTCCCAGCGGACGTTGATCGTCGCCGTGTCCGGGCTCGCCACGCTCGGCGCGCTCGCGATCGACATGCGCAGCTACCAGCGGTTCCTGCTCCTGCTCGGTGCCGTCTTCATCCCGCTGCTCGGCGTGCTGGTGGCGGACTGGCTCCTGGCGGGCGCCCGCTACACCGAGGAGCACATCTTCGGCTCGCCCCCGATCCGGATCGGGCCGATCGCGGCGTGGATCTGTGGATTCGTCGCGTACGAGTGGCTCTACCAACCCGCCGACCTCGGCTTCTGGTCGCGGCTCGTCGGCCATCTGCCGACGCCGTCGTACGCGATCGGCGCCTCTGTGCCGGGGTTCGTGGTCGCATTCCTGCTGACGGCAGCCTTCGCGGCACTAGGCTCCACGCGTGCCGCCGGTCGCGCTCGTCGGGAACCTCTCGTACGACCTCGTTGACGGCGGTTCGCCGAAGATCGGCGGCGCGCCGATTCACTGTGGCCGCGCGCTACGGATGCTCGACGCCCGGGCGACCGTCGTCGCGCGGTGCGCGGCGAACGACATCGAGGAGTTCCGGCGCGGGTTCGCGTCGCTCGGCCTGCCCGTGCAACTGCGCGCAGCGGGCGCGAAGACCACGACCTTTGCGTTCACCTACGACGGCGACGTCCGCATCATGCGCGTGGCCGAGCTCGGCGAGCCGTGGACCGTCGCGGACGTGCCGCTCGTCCCCCGCGGCGCGTGGGTTCACATCGGTGCACTTCTCGAGGGGGATTTCCCGGCGCCTGTCGTCGCCGCTCTGGCGCGCGACCGGCGACTGTCGCTCGACGGCCAGGGCCTGACGCGGCGGCGCGAGGTCGGGCCTCTGCAGCTCGAGGCGCATGCCGATCCAGGCGTCCTGCGGCACATCTCGATCCTGAAGCTCGCGGTCGAGGAAGCGGAGGCACTCGTCGGTGGGATCGAGCCGCGGGCGCTCGCAAAGCTCGGGCCGGCCGAGGTGCTCGTCACGTTCGGCTCGGACGGCTCCCTCGTCGTCGACCGCGGACGGGCAACCGAGGTGCGCGCACGACACGTCGACGCGGACCCGACCGGGTCGGGCGACGCGTTCGCGGCGGCGTACCTCGTCGGCCGCTCACGCGGCCATTCCCCCGTTTCCTCCGCACGACGTGCGACGACAGTGGTCGGCGACATGCTCCGCGCACGCATCCGATGAACGCGGCGATTGCGACCGTCATCGGCACGTGGCTCGTCGACCTCGACGAGGAAGTGCTCGTGACGCAGCTCGACGAGAAGGTGACGCCGGAGACCGTCCAGGTCGAGCTGCCGCGCGTCATCGCGGCAGCGCGCAGCGGCTCGACGATCGTCGCCGTCGTCGACCGGCGTCCGCCGCTCGCGATCTCCCACGACGCAGGCCGAACGTGGCGCGAGTCCGGCGGCGGCCTGCCGAAAGGCACCGCCGTGGCAGTCGACGCCGACAACCCGGACCGGATCCTGTACGGCGCGCGCAACCGCCTGTTCCTGTCGACAGACGGCGGCCGCTTCTGGCGCGCGCTCGTGCTCGAGCTGCCGGAAATCACGGCAGTCGCGTTCGCATAGCCGTGGCTCGCTGGGAGGACGTCGCCGAGGCACCGCACCCAACCACGGCCGGGCACATGCTGGTCGTCTCGTCGAAATACCGCAGGGCGTGGAACCACCCTCGTTCGATCGTCACGCCGCTCCAGTCCGAGTACTCCTGGTTCTTGCGCCTCGTCGACGCGCGACGCAAGCAGGTCGCGCGGTGTCCGCTCGAGAGCTGGACCGGCGAGTTCGACGGCGTGCACCCCGCGCCGGACGGGTCGCTCGCCGGCGTCCGGTGGAACGACCAGACCGAAGCGGGCCTCATCCTCGTCGCGATGGGAGACCGGCTGGAGCAACTCCCGCCGGAGTGGGACACCCGCCGCACGAACTGGCTCGAAGGCCCGACGTGGACGCCCGACTCGGCCGTGCTCGTGCTGGCGGAGAACCCGACCGGCGCCGGACCGTGGTGGGCGGAACACGTCCTCGGCGAAGCCGACGACAGCGATCCCTCACCCGGCGGAACGTTCCAGGTCGGGTCGCTCGTCGTGCTCGACCGCGAGTTGCACGAGCGCTCGCGGCGCCGGATCGACGTCGAGCTCCCAAGTGGCTGGTTCCCGAGCAGCGATGCCGACCGCGGCCTCGGCCAACCAGTGGCGATCTCGCCGACGGAGGTCACCGTTCGAGTGCCGACCCGCGGTGACCAGCGGTTCGAGGTGGATTCGTCGCGAGGGGCCGAGCGACGAAGAGGGTCAGATGCTGGCGAGAGCGTCTGACCCTCGGTTTCAACCTAACGCGCCGCGGCGCGCCCCGCCAAAAGGGTTCAGACCCGGAGGGTCTGACCCTTCCACAAAGGGTCAGACCCTCCGGGTCTGACCCCTCTTCCGCCTTAGACCTGGAACTCGCCGCGGGCGACTACGACGGCTGAGCCGCCGACTTCCACGCTGTCGATGCGGTCGCCTTCTCCGTACACGCGCGCGAAGAGCTTCGACGGACGGCCGATCTCGACACCTTGCGAGATCTCGATCTCGTCGCCGAACGCGATCCGGCCGTGACGCGCGAGATGGATCGCGAGCGGTCCCGCCGCCGAGCCCGTCGCAGGGTCTTCGGGAACGCCGTCGGTCGGCGCGAACATCCGCGTCTTCCAATGCTTGCCCGAGCCGGCGAAGCAGTTGATCCCCGCGCCCGAGACCTTCCCCAGCGCGCGGAAGTCCGGCTCCAGCCTCGCCACGTCATCCGGGCTCGACAACGCGAAGTACGCGTGCGTCGGACCGAGGTGGTACAGCTCGACGGGAAGCTCGGAGGTGATCCCGAGCACCTCCTGCACGGCGTCCGCTTCCGCGAACGGCTCCCACTTCGGGATCGGCTGCGACATCCAGCCGAAGATGATCCGCGCGCCCTCACGTTCGAGCACGACCGGGACGATCCCGGCGAGGGTCTCGAGCCGGATCTCGCCGAGCTGCAACGGTGCGGCGAGGACGAACGCGGAGCCGAGCGTCGGATGCCCCGCGAACGGCAGCTCGCGCGTGGGCGTGAAGATGCGGATGCGCGCGTGTCCGCCCTGCTCGGCCGGCAGCACGAACACGCTCTCGGCGAGGTTGGTCTCGCGTGCC
>JBJMJS010000012.1:0-5334 GCA_045806225.1 Gaiellaceae bacterium
CGACGAGCGCGAGCAGCCCCGCGTCGCGCCATCGCCCGTCCGCGGCGAACTGCGCGTCGCCGAGCTTCACTCCGACTTCGTGGTACGGCCGCTTCGCATGTGGCTTCGACAGGGAAAGCGCCATGTCGAGATACGTGCAGCGCGCGTCGAACGCGGCGTCGAAGATCGGCATGTTGAAGCGCGGGTCGGTCGCGTTGACGATGACGTCCGCGCGCATGCCGTGCGCGAGGTCGCGAACCGCAGACTGGTCGGAGGCGTCGATGCGGGTGCTCGAGAATCGGTCCGGCTCGGCGAGGCGATCGATTGCCCGCGCCCCACGCTGCGCGTCGATGTCCGCGACGGTGATGTGGTCGTAAAACGACCGGTGCTGTGCGATCGCCGCGATCGCCGACCCGACGCCCCCGGCGCCGACAACGAGGATCCTCACCGGCCCAGGATTCCACGCGACGGCCGGGAAGATCAAGTCCCAACGTGCGCATTCCGTACCGATGAAGGGGTTCAGATTGACCGAACGCGAGGAGAGTGGTACGAATCGCCTCGCATTGCGCAGGACCCAGGCACAGCCGTCGGCGGCCGTACCACGCCGCGGTCCCGTCCGCGGGGCGCGGCAGATCGACGCGCTCGACCAGGGGATCATCGAGGCGCTGCAGACGAACGGACGGGAGTCGTTCCGTCGGATCGCCGACCGCCTCGGCGTGTCGGAGGCGACGGTGCGCGCGAGGTACACGCGGCTGTCCGCGGGCGACATGCTGCAGGTCGTCGCCGTCACGAATCCGCTTGGGCTCGGCTTCGAGCAGGCGCTCGTCGGCGTCAAGACGGCCGGATCGCCGGAGCCGGTCGCGGACGAGATCGCAGGGTGGCCGGAGGCCGACTACGTCGTCGTGACGGCCGGCCAGTACGACGTCCTCGTCGAGATCGTCGCCGCCGACCGCCGCGAGCTCCTCGACATCACGAACCGGATGCGCGCGATCGACGATGTCGTCTCGACCGAGACGTTCCTCTACCTCGACATGGTGAAGCAGCTCTACGACTGGGGCACACGAGTGAAAGGAGATGGCCGGTGACGAAGGCGCCGACCGCTGTTCCGCTGGATTTGCAGCGCGCAGCACGTGACCACCTGTGGCTGCATTTCACACGGATGGGCGGCTTCCGTGATGCCGACGTGCCGATCATCGTCCGGGGCGACGGCTGCTACCTCGAGGATTCGAACGGCAAGCGATACCTCGATGCGCTGGCCGGGCTGTTCGCGGTGCAGATCGGGTACTCGTTCGGCGACGAGATGGGTGAGGCCGCGGCCGCGCAGATGCGCGAGCTGCCGTTCTACACGAACTGGTCGTACGCGCACCCGCGCGCGATCGAGCTCGCGCACGAGGTTGCCTCGCTGACGCCGGGCGATCTCAACCGCGTCTTCTTCGTCTCGGGCGGCAGCGAGGCGGTTGAGTCGGCGTGGAAGCTCGCGCGCCAGTACTACGCCGCACGCGGCGAGCAGCGGCTGAACGTCGCACTCATGCCGACAGGCGGCGGCACGCATTCTCGGGACCCCGTGGTGCCTACCGGAGGTGCGCCGACCCGCGTCGACGAGGCGTACGCGGCGCAGAGCGCGCGTCGCTGGAAGGCGATTGCGCATCGACTCGCATACCACGGGACGACCATGGGTGCGCTCTCGATCAACGGCATCCCCGCGCTGCGCACGCCGTTCGAGCCCCTCGTCCCCGATGTGATCCACGTACGCAACACGAACCGCTACCACCGGCCGGTGGAAGAGACGGAGGAGCAGTTCACCGCGTTCCTCCTCGACGAGCTCGAGACCGCGATCGAGCAGGCAGGCCCGGAGACGGTCGCGATGGTGATCTTCGAGCCGGTGCAGAACGCCGGCGGCTCGTTCACACCGCCGGCCGGCTACTGGCGCGGTGTCCGCGAGATCTGCGACCGCTACGAGATCCTCCTCTGCGCCGACGAGGTGATCACCGGGTTCGGGCGCCTCGGCGCGTGGTTCGGCTCCGAGCTCTACGACATCCGCCCGGACCTGATCACGTGCGCGAAGGGCCTGTCCTCGGCATACGCCGCGATCGGCGCCGTCGTCGCGAGCGACCGCGTGATGGAGCCGTTCATGGAGGCGCGCTCGATGTACACCCACGGGATCACGTTCGGCGGGCATCCCGTGCAGGCCGCGATCGCGCTGAAGAACATCGAGATCATGAAGCGCGAGCGGATCGTCGAGCATGTTGCGGAGACCCAGGACGAGTTCCGGGCGACGCTCGCCCAGCTCCTCGAGCTGCCGATCGTCGGCGACCTTCGCGGGACCGGGTTCTTCTACGCCCTCGAGCTGGTGAAGGACAAGGACACACGGGAGACGTTCACCGAGGACGAGTGCGAGACGCTCCTCCGGCAGTTCCTGTCGCCGCGGCTGTTCGAGCGCGGTCTGATCTGCCGCGCCGACGACCGGGGCGATCCGGTCGTCCAGATCTCGCCGCCGCTGATCGCCGGCCAGGCCGAGTTCGACGAGATCACCGGCGTTCTCGGCGACGGGCTCAGCGAGGCGTGGGAGAGAATGGCGGGGTGAGCGCCGTCCGCGACCCGCGCGCGAGCGACGAGCGTCCGCAGGCCGAGCCCGCGGCCGGCGTTCCCGACGTCCGGCTCGTCGACGTGACGAAGCAGTTCGACGACGTCGTCGCCGTCGACTCGCTGTCGCTCGACATCCCGCGAGGTAGCTTCTTCGCGCTGCTCGGGCCGTCGGGATGCGGCAAGACGACGACGCTCCGCATGATCGGCGGCTTCGAGGAGCCGACCGACGGCGCCATCTACCTGGGCGACCGCCCCGTCACCGGACTGCCGCCGTACAAGCGCGACGTCAACACCGTGTTCCAGTCCTACGCGCTCTTCCCGCACCTGAACGTCCGCGACAACGTCGCCTTCGGGCTTCGACGCAAAGGTGTGAAGGGCAAGGACGCGGTCGGAAAGGTGAAGGAGATGCTGCACGTCGTCGGCCTCGAGGGGATGGAGGGCCGGAAGCCGCGCCAGCTCTCGGGTGGACAGCAGCAGCGCGTCGCGCTCGCGCGCGCGCTCATCAACAGCCCGCGCGTCCTGCTCCTCGACGAGCCGCTCGGCGCGCTCGATCTCAAGCTGCGCAAGCAGATGCAGCTCGAGCTGAAGGCGATTCAGCACGACATCGAGATCACGTTCGTCCACGTCACGCACGACCAGGAAGAGGCGATGACGATGGCCGACCAGATCGCGGTGATGAACCGCGGCCGGATCGAGCAGCTCGGGACGCCGACGGAGCTCTACGAGACGCCGCAGACGGCTTTCGTCGCCGGGTTCCTGGGCGTCTCCAACCTGATCCCGGGCCGGGTGACCGGGAACGGCACCGTGCAGCTGCGCGGCGGGCCGGAAGTCCGGGTCTCGCCGGAGGTGCTGAACGGCCGCGCGGGCGAGGTGGCCGTCGGCATCCGTCCGGAGAAGATCGAGGTCGGCGACGCGCAGGAGAACGTCCTCTCCGGCCGCGTGGTCGAGAGCGCGTACGTCGGCGTCGCAACGCAGTACATCGTCGGGACGCCGTGCGGGCAGGTCACCGTCTACGTGCAGAACGCACGCGCCGGCGCGCAGGCGGCAACAAATGGATCCCCACTCATCGTCAGCTGGAGCCCTGACGCCACGTTTGTCGTCGATTCGACCGAGGAGGAGACTGCATGAGCGATGTCCTGACCCGTCGGCAACTGCTGCAGCGCGCTGCAGCAGGCGGAACCGTGCTCACGCTTCCGGGCTTGCTGGCGGCCTGCGGTGGCTCCACGAAGAAATCGGGAAGCGGCACCACGTCGTCGCACACGCTCGCGAAGACGCTGCGCTTCTCCAACTGGACGCTCTACATCGACACGAACAACAAGACGCACTCTCATCCGTCGCTCCAGCAGTTCCAGAAGAAGTACGGCGTCAACGTGCAATACACGGAGGACATCAACGACAATGCCGGCTACTTCGGCAAGATCCAGGGACCGCTGTCGCGTGGGCAGTCGATCGACCGCGACATCGTCGTCCTGACCGACAACGACCGCTACCTCTCGCTGATGATCAAGAAGGGGTGGGTGGAGAAGCTCGACAAGTCGGCGATCCCGAACATGAAGAACCTGATCTCGGTGCAGCAGCATCCGGGCTTCGACCCGAATCGCGAGTACAGCCTGCCGTGGCAGTCCGGGATGACCGGGATCGCCTACAACGACAAGCTCACCGATCCGGTGCTGTCCGTCGACGACCTGCTCACGAACCCGAAGCTGAAAGGGAAGGTCACCTGCCTGAACTCGATGGGTGACGCATTGACGATGGTGATGCTCGCGAACGGCGACGACCCGGCGAAGGTGACGGACGCGTCGTTCAACAGTGCGATCAAGCGAATCGAGCAGGCGGTCAACTCGAAGCAGATCCGACAGTTCACGGGAAACGACTACGCGCCGCCGCTCGCGAAGGGCGACCTCGCCGCGGCGATGTCCTGGTCGGGCGACATCGCGCAGATCGGCAACGCGCACATCCACTGGAACGTGCCGAAGGACGGAGGCGCGATCTGGACGGACAACATGATCATCCCGAAGGGCGGCGACGCATACACGGCGTCGGTCTTCATGAACTACGTCTACGACCCGAAGGTCGCCGCGATGATCGAGGGCGGCAACCCGAAGACGGGCGACACGGGCGTCTACTACATCTGCCCGGTCTCAGGCGCGAAGCAGGAGCTCGTCTCGACGAACCCAGCGATCGCGAAGAACACGCTGATCTTCCCGACCCAGAAGATGATCGACTCGGTGCACATCTTCGACAACAACGCGCTCAACAACCAGAAGTACCTCACGGCCTGGCAGAACCTGATCTCCGGCTGACGGCGCGGTGGGATACCTCCACCGACACCGGCAGCTGACGCCGTACCTGCTGCTCGCGCCCGGCGTGCTGTGGCTCGCCGTGTTCTTCCTCGTGCCGCTCGGCTTCCTCGCGTACCAGTCGCTGCAGTCGGGCAACTTCGACATCGGGTACGCGTTCTCGTGGGCGTGGGGGAACTATTGGAACGCGTTCCGCGACTACCGCGGCCACTTCATCCGGTCGCTCGAATACGCGGGCATCGCGACGCTGCTCGCGCTCCTCCTGAGCTATCCGGTCGCGTACTGGATCGCGTTCCGCGGCGGCCGCTGGAAGAACCTCCTGCTCCTCCTGATCGTCGCGCCGTTCTTCGTGACGTACCTGATCCGGACGCTCGCCTGGGAGACGATCCTGTCCGACCACGGCGTCGTCGTCCAGACGCTCCAGCACCTGCACGTGCTCGGCCCCGGCGGGCGGCTGCTGGCGACGTCG
>JBJMJS010000013.1:0-10778 GCA_045806225.1 Gaiellaceae bacterium
CGCGCGGACTATCTTCACATGCTCGAATGGATGTCGTCGACGTCGCAGAGGTAGAGCTCGACGCAGCGGTCGAGCAGCTCGCGCAGGCGATGCGGCGCGGGCTCGACGAGCCGGTGCGTGCGACTGCTGCGCACGGCGCGCGAACGCTCCGCGAGCGCTTCGACGAGCCGCTGCCCGAGCGGGGAACGGCGCCCGCCGCCGTCCTGAAGGAGCTCGAGGAAAAGGCGGAGGGCGGGCTCGCGGGCGGAACGGGCGCGCGCTACTTCGGCTACGTGACCGGGGGTGCACTGCCTGCGGCGACGATCGTCGAAGCGTGGACCGCGGCGGTCGACCAGAACGTCGGGATGTGGCCCCTCGGGCCCGCAGCCGTCGAGCTCGAGCAGGTGACGCTCGGGTGGCTCGCCGACCTCCTCGACCTCCCGCATACCAGCGGCTACTTCGGCACAGGCGCGACGATGGCGAACACGATCGGCCTGGCGCTCGCGCGCCAGGCGTTCGGGGAGCAGCACGGCGTCGACGTGCGGGAGGCGGGCGTGCGCGCCTTGCCCGAGTTGGCCGTCTACGGAAGCGAGGAGCTCCACCTGTCGGATTTCAAGGCGCTCCGGACGCTGGGGCTCGGCGCGGCGTGTGTCCGAAAGATCCCGATCGACGACCGCTACGCGCTGCGGGTCGACCTCCTCGAGGCGGAGATCGAGCGGGATCGTCGGCGCGGCGTCGCGCCGGCGATCGTGATCGCGCAGGCAGGAAGCGTGAATACCGGCGCGAGCGATCCGATCGAACCGATTGCCGACCTGTGCGCACGTGAGGGGATCTGGCTCCACGTCGACGGAGCGTTCGGGGCGTTCTTCCGGCTCTGCGACCGGACCCGACCGCTCGCGGCCGGAATCGAGCGCGCGGACTCGATCGCCGTCGACGCGCACAAATGGCTCAACGTGCCGAACGGTGTCGGTTTCGTCTTGACGCGCCATCCTGAGCTGCATCGCCGGACGTTCGCGGGGACCGCGGCGTATCTCACGCCCGACGAAGGCGAAAACCTCCACGAGCTCGGGATCGAGGCGAGTCGGAGCTGGCGCGGCGCGTGCGTCTGGGCCGCGCTCAAGGAGCTCGGTCGCGAGGGGGTCACCACCGTCGTCACCCGCTGCTGCGACCTGACCGCCGAGCTCGCATCCGACGTCGAACGGTCGCCCGACCTGGAGCTCACCGCACCTGCGCCTTCGTGTGTCTGCTGCTTCCGCTTCCGGCCGGGCGACTGGTCACAGGGGCCCGAGCTCGACGACCTCAATCGACGCATCCAGGCGGAGCTGGCACGTGAGGGCAACGTGTTGCTGACGGGAGCGAGCCTTGCGAACGGCTTCAGCCTCCGCGCGGCGATCGTCAGCTGGCGAACGCGAAGGGACGACGTCGCCGCGGTCGTCCGCGACGTCGAGCGGATTGGGAACCGCCTCGTCGGCCGATCGCGGTGAGCCTCACGCGTTCGCGCGCCACGCGAGCAGGTGCACGCCCTCCCACCACGCAGGCGAGCCCTTGTCCTTGCCGTCGATCTGGATCAGCGACGACGCGCGCGATTGCCCTGCGAGGTAGTCGTCGATCGCCTTCGCGACGAAGCTCCAATCGCTGTCGTCGACGACCAGAAGCGCTTCGGTTGCGAGGTACGGCTCGACGAGCCGAAGCCCGTCGAGCTGCTGCTCGTACGTGTGAGCGGCGTCGTAGTAGTAGACACCGATCGTCCGCCCACTCAGCGCGTCGCTGCGCAAGACCTCGAAGGCATCGCCCTCGATGATCGTCGCGCCGCTCAAGCCGAACTGCGCGAGGTTCTGCTCGAGCGTCGACCGCGCGGCGTCGCGCATCGAGAAGTCGTCGACCGCAACGACATCCTTGCCCTCGTTGTCGAGCAGCGCGGCGATCAGGCTGGTGCCGCGGAACGAGCCGACCTCGACATACGACTCGCCGTCGGGAAGGCATGCTGCCGCGAGATTGAGAAGTGCGAGGTTGTTCGGCTTCGTCAGTCCGGGGACACGGTCGACGATCTCGGCGAAACGACCATCACGTGGATCGTCCGAGTGGGGAAAGTCGTCCCAGAGTGCCGGCAGCGCACGTGCGAAAGCAGCGGTGTCCACGAGCGATGGAGGATAGTCACGCGGAGCGCAGCCTCGGATAGCTTCCCTCCGTGGCCGACGATGGCTACTTCGACGAGCGCGTCGCGGACGGGTACGACGAGTCGACGTCCGACATGTTCACGGCCGCCGGGATCGAGCCGGCAGTCGACTTCCTCGCGTCGCTCGCGGGGAACGGCCGCGCGCTCGAGCTCGGGATCGGGACAGGCCGCATCGCGCTCCCGCTCGCCGGTCGCGGGGTCGAGGTGCACGGGATCGACCTGTCCCGTGCGATGGTCGCGAAGCTGCGCGAGAAGCCGGGCGGCCGCGAGATCCCGGTCATGATCGGCGACTTCGCGAGCGCGCGAATCGACGCGTCGTTCAGCCTCGCGTACCTCGTGTTCAACACGATCATGAACCTGACGGCGCAGGCGGCGCAGGTGGCGTGCTTCCGCAACGTCGCAGCACATCTCGACGACGGCGGCTGCTTCGTGATCGAGGTCGCGGTTCCGGAGCTGCGCAGGCTTCCGCCTGGCGAGACGTTCCACGCGTTCCACGTCGGCGACACGAGGTGGGGCGTCGACGAGTACGACGTCGCCAACCAGGGTCTGATCTCGCATCACTTCCGTGTCGTCGACGACCGGCTCGAGCGGTTGTCGATTCCGTTCCGTTACGTCTGGCCGGCGGAGCTCGACCTGATGGCCGAGCTCAGCGGGATGCGACTGCGCGAACGCTGGTGTGACTGGAACCGCCAGCCGTTCACGAGCGACAGCCGCAAACACGTCTCGGTCTGGGAGAAGACCGCACCGTCGTGTTAGGGCGTTGTCGGATTACGGCGTTGCGAGCGTGATCGTGAACGCGCCCTTGCGGCGCGCCGCCGCCACGAGCGCCAGGCTCGTCTGACCACAGACGGTGGCCGACGTGCGCGCGCCGGGCTGCGAGACGAGCTTCCCGCCGGAGAAGAACCCGAGCCGGGTCCCGTTTGCGGCGCGCACCGACGCCGTGATGACGCCGTCATCCGCGGTCGGGATCGACCATGTCCGTGCGCCCGGTCCGTACAACTGCCCGCGAATCGTCCTGATGCGCGGCGCACTCCACGGCGAGAGCACATCGGCCACGACCGCGTTCGTCGCGCCGCCGTCCGGCATGAAGAACGGGTCGACGATGTCCCAGCCGATCGAGCCCCACGTCCCGATGCGCGCGGCGTTCACGGCCCGGTAGGCCTCCGCCCAGCCCTCGCCGGGATTGGCCGCATACTGGTCGGGAGTCTCTGCGCCGGGGAACATGTGACCGTCCCGGATGTTCGCGCAGACGTTCATGTACGAGGCCCACCGCTTTGGGCCCCAGATCGCGGCCGGCCACGGGTAGTTG
Organism: Gaiellaceae bacterium; assembly: GCA_045806225.1. Lineage (GTDB taxonomy): Bacteria > Actinomycetota > Thermoleophilia > Gaiellales > Gaiellaceae > 3-1-20CM-4-69-9. The sequence goes on from JBJMJS010000013.1 coordinate 3,465, forward strand.
TTGCGGCTGCGCGCGACGTGATGCCCGTACTCGTGCGCGATGATCTGCTCGAGCGGATGCGCGGGGTCCGGATCCTCGCCCGGCACGTAGAGCGTGCTCTGCTGCGGGAAATAGCACGCGAGCGCATCGATGCCACATGTCTGCTGAAGCTCCTCGGCCGGCTCGATGTCGACCGTGAGCGTTCCGAGTTCGCTCTTGTGCAGGAGACCGTCGAGAAAGTCGACGAAGGTCTGGTCGGCCGCGCGATCGGTCGCGTAGACGTCGGACACGAGCAGGTGGACCGAGTAGCCGTCCGCCGTTCGATAGAGCCCGTGGTCGGCATCGGTGCGGACGGCGGCGAGCCGGCGCCGAGACGTGATCGTCGCGTCGCGAAACGCCGCAATCGGCCGGAGAAGCTCCGACGTCGACAGCTTCTTCAGGTGCAGCGGCCCGGCGGCGTTCGCCGGTGCAGCGACAGTCGCGAATGCCACCGCGACTGCGGCAGCCTGCCAGAACCGTTTCAGCGTAAGACCCCTTTCACTCGAGCGCGTCGTGACGGTTCGTATGTCGTCGGCGGCCCGCCCGTCCGTTAGCTCGAACGGGGTATTCACTGGACGTCGAGCCGCGATGCCTCGAGGTCGATGTCGCGCTGGACGCGCTGCATGACCTCTTCGGTGATCACACCGTCGTTGCGGAGACGCAGGACGGCCTGCCGCTCCGCTTCGAGCAGTTCGCGGCGCAAACGCTGGTACGCGGCGGAGCGTTCCTCGACGCCGTCGCCGTCCACACCGTCGTAGCGCGCGCGGAACCGGTTCGTCCGGAACCTGTAGGTGCCGCGCATCCGCTCGACCGTGTCGTCCCGCACCCAGTCCTCGCTCTCGAGCTCCTCGAGACGCGCAAGCGCCGCCTCCGCGGCCTTGATCCGCGCCTTCGCATCCTCGCGGCCGGCGCCTCCGTCGTCCTCGATGCCGAGCACGCGAATCAGCGCCGGCAACGTCAAGCCCTGCCCGACCAGCGTCACGAGGATGACGCAGAAGGTCATGAACACGATCAGATCGCGTCCCGGGACCGCCTGCGGCAGCGCGAGCGCAGCCGCGAGCGAGACGGCGCCGCGGATGCCCATCCACGCGATCACGGCCGGCGCCTGCCACGGCGGGTACGGATCGCGCTCGCGCACGCTGCGGAACAGCAGGCGCGGCACGTAGGTGAAGATCGGGACCCACACGATCCGCAGCACGATCACGCCGATCGTGATCGCCGCCGCGTCCCGGACGAGCGCACCGGAGAAATGCAGGCGTTCGACGATCGCAGGCAGCTGGAGGCCGATCAGCGCGAACAGGAGCGCATTGACGAGGAAGGTCAGGATCTCCCAGAACGCGTCGCCGGAGAGCCGCGTCTCCGTCGTCGTCAACTGCGGCGTGTACCAGCCCATGAACACGCCGATCGTCACGGCTGCGAGCACGCCGGAGACGCCGATCGCGGCGGCCGGAAGGAAGGCGAGGTAGCCGGACAGGAGCGCGAGCGTCACCTCCGTCGGCGTGTCGTCGACGCGTCGACGGATCTCGCGGACGACGACGCCCACCGCGAGCCCGACCGCGATTCCGCCGACGACGTTGAGGACGAGCCGCCCGCTCGCGTTCCAGAACGAGAACGTCCCGACGACGGCCGCCGTGACAGCCGTCTTGTACAGGACGAGCGCCGTCCCGTCGTTGACGAGGCTCTCGCCCTCGACGATCGCGACGATCCTGCGCGGAACGTTCAACCGCCGTGCGATCTCGCGCGCGGCGAGCGCGTCGGTCGGCGAGACGATCGCGCCGAGCGTGAACGCGGACGGCCATCCGAGCGACAGGATTTCGTGTGCGATCACGGCGATGCCTGTCGTCGTCACCGCGACGAGGCCGATCGCGAGGAGTGAGATGGGACGCAGGTTCGCCCGCAGGTCGCGAAGACCGGTGAAGAACGCCGACGAGTAGAGAAGCGGCGGCAGGATTGCGACGAGGACGATGTCCGGCGGAAGCGTGAGCCGAGGCAGTCCCGGCACGAGCCCGAGCAGCAAACCACCCGTGACGAGCAGCACCGGCAGGGGCACGCGGGCACGCGCCGCCACAACGACCATCCCTGCGAACGCGGCGACGAGGATGAAGAGCTGCAGCTCCTCGTGGGGCGTGAATCCCATCGCCGCGACCTTAGTCGCCGGGAGGCGCAACAGGCGCGCCGCGCGCATGCCTGCCCGCTAGTGTCGTCCGGTGATCGACTTCGCCGCCGCGCGTGCGTTCATGCACCGCGAAGCGCGGAAGGCCGACCGGCCGACGGCGCGGGTAGTGTGGGCCGCGGGGTCACCTTGGTGCTGAGGCGGTTCAGCGGTGGTCGGGAGCTTGCGATCGATCTCGGCACCGCAAATACGCTCGTGTTCGTCCGCGGCGCCGGCATCGCCGTGTTCGAGCCGTCCGTGGTCGCGATCGACGAGCGCACGAACGCCGTCCACGCGGTCGGCGAGGAGGCGCGCCGGATGATCGGGCGAACGCCGGCCTCGATCCGGGCGATCCGGCCGCTCCGCCACGGCGTGATCGCGGACTTCGACGTGACCGCCGAGATGCTGCGGTACTTCATCGGGCGCGTCGGCGGCGGCCGGCTCTCGTTCTCGCGCGTCGTGCTCTGCGTTCCGAGCGGGATCACGAAGGTCGAGCGCGCCGCGGTCGAAGAGGCCACGATCGCGGGCGGCGCGCGCTCCGTCGTGCTGATCGAGGAGCCGCTCGCGGCCGCGATCGGCGCCGGGCTGCCGATCGCTGAGCCGCGCGGGAGCATGATCGTCGACATCGGCGGCGGGACCACGGAGGTCGCCGTCCTGTCGCTCGGCGAGATCGTCGTGTGGCAGTCGATCCGCGTCGGGGGCTACGAGCTCGACGATGCGATCGTCCGCCACCTGGACGCGAACGAGCGGCTCCTCGTCGGACCGGAGACCGCCGAGACCGCCAAGATCGCGTGCGGCTCGGCGTGGCCGTTGCCGGAGCCGCTCCAAACGGACGTCGCGGGACGCGATCGGCTGACGGGTCTGCTCCGGCGTGCGACGTTCACCTCCGACGACGCGCGCACCGCGATCGCGCAACCGGTCGCCGCGATCGTCGACGCCGTCGTCGAGACACTCGAGACGACGCCGCCCGAGCTTGCCGCCGACATCGGGACGGCCGGAATCGTCCTCGCAGGAGGCGGCGCGCTGCTGCGCGGGCTCGATCAGCGCGTCGCCGAGGCGACCGGTCTTCCGGTTCGAATCGCCGACTCGCCGTTGGAGGCGGTCGTCACCGGGGCGGGCGCGACGCTCGAGGAGAGCGAGCTGCTGCGCGCGAGTGCGCTGCAGAGCACGCCGCGGCGGCGGCGGCGGCGGCGGCGCGGCCGCTGAGACAACGCGCGCTTATCGGCCGTACAGCGCCGCGTACGCGTCGAGTTGCGCGCCGCGAAGGAACAGCTCGACGCGAAGCGTCGTCACGGCCTTCGTCTTCCCGGTCCAGCCGGCGAGGCCCACAAGCGCGCCCGCCGCGAGCTGTCGGCCCTGCTCGACGTCGAACCGCGCGAGGTGCGCGTAGACGATCTCCACCCCGGTCCGTCCACGCGTGACGACGGTGTACCCGTACCCGCGGCCACGCGTTCCCGCGAAGACGACGGTCCCCGCAGCTGCGGCGGCGACCGCCGTCGCGTACGGGCACGCGAGCTCGACCGCACGACCGGCACGGGTCACGCTCTGAACATCCGGCAGCGGCAACCGAAGGCGTGCGACGGACGGGGGCGGCTGCCGGAGCGCGGCAAACGTCGCGCGCCCGGCGACCCCGTCGGAAGGGAGACCCGCGAAGCGCTGGAAGCGCTTCAGCGCGAGCTCGGTCTGCGTGCCGAAGATGCCGCGCCCGCGATTCGCGAACCCGTGATACCTCAGTTCGAACTGCAGAGCCGCGACGTCGCGCCCGACCATGCCGCGCCGAAGCGGCCGCGATCCGAACCCGGGACGTCCCAACGGACCGAGCGCGGACAGCGTCCGGTTCGTGACGATGCTCGTTGCGGCCAGGCGCATGCGTCGCTGAAGCGCGCGGACGGCTGCGGCCGTCAAGGGACCACGAAAACCGTCGATCCGGCCGTGGTAAAAGCCCTTGACCGCGAGCGCCGTCTGCAGCCCGGCGATATCGGGATCCGGCTGAGGTGCATCCGCGGACGCACGGCCCGGGGCGCCGGCGATCGCTATGGATGCGACGACGAGAGCAAGCAAAGCTCTCCGCATGCGAGGCCGCTTCGACGGGGCCGCCCTGCTTCCTTCAACCTCTGCGCGTCCGAACGTTCACAATCCGGCCGGTGACCAGAACCCGCTTCGCGATACTCGGAGTCGCCGTCGTCGCCGCCGCGATCGCGAGCAAGCGCGGTCGCCGCGCCCGGAAGACGTACGCGGCGGAGATGTCGGCGGGGTCGCGGCCGATCGAGGCCGTCGGGACGGCGATCGCCGCGTTCGTCGGCTTCTGATGCCGCCGAGCTCGCGCCGTTCGTTACGACACAAAGGGCGCTCGGACTCGCGTAAGGTGGTGCGAACGCGGCGTCGCCTCCTGCGGCAGGTCGGACGACGACGCCCGTTCATCGACGACAAGGAGGACATGTGAGGCGTTTACTCGTGCTCGTCGCCATCGTCATGACCGCGCTTGCGGGCGCGGCTGCGGCGAACGCCGACGATTCGTTCACCGTCGGCGACGCGGCGATTCTCGGCCCGGTCCACGTTCGCGGCGACGTCGCGGACGTCCACGTTCGGTACTCGTGTGCAGTCGGGACGCACCTCTGGGTGTCGGTCAAGCAGAGCCCCACGCTTGGCATCGACCCGAGTGTCTCGGCCGAGGGGTCCGGCTTCGGCGGCGACGCTGCCGCGTGGTGGCAGAGCCATCGCGGTTCCTTCACGTGCGACGGCAAGCGTCACGTCGCGTGGTTCACCGTCGACATGGTCGAGCCCGGCAGCCGCGGACAGCTCCAGAGCGGTTGGGGATGGGTGCAGTTCTGCGTCACGACCGAGGAAGACCTGAGCGCCATCCGGATGGCCTGGACGCCGATCGTCGTCAATAGCTGACGCAGTCACCGCGATCGCAGCGTGCCGAGCCCGGCACGCTGCGATCGCACGACTGCGGTCGGAAACGCAACGGCGCCCACGTCCAACGGCGCCACGGCTGTGCCTGGCACGCCCGGCGCGTCAGTGGCCGGAAGCCGAGAAGTGCATGTAGTCCTTGGTCGAGCCGTACCAGGAGCCGCCCCAGCCCCAGCCGATCGAGCGGAACGCCTCGACGACCGCGGCTGTCACCATGCCGCGCCGAACGCGCGACCGGTTGAAGTACGGCAGGCTCGCCCGCTCGCGCGACCGGCCACAGCCCACATAGGGGTTTTCGATCGGATTCAGGTCGACGGCGAGGCCGTATGCGTGCTCCGACCACGTTCCTGTGCTCGTTCCACGCGAGCAGGGCGACGGGACCGCGCGCCGGCATTCGAATGAATCGGTGACGTCCCTGTCGACAGGCCGCGCACGACGCGGCCCGTAGGCCTCCTCGACGCTCAGGTGGCGGATCCTGAACCGCAGCTCGTACAACCGGCGGAAGACGCGCGCGAGCGGCGCGGCCGCGTTCCGGTGGACGACAAGCTGGCCGGTCTGCGCATGGCCGTCGAAATCCCAATACGACACGGTCAGCAGGCGAAGACGCGAAAGCGGCACGGGGCACCCGGCGTGCCAGAATTCACCCTTCAGCTCCGCCTGCACCGGTGTGGGGACCGGCTGGATCGACGACTGGAACGGCTGCACGGCGAGCAGCACGAGCGGCAGCGCGAGGAATCGCATCACGGCGTAGTGTGCCTTGGCCGGACGCCGCGGTTGCGTATCGTCGCGTCGGCATGGAGCGAGTTCGCGTCGACAAGTGGCTCTGGGCCGCGAGGTTCTTCAAGACGCGAGGTGCCGCAACGGAGGCGGTCCTCGGCGGGCGCGTCCATGTCAACGGGACGCGCGCGAAGGCCGCGAAGGAAGTGACGGTCGGGGACACGGTCGACGTGACCGTCGCCGCGCAACGCCGAACGATTCGCGTCACGGCCCTCGCCGAGCGCCGGGGGTCGGCGTCAGTTGCCGCCGCGCTCTACGAGGAGACCGCCGAGTCTGCCGCCGCGCGCGAGCGCGAGGCGATCGCGCGGCGTCTCGCCCGCCCGCTCGGCGCCGACCTCGGCGAGCGGCCGAGCAAGCGCGACCGCAGGAGACTCGAGGCGCTTCGACGGTCGCTGCGCCGCGGCAGCGGATGACCGGTTCGCGCGCGCCGCATCCCGTCGCGGCCGTGGTCTTCGATCTCGACGGTGTGCTTGTCGATTCCGAGGAGCTCTGGTCGGCGGCGCGCGAGCAGCTCGTGCGCGAGCGCGGCGGAACGTGGCCGGCCAACGCGACGCGCGCGATGATGGGCATGAGCTCGCCGGAGTGGTCGCGGTACCTGCATGACGAGCTGCACGTCGACATGTCGCCCGTAGCGATCTCGTCCGACGTCGTCGCGCGGCTCGCGAAACTCTACGAACAGGAACTTCCGCTGCTCGCCGGCGCAACCGACACCGTCGCGTCACTCGCAGCGCGCTGGCCGCTCGGGCTGGCGTCGTCGTCGAATCGCGAGATCATCGATCTCGTGCTCGACCGGGCCGGCCTCGCGCGGCATTTCGACGTCACCGTGTCGTCGGAGGAGGTCGCGCGCGGCAAGCCCGCGCCCGACGTCTACCTCGAGGCGGCGCACCGCCTCGACGTCCGGCCGGAGCGGTGCGTCGCCATCGAGGACTCGGAGAACGGCCTCCGCGCCGCGGCCGCCGCCCGCATGCTCGTCGTCGCCGTTCCGAACCGGGCGTTCCCACCCGTGGGCGGCGCGCTCGAAGTCGCTGCGGTCGTCGTCGATTCGCTCGACGAGTTGACGCCCTCGCTGATCGAGTCGCTCTAGTCGCGACTCCGCCGGCGCTGCGCGTGTGTGTGCGGGCGCGACGCAAGCAATGCGAGGAGCGCGATTGCAACGAAGTTCCGGAACGTCGTCGCCGGCCAGTGCACCCGCGCCGCACCGTGGAACCACGACGGATCGACGAGAAACACGATTGCAGTGATCACCATCTTCGGGAACCACCCGACAACGAGGAACAGCGTGGCGAGCACGATCCCCCAGAAGCCGAGCTCTGGAAGGCCGATCGCGTGGGCGAAGTCGAGGACGTTCCACGCGAGCCAGAAAACGAGCGGGCCGATCAGGATCATCACGGCGAGTGCCGCGAGTGCGAGCGCGAAGCCGCCCGCAACGAGCGCGCCGATGCCGAGGGCTCGAA
>JBJMJS010000014.1:0-31742 GCA_045806225.1 Gaiellaceae bacterium
CCGCTCGATCTCGATGGCGTCAGCGTCACGGAGATCGGCTGGCACACGAAGAAGACCGTGTGGAACCGAGGCATCGCCACCGAAGCGGCGGCGGCAGTTCGAGACGTGGCGTTCCACCGCTTCGAGCGACGCGGGCTGGTTGCGTTGATCCGGCCCGGCCACGACGCGTCCGTTCGTGTCGCGCTGAAGATCGGAATGCGCGAACAAGGGGCCGCGGTCGTCGAGGGCGATCGCTACGTCACGTACGTCGTCGACGCGGATCGGGCCTGATGCCGACGAATGTAAGGGAGTTGTTAGGGGGGATTCGCCGTCCCGACCTCGCGGCAATAATCTGACCGCCCCTTCGGCCCTTGCAATCGGCCGAACAAAGGAGGAATGCCATGCGACGTCGTGTCGCCGCCGTGCTGGGTGCAGCGTTGCTGCTCGCATCCGGGCTCGTTGCGGCCGCGTTGGCAAACGGCGACAGCCCGCTCGCCGTTCTGCAGACGGACAGCACGACCAGCACGACGGCTACGACCAGCACGACCTCGACGACTTCGACCACCGGGACGACCTCGACGACGGGCACGACCTCGACGACGGGCACGACCTCGACGACGGGGACGACGTCGACGACCGGGACGACGTCGACGACCGGGACGACGTCGACCACCGGCACCACGTCGACGACCGGCACGACGGCAACGACCGGCACGACGACGACGACGACGCCCACGTCGACGTCGGGGAAGGTGACGATCTGTCACCACACGCACTCGCGGACGAACCCGTTCGTCACGATCACGGTCAGCGTCAACGCGGTTCCCGCGCACATGCGCCACGGCGACACGATGGGGCCGTGCGCGACCACCACTACGACCGGGACGACGGCGACAACCGGGACGACCGCAACCACTGCGACGACCGCAGTGACGAAGCACGCGAAGACGAAGCACGCGAAGACGAAGACAAAGCACGCCAAGACGAAGCAGGCGACGAAGACCAAGCACGTGAAGGTGCGCACGACGCACGGCTCGAGTCACAGCACGACGCATAGCTCGAGCCACAGCACGACGCACAGCTCGAGTCACAGCACGACGCACAGCTCGAGTCACAGCACGACGCACGCCACCGGTCATGGCAAGCCGGCAACGTCCGGTGGCCAGGGCAACCAGGGCGGCGGCCACGGCCAGGGCGGCGGCGGCGGCCACGGCCATCCGTAGAGGCCTACCGGCCTGACAAGACGGGAAGCGAGAGGCGCCTTCGGGCGCCTCTCGGCGTTCCGGCGCGTGAGCTAGCGTCCGCGCGTGTGAGCGCGGTTCCCCTGCGGCGCAACCGCGACTTCGTGCTCCTTCAGGCCGGGCAGCTGCTGTCGACCGCAGGGACGCAGACCTCCTCCGTCGCATATCCCCTGCTCGTGCTCGCGGTGACGCACTCGCCGGCGAAGACCGGCGTCGTCGCGTTTGCGCGCGTGCTGCCGTACACGCTCTTCGCGCTGCCCGCGGGCGCCGCAGCCGACCACTGGAACCGCAAGCGCCTGATGATCCTCGCCGACGCTGCGCGCGTCGTCGCGATCGGCACGCTTGCCGCGCTCATCGTCGCGGACACGACACCCGTCGCTGTGATCGCGATCGTCGCGTTCGTCGAAGGCTCGGGTGCGGCGTTGTTCTCGGCCGCCTACGCGGGCGCACTGCGGTCCGTTGTGCCGGCATGGCAACTGCCGGCGGCGGCCGCAGCCCAGACGGGGCGGCAGGCGGCTGTGCGGCTCGGCGGGCCGCCTCTCGGCGGTGCGCTCTTCGGCCTCGCGCGGTCGCTGCCGTTCGTCGTCGATGCGCTCTCGTATGCCTTCTCGACCGTCTCGCTGCTCGCGATGCGAACGCCGTTCCAGGAGGAACGCGCGCGCGAGATCGCGTCGCTCCGGACGCGCCTCACGGAGGGGTTCCGCTACCTGTGGAGCCGGCCCTTCTTGCGCACGTGCGCCTGCCTGTTCGGGCTGGCGAACTTCCTCGGGCCCGGCGTGCTCCTCGCGGTCGTGATCATCGGCAGGCAGCAGGGGCTGTCGGGCGGACAGGTGGGCGCCCTCGTCGCCTCGTTCGGTGCGTGCCTGCTCCTGGGGTCGTTCCTGTCGTCCTTCGTCCGCCGCGTGCTTCCCGTGCGGAGCGTCCTCGTCCTGGAGCTCTGGACGTGGGTGGGGTGCGCAGGGTTCGTCGTATGGCCGAGCGTCTACGTGCTGACCGCTGCGCTCCTGCCGACGGCGCTGGCGATTCCGTCCACCGACTCGGTCGTCCACGGCTACCGAATCGCGATGACCCCCGACCGGTTGCTCGGGCGCGCCGAGGCCGCGTGGGACACGATCGCGTTGCTGATCGCGCCGCTCGGCCCGCTGCTCGCAGGCGTTCTTCTCGACGTCACGTCGCCGCGAGTCGCGATCGCCGTTTTCGCGGCCTCGGGCGTGACGCTCGCGGTGTGGGGGACGTTGAGCCCGGCGATTCGCGCGGCGCCAAGCCTTGCCGAGCTCGACGCGGCAGGCGAGCCGGAGCCCTCGCTGTCGTGAGCCGCTCCTACGTGCAGGCGGTCGTGCCGCTGTCGCCGAACGTGCTTCCCGCTACGGGAACGAACTGCCAGTCGTAGCTTCCGGGATGCAGCGTCAGCTTGAGGACGCCCCAGGTGCTGTCGTTCCGGACCTCGCTCGTCGGCAGCGGCGTGCCGAACGGGTAGCCGTGGCTCGCTCCTCCGGTGCCGACGACGAACTCGCGGATGCCGTTCGGATCAGCGCTCCCGCTCGGGCTCTGCTTTGCGAACCGCTCGTAGTTGTGCTCATGCCCGTTCAGGACGACATCGGCGTGCGCTCCGTAGAGATCGCGCCAGAACGCGTCGAATGACGACTCGCTGCCATGCGTCGTTCCCGACGACCAGCGAGGCTCGTGCCAGTACGCGAGGACGCACTGGTTCGCATGCGCGGCAAGGTCGTTCCGGAGCCACGTTTCCTGCGGTGACCCGTCGGACGCGCTGATCTCCCCGTCGAGCGAGATCAAGTGCCAGCTCCCGACGTCGTACGAGTAGTACTCGGCGGGAGCCAGCGCACCGAAGTAGCCGAAGTAGCCCGCTCCGCCTGCCTGGTGGTAGTCGTGGTTTCCCGGCGCGGGGCTCGTCGTCGCCTTGAACCGGCCCCAGTTGGGGTCGTAGTAGGAGTTGTAGTCGGACAGCGCGCCGTCCGCGTACGCGTTGTCCCCTAGCGTCAGGACGCGATTCGGGTTGATCTGCGAGATCAAGCTCGCGGTCGGCGCGCAATCCGTCGTCGAGCCGCAGATGTCGCCGGCGGCAGTGATCACGGGATCGCTGCTCGCGGAACATGCGGCGGTCCTCGACGCGACGCCTCCGCTCGACGATGACGCGTTGCCTGCCGCGTCCTTCGCGTCGACGGAGAAGGTATAGCTCGTTCCGCAGGCGAGCCCTCCGACCGTGTACGACGTCGAGTTCGACGTTCCCGCGAGTGCGCCGCTTCGATACACGTCGTACGACGTGACCCCGATGTTGTCAGTCGACGGTGACCACGTGAGCGAGATGCTCGTCGCCGTGGCACCGGACGCAGCGAGGTTCGCCGGTGTCGACGGGGGAATCGTGTCGCCGCCCGTGGACGCCGGTGCGCCGCTGTTGAACGAGCTCAAGGTCGACAACAGGCTCGGCTGCGCGGCGAGCGTGTTCCCCGACCACGTCCACGCGAACGTCATCATCCCGGTCTGTCTCGACGACGCCCACTGATTCAGCATGTGGCTCAACTCGTCGGAGGTTGGCCAGCGCCATGTCGCGTCCTGGAACGCCTGCGCGACGCCCCAGTAGTTGAGCCCCGCGTTGTTCGCAGCCGCGATGACCTGGTCGATCCACGCGTAATTGCACGCCTGCGCCTGGTAGCACGGGTATGGATCGAGTGCGAAGTAGTCCGCGGCGCCTGCCCAGTGAGGAATCTGGTCGAGCGTCTGCTGATCCGAGTTGGAGTCGACCAGCATCACCGTCTTGTGCAGCGGATCGATCGAGTGGATGAAGCTCGATCGGGCCCTGTGGTCCGCGTATGCGTTCGGGCAGGCGTACGGATCAGGCTCGTCCGAGAAGAAGTACCCGAACACCTTCGTGTCGCTCGCCGCGGCTTGCACGGTCGGCGCAAGCGCGGAATCGGAGATCTCCCACGAGCACGTGGTGTTGTCGTAGTCCCCGGCCCAGATGAGCCCTTGGGTCCCCGGCGGCAATCCGTCCGCCTGACCGGCCGAACCCACGTCGAGCAGGTCGTAGCCGTACTGCGACGCGATCTGTCCACCGGAATCCGAGTTGATCATGAACCGGTAGGACGGCGCGCCCAGCGGGCTCGGGCACACCAAAGTCGCGGCCGTCAGGCTCGAGCGGGCGGAGACGTTGCCGGCTGCGTCGAACGCCTCGACCCCGAGGGTGTACGACGTCCCGCAGGTCAGGTCGGTGAATGCGTACCGCAGCGCCGTCGTCGTCGCGAGCTTCGTCGATCCGTTGTAGACGTTGTATCCCTGGACGCCGACGTTGTCGCTCGATGCAAGCCACGCCAACGTCAGCGAGGTCGCAGCGGCCGCGGATGTGGTGAGTCCCGGGGGCGCGGACGGGCGCGTCGCGTCGCAGGCGCTGGTCGCGGCGGTGAGGCTCGCTCGAGCGGAGACGTTTCCCGCCGCATCGAACGCCTCGACGGCCAACGTGTACGACGTCCCGCACGTGAGCCCGCCGAACGTGTACTGCAGCGCCGTCGTCGTGGCGGCCTTCGTCGACGAGCGATAGACGTTGTATCCCTTGACGCCGACGTCGTCGGTCGACGCGAGCCACGAAAGCGTGATCGACGTTGCGGTCGCGCCCGTCGCCGCCAGGCGCGCGGGTGCGGACGGGGCCGTCGCATCCTTGCGCGGTCGACGTGCGGCGGTGGCGTCGGTACACGTGAAGACGATCGCTGCAATGACGGCAAGCAGGACGATCGTGTGACCGGCGCGGGGTGCGGCTCCCCACATGTCCTGCGTTTTCGTTGAGCGGGGCGTCGGGCGCAATCGCCCGAAAGGGTGTGTTGGGGCGCTCGCTTGCCCAAAGGTCGGTCGTGCACCACACTTGAGCTCGGATGAGACGCGCCGTCGCGATCGCATTCGTACTCCTCGTCAGCGGTTGCGGAAGCACGAAGACCGTCACGAAGACGGTGACGCAGACGACCGGGTCGAATGCGACCTCGAAGAGCGACGTGGGCCCGCCCGCCGAGCAGGTCGAGTTCGGATACATCAAGGCGCTGAAGAAGAAAGGCGCCGACTATCGGTTGCGGTTCGACCCGGCATGGTTCCTGAGCGGCGCGACCGCGAACGTCGCGGCCGCGCAGGATGGCGCCGTCTCGCCCGGGGAGCCCGTCCCGAACGACAACTACGTCGTCGACGAGGGCCACCGGTTGCTGACGTACATCGTTCCCGCCGGTGCGCGGGTGACGGTTCTGAAGACCGGCGTCGAGGGATCGACGATCACCGTCGCGCAACTCGCCCAGCTCGTGGCAGGCAAGAGCCCGTTCCCACGGCCGCTCTTCGAAGGTCTCGAGACCGGCTTCTGGATCCGCGTGCACATCGACACCGTTCGCTCGCTCGACCAGCAATACCACCCCTGACAGCACGCCGCGGGCGAGTAGCTCAAGCGCGACGCCGCTGCGCCCGATAAACACGCTATGTCGCGCGGAATGATCGGCCTGGTCGGCCTGCTCGCCTCGCTCGCGCTCGTCGGCGCGCTGTGGATGACGAACGCGCGCCAGACGGGCCCGACGTCACAGACCGCGCAGCGCGCGGAGACCCAGGCCCAGCAGGCGACGGCCGGCATCAACTTCAGCCAGGCCGCACTGCAGCTCGAGGCGTCACACGCGGAAAGCGGGACGTACGTCGGAGCAGCGCTGCCGGCGTCGTTCGGCGTGATGCTCGCACGGGCCGACACGACGTCCTACTGCCTGCAGGCAGGGTCCGGGGCGTCGCTCGAGCACCTCGTAGGCCCGGGCGGCCACCCCGTGGCCGGCGGCTGCTGAGCACAATCCCCGTGTGACACTTCGGGGCCTCTGCGCCGTATGGAGAGCGTGAACGCAGCTGCGACCATGCCGGCACTCGCCGCGGGCCGTCCCACGTTCGCGAGCGTTGCCGAGGCGGAGCTCGACGCCGTCCATGCGTACCTGCTCTTCCTGACCGGAGACAGGAGCGTCGCGGAGGACGTCGCGGGCGAGACGTTCGAGAAAGCGTTCCGGCTCTGGCGGCGGTTCGACCCGCGACGCGGCACGGCTCGTGCGTGGCTTTGCTCGATCGCACGCAGCGCCGCGCTCGACCACCTGAGGGCGGAGGAACGGCGACGGCGACGCGAGCTGCGCTACGCGCGTGAGACCCGGACGGTCCACGAGCCGTCCTGGGGCGACGGAGCTGCGGCGGCGGCGCTGCGCAAGCTTGCGCCGGCAGATCGGGAGGTGGTCGCGTTGCGGGTGGTGCTCGAGCTCGACGGCCCGACGACGGCGCGCATCCTCGGCATCAGCCGGACCGCGTGTTCGACGCGGCTGAGCCGCGCGTTGCAACGACTCGAGGAGCTGATGACCGATGGCGACGTTTGAGGCCGAGCTCGCGCGCGAGCTGCGCGCGCTTCCGATCGATGCACCGGACGAGCTGCGCGAGCGCGTGCGCGCGCTGGGCGAGCCGAATCCGCGTCGCCGGATCCCGCGCGTCGCCTGGCGTCGAGCGACGTTGGTCCTCGTGCCGGCGTGCGTGTCGGTGCTCCTCGCCGCGGCGGTCGTGCACGGGATCGTGTCGTCGCACGCGACGAAGCACACGTCCGCCAGTGCGTCGGTTGTCGAGGCCGGCCACCCTGCGTCGGGAGCCGGCGGTGCGACGCGCACGAATCCGTCGGATTCCCTCGCACCGAGCGTCTCGGTCTTCGGCGAGGCGAACAAGACGTTCGCGCCGCTGCCGACGCCGAACCGGCACCAGGACTACCAGGCCGATCTCCGCGTCCGCGTCGACGACCTCGACGCGCTCGGGCGGCGCACCGCACAGGCGATGCAGATCGTTCGCTCGCTCGGGGGCTACGTCGCATCGGTGTCGCAGTCGTCGGCGAACGGGCAGCCGGGCGAGGCCGATCTCGTCCTCCGCGTGCCCGTCGCGCACGTCGACGACGCGCTCATTCGTCTGTCGGCGCTTGGCACCGTCCTCGAGCAGCACGTGTCGATCGTCGACCTCGAGAACACGGTGACGCAGCAGCGGCGGCAGGTTCGTGCGTTGAAGCTCCAGATCCTCCGGTTGACCGCGGCGCTCGGACAACCACTGCCCGCCGACGTGCGCCTTCGCCTGCAGTTCCAACTCGACGACGCCCGCCGAAACCTGGCGGCGGCGACCGGCGCGAGCAGGGCGACGCTGCGCGAGGCGGCGCTGTCGCGGGTCGCACTGTCCCTGACGACCGAGCGTCCGGCGGCGGCGACGCACGACCGTGGACGCGTCGGAGCGGCGGTGTCGGATGCGTTCCACTTCCTCGCCGGCGCAGGCGCGATCGCGCTCGCTGCGCTGATCGTGCTCGTGCCGATCGCGCTCCTGATCCTGCTCGTGTGGTGGGGTATCCGCGCATTCCGCCGTCGGGCGGCCGACCGGCTCTTAGCCGCGTCGTAGCCGGCGGACCAGCTCGTGGCGGCGGCGGCCGGGGTGGAGCTCAGCGCACAGCAGCCCGGCCTCCGAAGCTGACGCCGACCGCCACCCGGTCGGCGTCTCGCGGTACAGCTCAGCGTCGTACACGTAGAGATCGGCGTCGCGGAAGCGCGTGTGCCACGCGTCGGGCGGCTCACGCAGATACCACTCGCTCGCGTCCGATCCGCATGGGACGGTCACGAAGATGCGCCCGCGACGCGCCGTGACGCGATGGAGCTCGCGCAGCGCCGAGAGTGGCGCGGTGTCGTCGCGCTCGTCGGTGCCGCCGTAGCGCGTGTTGTCCCGGCCGACGTGTTCGAGCGTCGAGATACAGAACACGACGTCGAACGTTCCGTCGCGGAACGGCAGTTCGCGGACGTCGGCTACGACGCCGTTCAGCCCCGGGACGTCGCGCTCAGCCGCGTCGACGCCGACCACCTCGCCGGCCCCGAGGCTCGTGACCGCTGTGAGCCACGGCGGCTCGGCGAACGCGTAGCCGACGTCGAGGAGGCGGCGCGCGGAGCGGAACCTTCCCAGGACCCAGGCAAGCTCGATCGGCCGCTCGTCGACGCGCGGAGGCGTCGTCAGCTCGTGCGGGCGCTCGTCAGTCTCCCTTGCGGCGCGGGCGCGGGCAAGCGCACCCTCGAGGGCGTGGAGCCGCCGGAACTCGTCGCTCGCGACGAGGTCAGCGACAACGGCGGCGCGCGACGCGGCGTTCTGGCGCAGCGAGGCGAGCGCTGCGTCGCGCGCATCGGCGTCAGGGGGCCGACGGAGAATGAGGCGATAGACGCGCTCGACGAAGTGCTCGTCCGTGAGCGCTGCAACCTCGAGATAGGCCGCCAGCCGCTCGTCCACGGGCCGATCCTAGGCTGTGCTTGACTTCGCGCGTGCTCGTCCTCGCCCTCTCGACCGGCCACAAAGTCGGCCTCGCCCTCGTGGCGTTCGCGTTCATCGTGTTCGCGCTCGCATCGTCGTTCTTGTTCCCGCGTCTGCGCCCGAGCTACCCCGGTCGCGGGCTCCCGGCCTTCATCGTCGTCGCGGTCGTCTTCTTCTTCGGGATGCTGACGGCGGTCGAGGTGTTCGGCGCGGAGCCGAAGGAGACGAAGGAGAGCGAACACGCGGCGGACACGTTCGTCCGGGCGACCACGACCACCGCCGCGACCTCGACGACGGCCACGACCGCGCCGGCAACGAGCTCGCCCGGACAGACGACCACGAAAGCGCAGACGACGAAGCAGTCGGCGCCGCCGCCCGCAGCGAAGCCGACGACGGTGAGCGTAACCGAGACGGAGTTCAAGATCGCGCTCGCCTCGCCGTCGCTCAAAGCGGGGAAGGTGACGTTCCAGATCAAGAACGACGGCAAGCTTCCGCACAACCTCGCGATCGTCGGTGGCCCGACCTCGAAGCTCATTCCGGCCGGCGGCACGGGAACGCTGACGGCGACGCTGAGCGGCGGCAAGGTCGAGCTCTATTGCTCCGTTCCCGGCCACAAGCAGGCCGGCATGGACATCAAGGCCAACGCCTCGTAAAAAGGGTCAGACCCAGAGGGTCTGACCCTTGCAAAAAGGCTACGGAGAGGGCGGGATTTGAACCCGCGACGCACCTTTCAGCACGTACGCGATTTCCAGTCGCGCTCCTTAGGCCACTCGGACACCTCTCCAGGCTGCGACCGGAGCGTAGCGGCGACCCGCGCGCGTCAGGCTGCGCGCAGGCGTCCGCTCTGGCGCTCGGTCACCTCGCGCACGAGCGGTGCGAGGTCGTCCTCGTGCCATGCGTAGAACGGGAGCCGCTGGAACTCTTCGATCGTGAGCCGGCTCGCGCGTAGCCACGCGACGAGCCCGTCGGCATCTTCGAAGTGCGGCCGTGACGGCGCGACCGCCGTCGCTTCCACCCGAACCGCTAGGTCCATCGACTCGCCGCAATGCGGACATTCGACCACAAGCGTTGGCAGCGACACGCGCGGCAGAGAATACCGCTGCTGCTCCGTGTCGCCGCTTGGTATGTTCGGCCATCGTTCTGCTTTCGGAGCCGCTGAGCCCAGAGCTCGTTCTGGTCGACCCCGAGCTCGCGCGACGCGAGCGGGCGCGACTGACGGAAATGGCTCTGCAACAGGCGTTGCTCGAGATCGCCGCGCTTCACCGACGGTTCAGCCGCGAGGCCGATGCCGTCGCCGCCGAGCTCGACCGCCCACGCTCGGAGCCGGTGTCGCGTCCACGGAAAAGCGCGGCACGCCGTTTGCTGCCGGCGGCGCTCGTCAGCCTCGTGCTGATCGCGCTCGTCCCGTTCGTCGGTGGGAGTCGCGGGCGATCCGCGATCTCAGCGCCGCCGTCGGCCTCGCGCCCGAGCTCCGGCGTCCTCGCTGCGAGAACCGCACGCGCGGACGGATCGACCCTTCGCGGGCCGCTCGTCGCAGCGGCGCGCAGCCTTCCTCGCCGCCTGGTGATCGAAAACAGGATCGCGTCACTCATCCTCGCCGCGCCGGCGGAGAAACTCCCGCGGTCTTTCGTCGACCCTCGGACCGGCCGCGCACACGCGAGCGTCACGGTCGCGTGCCGCGCCCGCAGCGGGTCGTTCCGGTGTGTCGCGCGCGTCCCGGGAGGGGCGGCTGCAGGTGGAATCGTCGTCGCGTACCGACCGCGGCCCGGCGGCGGGGTCTTCGCCTGGTATGGCTACCGGCGCTTGCCCGGCGGCTGAGCACCCTGCGCGGCATTGTCTTTTCGGCTCGGCCGTCCTAGCATCGAACGGTCACGACCTGGGGAGGGCGTGGGGTGAAAAGTTGTCGTTGCGGTGCCCGAGGCGATTCGGTCGCGCCAGAGCCCCTGCGCATTTCGTCAACTCTCGGCTCAAGGGGGTTTCCATGCCACACCGTGTAAGTGCGCGACCGCTGCGCTGGCTGTTTCTGCTCTGCATCGGCGCCGCACTGACAGTCATCGCGCCGCTCAACGCAAGCGCAATCAGCTCCGCGCAATGCGACGCACGTGCGAACGACACGCCGTCGAAGCTCGTCGAGTGCGTCCAAAAAGACGATCTGATGGCTCACCTACAGACGTTCCAGGACATCGCCGATGCGAACCCGGGGCCGGACGGGATGCCGTCGCGCAACTCCGGTGAGCCCGGATACAAGGCATCGGCGGAATACGTTGCGGCGGTGATGAAGGCCGCCGGCTACAACGTCACGACCCAGACGTACAAGTTCGACTACTACGCCTACACGGGGATGCCGTCGTTCAGCGCGAATGGTCACGACTACGCGCTCGACCAGGAGTGGGGGCCGGGCAAGAGTCTGGGGATGACGACTGCGCAGGTTGCTGCGGCGGGCGGCATCGTCCTTCCGCCGACCCAGTTCGCGAGCTCGACGAGCGGATGCACCATGGCCGACTTCGGCAGCTCGATTGCCGGTCATATCGCCTTGATCCAGCGCGGCGGGTGCAACTTCGGCGTGAAGGTCCTCAATGCGCAGGCCGCCGGAGCGACCGGCGTCATCATCTTCAACGAGGGAAACCCCGGGCCGCCGGACCGGACGGGTCTCCTCGTGGGCAGCCTTCTCGATGGGGCGGACAACCCGTTCGTCGCACAGATTCCCGTCGCGTTCACGACGTTCGCCATCGGGCTTGACCTGTACAACCAGGTCCACGCCGGATCGCCGCCGACGGTCACGATCGACATCCGGGCGATCTTCAAGCCGAACGCCGACGACTACAACGTGATCGCGGACTCCCCCGGCGGCGACAAGAACCACGTCGTCGTCGTCGATGCCCATCTCGACGCGATCTACGGCGCGGGGATCCTCGACAACGCCACCGGCTCGGCGGCAATCCTCGACATCGCGCAGAAGATGAAGAACGTCAGTCCGGTGAACAAGCTGCGGTTCATCTGGTTCGGTGGTGAGGAGCTCGGGCTGTTCGGGTCGGCGGCCTACATCAACAGCCTGACCTCCACCGAGTTGAGCCACATCGGCTACGACCTCGACGCGGACGTGTTCGGGACGCCGAACTACATCATCGGAGTCGTCGATCCGGCGGCCCCCACGTTCTTCAACGGGCAGGTCGAGACGACATTCCCGAACCGCGTGTACAAGGCGTCGACGGTCTCGCGTGATCAGTCGGTTGCGTTCTTCGATGCGGCCGGGTACCACCACGAGTTCCTCGCGCCGAACGGCACCGACGCGTTCAACTTCAACCTGGCGGGTGTCCCGGCGAGCGGGCTCCTGACCGGACAGGACTGCTGCAAGACCCAGGCCGAGGTCGATCTGTTCGGCGGCCAGCTCGGAAACTACGAGGGCAACCTCGGGACGTTCGACGGCGGCTGCGTCGACAACCCGTTCCGCTGGTGCGACAACATCGACAACGTCGATCCGAACAACTTCGAGCTGGTGTCGAAGGCGTTCGCGAACACCGTGGTCCGCATGTCGATGGACAACAAGGTCATGTCGGCCAGCACCAGCGTCGTCTACAAGAAGAAGCTGCCGATTGCCGGCGAGCTCCCGCGAGGAGCAGTCGCCAAGTAGTTCGACGAGTGAGTGGCGCCGGGCAACGTCGCCGGCGCCACCTGCTTGTCTTTCGACGTGCATGTGCAGCTAGGAATGGAGGGGCGCGGCGGATTAGGCGAGCCGGGCGAGGGGAAGGCCCCGCCTTGAGGCGCCTTGCGGCCAAGAGCCTCACGGCGGGCGCACCGGCCCGCCTTTTTCACGGTACGCCTGTGCCCGTGCGCGCACGAAGTCGCCGCGCGCTTGCCGGCCGAATCCGTCGCTGTTTGCGGGCAAATCTCCCGGACTTTCCAGCAGTTGCGGCATTCCTGTGGCACGGTCGAGCAAGCGCCTAGACCTCTGCGCAGTAGCGCGGCTCCCGTCTTGATCGACGGACCGGAATCGTTCTCTGGGTTTGGCCTTCGCGTTACCCGGGCTCGAGAGTGGCTCGGTCCGAGGCCTTACTGGGGAGCGGCAACGGATCGGCGCGGCCCACTCTCGCCCGGGCTTTCCGAAATCTGAAAGCTGTCACTCAGGCCCCGCGGTGTCGCCGGCGTTTGCACCAGGCCTATCGGCCGGGACTCGCGGCGTTCATCCCATGCGAATGAGGTCGGCTTCAAAGCGTGGACGTACCGTCGGCGCTCCTAAGTCGAGCGAAGGGGGAGCGGTGCCGAGAGCGCACCTCCCAGCGGCAGCCGATCTCGTGAGCTCGAGCACTCACCATCCCACTGAGCCGATGAGCGGCGATACTCCTCCGGTCGATCCGGCCGCGCTCATTCGGAGCAGGCAGTACGGCGTCTTGCTGGTGTTGGCGGCGCTGGTCGGTTTGCTCGTCTCGGTGGCGTCGTGGTGCTTCCTCGAGTTGGTGCATGCACTGCAGGTTGGTGTGTACGAGGATCTTCCGGGAAAGGCGGGCTACGACGGCGCGCCTTGGTGGTGGCCGCTCCCCTGGCTCGCGCTCGCCGGCGCATTGACGGCAATCGCGATCGGTCGCCTGCCGGGGCACGGCGGTCACGTCCCCGCGGACGGATTGAAGGCCGGCGGAGCCCCAACCCGACCCGTCGAGTTGCCGGGCGTTCTCCTGGCCGCGACGGCAACGCTCGGGTTCGGGCTCGTGCTTGGGCCGGAGGCGCCCCTGATCGCGCTCGGCCTTGGCCTCGGGTTCCTCGCGATGAAACAGGTGAAAAAGGACGCGCCTGAGCAAGCGCTTCGGCTGATGGCTGCGGCCGGGAGCTTCGCCGCGGTCTCGGCGATCTTCGGCTCGCCGTTGATCGGGGCGGTGATCATCATCGAAGCCGTCGGTCTCGGTGGCGCGATGCTGCCGGTCATCCTCCTTCCGGGCCTGATGGCTGCGGGTATCGGCTCGCTGGTCTTCATCGGCCTGGGTTCGTGGTCGGGGTTGAGCACAAGCGCGTGGGCGCTGAGCCCGTTCCCGCTTTCGCCCTTCGACGGACCAGGTTGGGGCGATTTCGCGTGGACAATTCTGCTCGCCGTAGTTGTTGCAGTCGTCACTCTCGCGATCGTCCAGCTCGCCCGCTGGAGCAAGCGTGTCGTCGAGACGCGGCTGTTTCTTTTCACGATTGTCGCGGCGCTCGTGGTCGGCGCGCTTGCCATCGCGTTCGCTCAAGCCACCAACCACGGCGCCGACGCCGTGCTCTTCTCCGGGCAGGAGGCGTTCGCTCCGCTCTTCAGCTCCGCCGCGCCGATCTCGCTCTCGGCGCTCGCGTTCCTGCTCGTTTTCAAGGGGCTCGCGTGGAGCGTGTCGCTGGGCAGCTTCCGCGGCGGGCCCACATTTCCGGCGCTGTTCCTCGGCGTCGTGACGGGTTTGCTCGCTGCTCACCTGCCGGGATACGGCGAGGCGCCGGCTGTTGCCGCGTTGACCGGCGCAGCCTGCGTCTCGGTGCTCCGGCTCCCGCTCGCCTCGGTCATGATCGCGAGTCTTCTCGCTTTCAAAGCCGGATTCGCGGTGACTCCGCTGATCGTGGTGGCAGTCACTGTCGCCTACATCACGACGGTGGCGCTCACCGCCTACGTCGAAGCGCGCGTCGTCCCGGCGAGGGAGCAGCCCGAGGTGCCCGGTGTCGGGGCGTCCGTGACAACTTGAGTGAGAGCTGAGATGCCTCAGATCGCCGGCGCGAATTCGAGCGGTCTCCGCCTGTCGTTCGAGGCTTAGGGCCTCCCGGCGGTGAACATCCTTTGGGCCGTCCTGATCACCGCAGCGGTGACCGCGGTCGCGGTCGGCGCGATGCTGTATGTGCGGGCGCGAGCGCCGGAGGGTAGTTACTTCACCGACGGCGACCGAGCCTCCGGAGTGTTCGGTGTACTCGCGACGGGGTTCTCGATCTTGCTCGGGTTCGTCGTCTTCCTCGCCTTCACGAGCTATGACAACTCTCGTTCGGGCGCCGAGACGGAGGCGCTCATGGTGCTCCAGCAAGTCGAGACCGCGCAGTCGTTCCCGGCGCCGACCGGTCCGAAGGTCACGCGTGAGTTGGTCTGTTACGGGAGGTCCGTCGTCAACGAGGAGTGGGACCGGATGCGTGCCGGGACGCTGGGAGACGGGGTGAACCCCTGGGGTGTCCGGCTGTTCGAGACGGTTTCCGGATATGAGCCGAAGACGAATCACGAGCAGGCGGCGTATGACGCGTGGCTGAGTCAGACGTCGGCGCGGGAGGAGGCGCGTCTGGACCGCGTGCACGCGTCCTCCGGCGTAATCCCGGTGACGCTCTGGATTGTCCTGTTTGTGATCGGCGGGGTGATCTTCGCGTACATGCTGTTCTTCGCTGATTCGCGTGAGCCGCGGCGAACTCAGGCGATGTTGATGGGCTCGGTGATGGTCGTGATCACGACGCTCTTCCTACTCCTGGTCTCGCTGGACAGGCCGTACCACAGCGGCGTCGGGAGCTTGAAGCCGACCGCGATGGAGCGAAGTCTCCGGATCGTCGACCACGCGCTCGAGGCAGTAGGCGCGGGCGTGAAAGCTCCGTGCAACGAGACCGGCGTCGGGCCGGCGTCATGACTCCACCGTCCGAGAGCCGGGTGACGCGCCTCGAGTTCAGGGCGACCGTGGTCCTCGCACTCGCCACCGTCGCGACTGCGTGGAGCGGGTATCAGGCGACGCGCTGGAACGGAGAGCAGGCAAAGGCCGGCGCACGGGCGTCGGCGCTGCGCATCGAGTCGTCGGAGGCAGACGCGCTCGCGAACGCTCAGACACAGATCGACGTCGCCACCTTCACGCAGTGGGTCAACGCATACGCGCTAAAGCAGAAGGAGCTGTCGGACTTCTACCTCCGGCGCTTCCGAGCCGAGTTCAAACCGGCGGTGCACGCCTGGGTCGCGACGAAGCCGCTGCGGAACAAGTCCGCGCCGCTCTCGCCGTTTGCAATGCCTCAGTACCACCTCGATGCGCGCGACGCCGCGCGGCGCCTCGACATCTCCGCGGGAAGCTTGGCTACTCGGGCGCAGGCCGACATTCAGCGCTCGTCCAACTACATCCTTGGTGTCGTGCTGTTCACGAGCGCTCTGTTCTTCGCCAGCATCAGCACGAAGTTGCAGACCCCGCGCCTGCGGAGAGCCTTGCTCGGCTTCGGGCTCGTGATCCTGGTCGGAACCGTCGCCTGGTTGGCCACGTTCCCCGTAAGCATCTCCGTCTGAGACGACGTTACGCGCCACGGCCGCGGAGACACGCGGATCATCCGTTCTGGGCGATCTCGTGGACGCGGCGCCGTGGACGATGGTGCGATGCCCTCGGTAGCGGGTTCTCGCGACATGGCGGAAGCGGCCTCTGGCGGATCGTCCGGCGGCGCGTGGCTCCACCTCTTCAGCAGCATCCGCCCGTACCGCCGGTCGTGGTTTTCGGGGGATGTGATCGCGGGCGTGACGCTTGCCGCCCTCGCGATCCCGGAAGTGATGGGTTACACGAAGATCGCCGGTACGCCGGTGATCACGGGTCTGTACACGATCCTGATCCCGATACTCGCCTTTGCGATCTTCGGCTCGTCACGGCATCTCGTCGTCGGGGGCGACTCGGCGACTGCTGCGATCATGTTCGCTGGAATCGCATCGCTCGGGATCGCCGGGCTTCAGCCGGGCACGTCGGAATGGCTTGCTCTCGCGAGCCTGAGTGCAGTGCTCGCGGCCGGCCTGTTGATCCTCGCCCGACTCGCACGTCTGGGCTTCCTCGCGAACTTCATCTCGCGGACCGTTCTCGTCGGCTTCCTGACCGGCGTCGGGATCCAGGTCGCGATGGGCCAGTTGGCAGGATTGCTCGGAGTTCCGTCACCGAAGGTGGATCCCGGTCGGGCGAGCGGCACCGTCGTCAAGTTCTGGGACACGCTCACCGAGCTCGGGCAGGTCTCGGGGGCGACACTCGCCGTCTCGCTCGCTGTGCTCGCGACGCTCGTCGTGTTCGGGCGATGGATCAAGATGGTTCCCGGAGGCCTTGTGGCCGTCATCGGGACGATCGCGGTGAGCTGGATCTTCGACCTGAGCGCGCACGGCGTTTCGGTCCTCGGGGTCGTGCCGAGCGGCTTGC
Organism: Gaiellaceae bacterium; assembly: GCA_045806225.1. Classification (GTDB taxonomy): domain Bacteria; phylum Actinomycetota; class Thermoleophilia; order Gaiellales; family Gaiellaceae; genus 3-1-20CM-4-69-9. Next base: position 16,655 of record JBJMJS010000014.1, read on the forward strand.
CTCATGTCGGATTCCCGAAGGGGGTCAGCTGGACCGACTCGACGGAGCTGCTGGCGACCTCGACGTCGATTTTCCTCGTCGTCCTCGCTCAGAGCGCAGCGACCTCGCGAGCGTATGCGGTCAAGTATCAGGAGCGCTTCGTCGAGAACGATGACCTGATCGGACTGAGCGCGGCCAATCTGGCCGCCGGCTTCAGCGGCACGTTCGTCGTAAACGGCAGCCCGACGAAGACCGAGATGGTCGACGAGGCCAAGAGCCACACCCAGGTCGCTCAGCTGACGACCGCTGCCGTCGTCGCGATCGTCCTGCTCTTCCTGACGAAGCCGCTGCAGTACCTCCCGAACGCCGTCCTCGCGGCCGTCGTCTTCCTGATCGGCCTCAAGCTCGTGGACATCGCAAACTTGCGCGACATCTGGCGGATGCGCAAGGACGAGTTCTGGGTGGCTGTGGCTACCGCTGCCGTCGTCGTGGTCGTCGGTGTCGAGCAGGGCATCATTCTCGCGATCGTCCTGTCGCTGGTCCTGCACGTGAAGCGCCACTACTCGCCGCACGACGTCGTGCTCAGCTGGGACGGCGCCGGCCAGGTCAAAACGGTTCCGGCCACACCCGGCACGGTCACCGAGCCTGGCCTCGTCGTCTACCGGTTCGGCGTCGGCCTGTTCTATGCGAACGCGGAGCGTCTCTCGTCCGAGGCTCTCGGTCTTGTCGACATCTCCGATCCTCCTCGCTGGTTCGTTCTCGACGCGGATGCGATCGACGACATCGACTACACCGGCGGTCGCACGCTCGCGGAGCTGGCCGACGAGCTCGCCGGCCGGGGCATCGCCTTCGCGGTCGCCGGCGCGAGTGACGGCATTCGCCGCGAGCTCGACCGCTTCGGCGTCACCGCCAAGATCGGCACCGGTCGCTACTACGACAGCGTTGAGGCGGCTCGCCACGCGTTCCACGCATCGTGAGGCCGAGATGGAAGCGGCACGCGCCGTAGTGCGGAGCTCGAAATGTCGTCCCGACGATGGAACGCGGTCCCTCCGACCGGCCGTGTCGTCACCGCGTGAGAGGAGAACGTCATGACAGTCGAACTGGCAGACGCCACTTCCACCGAAGCGGAACGGAAGCATCCAGCGAGCAAGGTCAAACACCGCACACCGACCGAGCGCGCGGAGAAAGGAAAGGCCGCGCGCGCCAAGGTACCGCGGCGCGCGCTCGGCGAGTGGGGTCCGCCGCCGAACCGAGCGGATGCGGTCGACATCCTCGAGGAGCAAGCGCGAACGCGGGTGGCCGAGCTGGTGCCGGTCCGTTACGGACGGATGCTTGTCTCGCCGTTCACCTTCTACCGCGGCGGTGCCGCACTCATGGCGGCCGATCTCGCTGAAGCGCCTAGAACGGGCTTGCACGCCCAGCTCTGCGGCGACGCCCACCTCTCGAATTTCGGCGCTTTTGCCGCGCCGGACCGCCGTATGTTGTTCAGCGTCAACGACTTCGACGAGACCCTCCCGGGACCGTTCGAGACGGATGTGAAGCGCCTCGTCGCAAGTTTTGCCGTCGCCGGCCGCGACCGCGGTTTCGAGCCGAAGGTTCGCGCCGGGATCAACGCGACGGTCGGTCGCTCCTATCGCGAGTCGATGCGGCGGTTCGCCTCCATGCACAACATGGAACTGTGGTACGCCCGGATCGACGTCGAGGACATCGTCCGCGAGTTCGCGAAACGGGCGACCGGCAAGCAGCAGAAGCGGCTCGCGAAAAACGTCGCCCACGCGAGAACGAAGGACAGCCTCAAGGCGTTCGGCAAGCTGACCGAGGTCGTCGACGGAAACCGGCGCATCGTCAGCGACCCGCCGTTGATCGTCCCCGTCGAAGAGGTCGTCGAGCCCGGACAGGAACAGCGCGCCCACGAGGCGTTCCGCGAGTTGGTTCGCGTCTACGCGCGGACGCTCACAGGCGAGCGCCGCCGACTGCTCGAAGGCTTCCGATATGTCCATGCCGCGCGCAAGGTCGTCGGCGTCGGCAGTGTCGGCACCCGCGCCTGGATCGTGCTGTTACTCGGCCGCGACAATGACGATCCGCTCTTCCTGCAGGCCAAGGAGGCACAGGCCTCGGTGCTCGAACCTCATCTCGGCAAGAGCCAGTTCGCAAGTCACGGGCAAAGGGTCGTCGAGGGTCAGCGTCTGATGCAGGCCGCGAGTGACGTTCTGCTTGGCTGGTTCAACACGCAGGGCCTCGACGACGTCGAACGCGACTTCTACGTCCGCCAGCTCTGGGACGCGAAGGGCTCGGTTTTGCTCGACGTGCTGGAGCCGAGCGGGTTCGAGTTCTACGCACGCCTCTGCGGCTGGACGCTTGCCAAGGCGCACGCCCGTTCCGGCGACGCGGTCGCGATTGCGAGCTACCTCGGAACGAGCCACGTGTTCGAAGAGGCGCTCGCGGCATTCGGCGAGGCGTATGCCGATCAGAACGAGCGCGACTACCGGGCGCTCAAAGATGCCGTGGAGTCGGGCCGCGTGACGGCGGAGACGGGCTTGTAGAGCTCTCGTCGTGTCGCCGGTCCCCGCCTCGCCGGCCACGTCGCGCCCATAAACGCCTGCAAACGGAACGGCGCCAGCGTCGCGCCACGGTCGGCTGTTCTCACTCGGGAGCGCCTCCTGGGGCCGACGGCGAATCACGCTTCTAGTTGGGTGGTACGAACGGGAGGACCGAGCGGTCGTCCGAAAAGGATGACGTGCAACTCGATGGACCCGCCCTACTCTGGACGAATGGCGACCGGCGCACCTGGAGACGCAGCCGGAACAGAGCCTGCCGCTCGTATCGCGCCCATCTGGGTGTTCGCGGTGGTGGCCGGGTGGGGGCTGATCTCGCTGGTCGTCCTCTTGATCATGATCGGCCGGCAGTGATCGACGCGCGAAGCCATCGCAGGAGCGAGGAGAGCGAGAAGGCGCGAGACGAACCGCCCGATTACGAAACGTCCCCCTGGTCGTTGCGGCAGTTTTGCCCCAGTGACCGTCCCTGAGCCGCGGTCTTCAGCTGTCAAAGGGGTTACAGAAAGCGTGGGGAAGCGGGCCGCGGGTAGAGCCAAAACGCCTGCACGGTCCTGTGTTTTGGCTCTATCAGCGGAGGGGGAGGGATTTGAACCCTCGTCGGACCCAAGAGCCCGAAACGGTTTTCGAGACCGCCGCATTCGACCGCTCTGCCACCCCTCCGAGGATGGACTAGCGTAGCCGGAGGCGGGCCGGGGCGTGGGGTATCCTCGGGCCGGCGCGGAGAAGTGGCCGAGTGGCTGAAGGCGGCGCCCTGCTAAGGCGTTATGGGGGTGAATGCCTCCATCGAGGGTTCGAATCCCTCCTTCTCCGCCTCGCTCGACCGACGATTCCCCCTTCGGGGGGAGGAAGTCGGACCGGCGGCCACGGAAAATACGGGCAGCCGGCTCCCCCTCATCACCCGGCATGTGAAACCCGTCTGCGGCATTCGGAGGCGGGTTTCGTCTTTTCGGAACCCTTTAGGGTCGCGTCCGTGGGCACGCCGATCAACGTCTGGGATTACGAGCAGGTCGCGCAGGACGTGCTCGATGCGAACGCCCTCGCGTACTTCGCCGGCGGGTCCGGCGACGAAGTGACGCTTCGCGACAACCTCGCCGCATTCGAGCGACGGCGGCTGCGGCCGCGCGTGCTCGTCGACGTCCGCGAAGTGTCCACGGCGACGACGGTCCTCGGAACGGATGTCGCACTGCCGATCCTCGTCGCGCCGCTCGCGATGCAGCGGCTCGCGCATCCGGACGGCGAGGTCGCGACGGCGCGCGCGGCCGCGGCCGCAGGGACCGTGATGTGCTTGTCGACCGCAACGACGACGCGGCCCGCGGACGTCGCGGCGGCCGCACCGGACGCGCCACGGTGGTTCCAGGTGTACGTCTTCGCCGACCGGCGCCTGACGGAGGAGTTGATCGACGAGGCGAAAGCGAGCGGCTACTCGGCGCTCGTCCTCACGGTCGACACGCCGTACCTCGGGCGGCGGGAACGCGACATCCGCGTCGACTTCAAGCTGCCGGAGACGCTGACGCTCGCCGGGAACATCTTCGGGCATCCGTTCGACTCGTCGTTGAACTGGCGCGACATCGAATGGCTCGCGGGCTACGGGCTGCCGGTCGTCGTCAAGGGCATCCTCACCGCCGAGGATGCCGACCTCGCCTGCGAGCACGGAGCAGCCGCGGTCGTCGTCTCGAATCACGGCGGCAGGCAGCTCGACGGCGTCCAGGCGACGATCGACGCGCTCCCCGGCGTCGTCGACGCGGTGGCCGGACGAGCCGAGGTCTATCTCGACGGCGGCGTGCGCCGCGGCACCGACGCACTGAAGGCGCTCGCGCTCGGCGCGCGTGCGGTGTTGATCGGTCGCGCAATGCTCTGGGGCCTTGCTGCGCGCGGCGAGGAGGGCGTCGCGCATGTGCTCGAGCTCCTGCGCGCGGAGGTAGAGCTCGGCCTCGCGCTGCTCGGCTGCTCGTCGCCCGCCGACGTCAGGCGCGCGCACGCGACGTGACCGACGCCATCTCCGTCGCGGGACACGAGGTTGCGATCTCCAACCGCGACAAGCTGTTCTTTCCGGAACGCGGTCTTACGAAGGGCGACCTGGTCGACTACTACGTCGACGTCGCCGACTGCGCGCTGCCGCACCTTCGCCGTCGCCCCTTCCACATGGTGCGGTATCCGAACGGCGTCGACGGCGACTTCTTCCACCAGAAGCGCGTGTCCACGCATCCCGACTTCGTCGACGAGCAGTTCGTGCGCTTCCCAAGCGGCCACACAACCGTGTTCGCGGTCGTCGACAACGCCGCCGCGCTCGCGTGGGTGATCAACCTCGGATGCATCGAGCTGCACACATGGCACTCGCGCGTCGACGACATCGAGCGCCCCGACTACATGTTGATCGACCTGGATCCGACGACGGACGGCCAGTGGCCGCACGTCCGCGACATTGCCCTCGTCGTGCGCGCCGTCCTCGACGAGCTCGAGCTCGCCGCGTACCCGAAGACGTCCGGAGCAACGGGATTGCACGTGTTGACCCCGATCGAGCCGGACGTCCGCTTCCCGGACGTTCGCCGGTTTGCGAAACGCGTCGCCGAGGAGGTGGAGCGGCGCGTGGGCGACCAGGAGGTCGCGACGACGACGTGGCGGGTCGCCGACCGCCGGGGCGTCTTCGTCGATTTCGGCCAGAACGCCCGCGACCGGACGATCGCCTCGGCGTACTCCGTCCGCCCGACGCCGGACGCGCGGGTCTCTGCGCCGCTCGACTGGGACGAGGTTGCCGACGTGGAGCCGGACCGCTTCACGGTCCAGACGATGCCCGGGCGGATTGCCGAACGGGGCGATCTGACGGCAGGGATGTGGCGTCGGAAGGTGTCGCTGCGGCCGCGATTCGAGCGCCTCGGCCTCGAGCCGCCGGATGATTGAAGATTTGGCGAACCGCTGCCGATAAGGGAGCCATGTCCACGTCTGCGGCATGGCGACCGATCGGCCACGTCCTCGTCGAGTCCGGCGCGATCAGCCAGGACGAGCTCGAGCTCGCGCTCGCCGAACAGCGGCGGAGCGGGCGGCGGCTCGGCGAGGTGCTGATCGACTCCGGTCGGATCACGTGGCTGACGCTCGCGAATGCGATCGCCGAACAGGCGACCGACATGGAGCCGGCACCGGCTCCCGAGCCGGAACCGCCCACACCGGTCGCCGCGGTTGCCAGGGTCGTCACGCCGGTCGAACCGCCCGTCTCGGCGTTGCCGCCCGTGACGGTCGTGGCTCCGTCGGTGCCGGCGACGACTGATCCGAGCGGACGCCTCGAAACGGTCGAGGCGATGCTGAAGGAGCGCCAGCGGGCGTTCCTCGAGCTCGTGTCGGTCACGGAGCGCCTGCGCGCGAACGTCTCCCGGCTGCAGCAGCAGCTGGAGGAGCGCGACGCCGAGATCATGAAGCTCCGCTCGCGCGCGAACGCGACCGTTCCCGCGGCTTAGCCAGCGGCAGCGAGCAGCGACTCGAACGTCGGATCGTTCGGGTTTCGAGCCGGACGGACTTCCTGCCACGTGCAGTCCCGTGGGTCCTTGTCGTCACGGAAGCGCAGGAAGCGTGTGCCGTGGCGGAACCGTGAGCCCTGCACCTTGTCATAGCGCACCTCGGCCGCCAGCTCGGGCCGTAGCGCAGCCTCCTCGAGCTCGCCTGTGCCCCAGCGGTTCGGCTCCGAGAAGCCGCGCTCGGGCGCGCCCTCGAGCAACGGCATGACGCGCTCGGCGATCTGCGCATGGCGGCTCGCGGCGACCGCGGCCGAGCCGACGTAGCCGATCTTGCCGTCGTCGTCGTAGAGACCCAGCAACAGCGTCGCGATCCGCGTCGGTCTCTCCTTCCACCGCAGCCCGACGACGACGCAGTCCGCCGTCTTGTACGGCTTCACCTTGAGAACCGCTTCGCGGGAGCCGGGCAGGTACGGAAGCCCGAGCTTCTTCGCGATCACACCGTCGAGGCCGGCCGCCTCGAACGAGTCGAGCCACGACTGCGCGCGTATTGCATCCTGCGTCGTCGGCGACAGCCGGAATCCACCGCCGATCCGTTCCAGCTCGGCGCGCCGTTCCTCGAGCGGACGTTCGTACACCTTCGCGCCGTCCCACAGCAGGACGTCGAACACGACGAAGTCCGCCGGAATCTCGGCCGACAGCTTGCGGATGCGCGACTCGGCCGGATGGAGCCGCATCTGCATCGAATCGAAGTCGAGCACGCCGTCGCGCGCGATCACGATCTCGCCGTCGAGCGCCGAGTGCGGTGGAAGGAGGTCGCCCAGAGGTCGCAGCTCAGGGAAATAGCGGAGCAGCGGCCGCTCGTTCCGCGACCACAGCGCGAGCTCGCCGCCGTCGTTCTCGAGGACGCCGCGGAAACCGTCCCATTTCGGCTCGAACTGCCAGCCGTCGCCGGCCGGCAACTCCTTCACGAGCTCGGCCTCCATCGGAGGGAAGGGAACGGACGGGCCGGGCATCCGGATCAAGGCTACTCTCGTACCGCGCAGGGGGTCTGACCCGGCCGCGGACGCCGAAGCGGGGCTTCGGGGGCCGGCGTCCTGCCGGCGGAGCGGAGGCCGCTCCGCCAGCCGCCGGCAATGCGGAGACGCCGGCCCCCAGAGCTCGCCGGAGCCGCGTTTAGGGCGCTCCTGCGTTGGAACCCCTCTTTCGATGGGAGAGCTCGACGGGGTCTGGAAGGTGGAGCGGGTCGGCGGCGCCCTGCCCCCGCTCTACGGCTGCGTGAAGCGGATCGACGGCGCACGCGGGACCACCGAGTTCGCGCGCGCGCCCGGCATGCCGTTCGAAGTGCGCGGGCTCGAGCTCCACTACCGCGCGCCGTTCAACGTGCTCGTCGACAAGCTCGAGCGACAGGACGGCGGTTTCTTCGGGCGCGCGACGGTTCGCGGTTTCGAGCTCGGTCAGTTCCGAATGAGGAGGTTGGACAACGTGAGTCAGTTGAAGGAGCAGTTGATCAAGCACATCGACGAGGCCTACGCGATGGAGCAGAACGTCCTGCGGATGCTGGACGGGATGATCTCCACGACCGACGATCCCGAGATCCTCGACGCGCTCGAGCATCACAAGATGCAGACGCAGAGCCACTCCGACCGGATGAAGGCGCGGCTCGAGGCCCATGACGCGACGCCGTCCGGCGTCAAGCAGGTCGGCGGGATCCTCCAGGCGATGGCGAAGATGCCGCTCGACATGGTCCGCGGCGAGAAGGCCGGCCGCAACGCGCGCGACGGGTTCGCGACCGAGCACATGGAGATCGCGAGCTACGAGTTGCTGCGCCGGATCGCGGAGAAGGCGGGCGACGAGGAGACGGCGCGCGTGGCCGGCGAGATCATCGGCGAGGAGAAGGAGATGGCGAACACGATCTCCGACAACTGGGACAAGTTCGCCGAGCTGTCGCTCCGCGAGGAGGGCGTCACCGTCTAGAACAGTGCATGGTGAAAGGGTCAGACCCTCGGGTCTGACCCTTTCTCCGGCGTCTCAGTTGAGCCAGGGAGCGAGGAAGCCCTCGATGTCTCGGCAACCGCGCGGCTGCTCGAGCCGGCCGCGGACGCGCTTTCCCTCGACCACCACAAGCGTCGGGAGCATCTCGACCTGGAATCGCTCGAGCAGATCCGGCCGCTCCTCGCCGGACACGCTCAGCACCTTGAACGTCCCGTGGTTCCGCCGCCGCTGGAGCACCTGCGCGAGGAAGCCCTCGACGCGGCGGCAGTAGCCGGAAACGGATGAATGGAAGAAGACGAGCCGAGGCTGCTCGGCGACAGGGGCAACGGTCACAACACCACCTCCGGGGGGAACTTGAAGGCGGGGACCCGGCCCTGACGAAACCTGGACTGTTCTTGCCCAATACCGCGCGTTCCTAACCTGACACCTGCAACAGCCTGACTAAGCTCGGCCCGTGAAGCGCGTCGCCGTCACAGGGCTCGGAGCCGTCACGCCGCTCGGCAACGACGTTCGCTCGACCTGGAGCGCTGCGACCGCGGGGACGAGCGGGATCGACTGGATCCAGGCGTTCGACGCAAGCGAGAGCACCGTCCGCGTGGCGGCCGAGGTCAAGGACTTCGACGCGACGGGTGTCGCCTCGCCGAAGGAGGTGCGCAAGCTCGAGCGGAATGTTCTCCTCTCCCTCGCTGCGGCGAAGGAGGCGATGGGGGATGCCGGCCTCGATGGATTCGACCCGATGCGCGTCGGGATCGTGTTCGGGACGGCGATCGGCGGCGTCAACGGAATCCTCGAGCAGGAGCACGTGCGGCTCGAGCGCGGGGCGGACCGTGTCTCGCCGAACTTCCTGCCGAACGTGCTCGTCGACTCGGCGAGCGGGCAGCTGGCGATCTCGCTCGGGATCACCGGGCCCAACTACGCGGTCGTCTCGGCATGTGCGACCGGCTCGCACGCCGTTGGCGAGGCGGCGGAGCTGATCAAACGAGGCGATGCCGACGCGGTCCTCGCCGGAGGCGCAGAGTCGTGCATGCATCCACTGATCTTCGCCGGGTTCACCGCGATGCGCGGCCTCGCCGTAGAGAACGAGGATCCGCCGCGCGCGTCGCGGCCGTTCGACGCGACGCGCGCCGGCTTCGTCATGGGCGAGGGCGCGTGCGTGCTCGTGCTCGAAGATCTCGACGGCGCGCGCGCACGCGGCGCGACGATCTATGCGGAGGTGCTCGGCTACGGCGCGTCGAACGACGCACATCACATGGCGCAGCCGGAGCCGGAAGCGACCGGCGTCGCGGAAATGATGCGCGCGGCGCTCCGTCGCGCGAACGTGGACCCGCGTCGTGTCGGCTACGTCAATGCGCACGGGACGTCGACGCCGCTCGGCGATCTGGCGGAGACGAAGGCGATCAAGGACGTCTTCGGCGACCACGCCTACGACCTCGCCGTCTCGTCGACGAAGTCGATGATGGGCCATACCTTCGGTGCGGCCGGTGCGATCGAGGCGATGATGTGCGTGCTCGCGATCCACGAAGGCGTGCTTCCGCCGACGATCAACTACGAGCACCCCGACCCCGGCTGCGATCTCGACTACGTCCCGAATGAGGCGCGCCGGGCCCGCGTCGACGTCGCACTCTCGAACGCGATGGGGCTCGGGGGCCACAACGGGTGCGTCCTCATCGGCCGCGTCGACGAGTAGGCGTTCGCTCAGGCGGGGTGGTAGGTCGAGTCGCGGTACACGAGGCCGCGGCCGGAGACGCCGAGCTCGCTCCCGACGACCTCGCCGACAAACAGCGTGTGGTCGCCTGCGTCGTACTGCGCCCACGTCGTGCACTCGAGCCAGGCGAGCGCGCCTTCGAGCAGCGGCCCGTGCACTCCTTCGCGGCTGGCGATGCCTTGCCAGAGGATGACCGGCGGAACGCCGCTCCGCGCGAAATGCTGCGCGAGTTGTGCCTGCTCTTCCGACAGGATGCTGACCGCGAAAGCACCCGCGTTTCGGAGCGGCTCGTGGCGAGCGGAGTCCTTGCCGACCGAGACGCCGACGAGCGGCGGATCGAGCGAGAGCGACACGAGCGAGCCGACGGTGAGGCCGAAGACTTCGGTTTCGTCGGCGCCCGTCACGACGGCGACGGGTGCCGGAAAGCGCCGCATCGTCTCTCTCAGCTCCTCGCCCGTCATGCCGCGATCATAGGAGCGTGACGCGCCGCGACCTCATCGAGTTCGGGCTGGCGGCGGGGCTCGTCGTCGCCGCCGCTCTCGCGCACTTCCTCGAGGCGACGCCGGTGCTCGCGTTTGCCGCCGCCGCAGCCGCGATCGCGATGCTCGCGCGCCTCGTCGGGAGTGCGACGGAGCAACTCGGCGGCCGCGTGGGGTCATCCGCAGCCGGCGTCGTACAGTCGGCGCTCGGGAACCTGCCCGAGCTGTTCATCGCCCTGTTCGCGCTCAATGACGGCCTCGTCCGCGTCGTGCAGTCGGCCCTCGTGGGTTCCGTGATCGCGAACAGCGTGCTGGTGCTGGGCCTTGCGTTCTTCGTCGGCGGTCTTCGGAACGGCGCGCAGCGGTTCGACTCCTCGCGCGCTCGCTTGATCGCGACGCTCGCGATGTTGGCTGCGGCAATCCTCGCGATTCCGACGCTCGCGCACGCCTTTCACACACCCGCCGCCGCACACGGCCGCACGCTGAGCTTCGTCTGCGCAGGGGTGCTGATCGTGTTGTTTTGCGCGACTCTGCCGGGGTTCTTGCGCGGCGGCGACGACCAGGCGAGCGAGGCACCGCGCTGGCGCTTCGCGACGACGGTCGTCGTCCTCGGCGTCGCTGCCGTCGGAGCCGCCTTCGTGAGCGACTGGTTCGTGTCGGCGCTGACACCCGCGACGCACGCGATGCACATGAGCCAGGACTTCGCCGGGCTCGTCGTGGTGGCGATCGCGGGCAATGCGGTCGAGAACGTCGTCGGCGTCCAACTCTCTGCCCGCAACCGGCCGGACTTCGCCATCTCGGTGATCGTCAACTCGGCGCTGCAGGTCGCGCTCTTCCTGACGCCGGTGCTCGTCTTCGCGAGCCTCGCGTTCGCGACGACGCTCACCCTCGTCTTCCCGACGCTGCTTGCGATCGCGCTCCTGCTCGCCGCCGGAATCGGGGCACTCGTCGTCTACGACGGCGAGTCGACGTGGGAGGAGGGGCTCATCCTCGTCGGCCTCTACGTCGTCGTCGCCGCGAGCTTCTGGTGGGGCGCTTAGAGATGCCACGGGGCGGCCGCTTACGGCCGCCCCGCGAACGTGCCTGCGCGCCGCGCTAGACCGCGGGCGCGGCGGTGTCGCGCCGGACCAGCTCTCGGCTGAGCGCGAAGCCGGCGACGATCATCCCTGCTGCGAGCACCAGGTGGAGGATGTTGTCCGCCCAGTTGACGGGGATCCAGTTGCTCCCCTTCTCACCGTGGAAGATCGCGCCGTAGACGAACAGGACGGCGTAGATCAGGCCGCCGCCGATCAGGAACGTCCGAGCGCCGTCCCACGTGCGAGACATCGCGATACCCGCGACGCCGAACAGCAGGTGGACGATGTTGTGGAGGATGCTCGTCTCGAAGATGCCGAGCAGCTTCGCGTCCGAGTTGTGCCCGGCGAACTTGAGGTCGCTGTAGTGCGACGTGATCCCGGGGATGAAGCCGAGGATCCCGACGAGCAGAAACACGACGCCGACGAGCAACGCCGCGGTCTGGACAGGAGATCGATCGCGCATGAGTCATGCCTCCTCGAAATGTGTCGTGGTGGTCAGGTCAGGTCTGGGGCACCCGACTGGTGCGCCCCGACGCATTCGTCGCTCGGGGCCAATCGGATCGTTCCGCGGTGAAACCTCCGCGAAACTACGCCAGGGCCAGAGCGACGAGCGCCGCTGCCAGCGCGCCGGCACCGGCAAACGCGACCTCGAGCCTGTGCTGCGCCAGAACGTGGGTGAGGCGCGGGTCCGGGATCGCCCGTTGCGGCAACGCCGCGAGCCCGAGCAGCACGACAGCGGTCGCGAGCGCGAGGATCACGAGGGGGTTCGTCGCATTGCCGGAGACGCGCGCCGGGGTGAACGGCGCGGCCGTCGCGTGGCCACCGTTCTTCGACGAGCTCGTGTGCGAGGACGTGCGTGTCGAGGCGGCGGCGGTCTGGTTCCGGACGATTTCCGAGGTCGCGCCGGGATGCTGTGACGCGCCGGAGCCCGTGCTTCCGGCCGCGCCGCCGGACGCGAGCGTCGCGTTCGCAGCGAGCAGCCGTGCGGCCGCGCAGACGTCCGCATGGCGCGCGCGGTCGAGCTCGGTCGGCGACGGCGCCGTGTCCACGATCACGACGACGACCCGAAGCAGCGTCGTGCCGCCGGGGACGCGCGCCGAGATCCGGTACGTGCCGGGGGCGAGCGGCCGCCCGCCGATCCGGCCGGAGAACGCGACCTTGTTGAAGCCGGCGCGCCCGTTGAAGACGAAGTGGCCGGCGAGGCGGCACTCCGGGGCGATCTGCGTCACGGTGAAGATGACGCGCGCGCGGGTGCGTAGATGGAAGTTCAACGTCGTCGTGCGGTGCGCGGCAGGCCCCGTGGTGGAGAGCCACGGCCGTGACACGCGTAGACGCGTGATCGCGATGCTGTGCGCGCCCGCGCGGGAGCCCGATGCGGCGCCGTAGCCCGTTCCCGTGCTGCCGGCGGAGCCGCTCGCGGAGCTTCCACCGCCACTCGGGCCGCTCGCTCCAGCGCCGCCGGAGGCTCCGACCGTCGCGCCGCCGACCGCCGAGCTGCCGCCGACCGCCGGCCTGCCGCCGACCGACACGGATGGGACGGGTTGTTGCGCCGTGGGGGGCGAGACGCCGACAGACGGCGTCGAGACGTGAACGGGCGACGCGGGCGTAGAGGGCGTCGTGGTCGACGGCACCGTCGGGGCCGGGAGCTTCGGCACGGGGACCGGCGTCGGGACCGTCGGCACCGGCACCGGCGTCGGTACCGTCGGCGTCGGCACTGTCGGAACCGGCGGCAGGACGTCGCCGAGCGCTGCTTCCGTCGTCGCCCCGGCGAGCGCAAGCGCCAGGCCAGTGAGAACTGCCGCAGACCTCACGCTCCTATAACTCGGTTCGCCCCGTTTCGGTTGCGGGCAAGATCCGATTCGTGAGCGCGGCGAAGGCTGATTACTACGAGGTGCTCGGGATCCCGCGTGACGCGGGCGAGGAAGCGATTCGCAAGGCGTTCCACGCGGCTGCCCGGGACGTCCATCCCGACGTCTCGAATGCGCCGGACGCCGAACAGAGGTTCCGCGAGCTCGCGGAGGCGTATTCCGTGCTGTCCGAGCCCGGGTCGCGGCTGCTCTACGACCGGTTCGGCTATCGCGGCCGGGGCAACAGGGGCTTCGACGAGGCCCTCTGGGAGGCGCGCGGCCCCGCGCACCGGGGCGAGAACGTCAACGCCGAGGTGGTGCTCCGCGCCTTCGAGGCCGAGCAGGGCCTCTCGCGCAACGTCACGTACGAGGTCGCCGAGGCGTGTGAGCGCTGCGACGGGCTCGGCACCGAGGAGGCTCCGGATCCCGGCTGCCCGGAATGCGGCGGAAGCGGCACGCGACGCGAGGTCTCGCACTCCGACGCGGCACGCGTCCTCAGCCTCGCTCCTTGCCCGGCTTGCGCGCGCGGCCCCTGTGTCGAGTGCGCCGGGAGCGGCAACGTCCGCGTCGAACGGACGTTGAAGGTCCGAATCCCGGGCGGGATCGACGACGGATCGCAGCTCCGAGTCGGCGGCGAAGGCGACGTGCCGGACGATGGCGCCGGGCCCGCGGGCGATCTCCTGATCGACGTCAAAGTCCTGTCGGAGCCGAGCGACCCGCGCGCCGTCAGGTACCTGGCGCTGGCGCTCTTTGTCGCCGCGGTTGCGCTTCTGATCGCATACGTGCTTTTCCGGTAGCCGACCTGCCAGAATCGGGCTCGATGAACCTGACAGTCAGGGTCGCCGGCCGCGACGGGGAGGACCACCTCGCCATCCCGGACGGCACGTCCTCCCGGGACGAGCTTGCCCGCTTTCTCAACCGGCAGGGGCCGTACGCGCAGATGTGGATCCGTCTCGCCTCGGGCGACTTCGTCCGCTACGAGAGCATCGTGTCGATCTCCGAGCCGCGCGACGAGTAGTAGCCCGCAGGATCTCGCTCGTAACTTTCGTTGCACTTTTTTCGGCTCGGTGGGAAGATCGGGCGCAGTTCGTGCGTCTTGCTGACGGTGCACTTCGCACCTGACACGACCTAAGGGAGGGACATGGAAGAGGTACGCGATAGGGCCCGACTCGTGGACGCCGGAGCCGTCGCGAGCCGCGGCATCACGGCCACCGTCCCCCGGTCGGAGATCGAGGACGTCCTCCGCTCGGAGGAAGGATCGCCGGAGCTCGTGCTCGACCTGGTTCGGCGTGACAACGGCGACGTCGAGGCTCATTCGTTGCGGCTCGAATGGGATCCCGGCGAGCTCCAGGAGCTCCTCCGCCGCGCCGAAGGTGACGAGGTCACGCTGCTCTTCGACGGCGTCGAGCTCGAGAAGGTGTTCGACGACCTCGATGTCGAGGCGCACGGCCTCCGCGAACGCGCAGTCGTTCTCGCGGTCGCCGCCACCGCGGCGGCAGGGGCTGCAACCCACGCAAGCGCCATGCCGATCCTGTCCGGCGGTGACGTAGGCGGATCCGCGGCGCCGATCGCCATGGTGAGCGATGCCGCGAGCAGCGGCCCGGTGGCACCGGCCCAGACGCCGGAGCTGGTCAGCGACGCCGGCTCGGGCGGCCTGCAGCATCAGACGTCGGTCGCGCAGGGGCCGTCGAGCCTGGCGGCGATCGAGAACGCCGCCGCGCATTCGCCGGAGCTCGTGAGTGACAACGCGCTGAGCGGGCCGGCTGCGGCTGTGAATTCGCCGGAGCTCGTGAGTGACAACGCGCTGAGCGGCCCGCAGTCGGTTGAGGCTGCGTCGGTCGCGCAGGGCCCCTCGTCGCTCGAGGCGATCGAGACGGCGGCGGCGAACTCGCCGCAGCTCGTCAGCGACAACGCGTTGAGCGGCCCGCAGTCGGTTGTGGCTGCGTCGGTCGCGCAGGGCCCCTCGTCGCTCGAGGCGATCGAGACGGCGGCGGCGAACTCGCCGCAGC
>JBJMJS010000015.1:0-5432 GCA_045806225.1 Gaiellaceae bacterium
CGAGCTCACGGTCGAGCCGGACGGCGGGCGGAATGTCGCGGAAGAGCTCCTCGACGGAGTCGACGCCGACGGTCGCGAGCATCGCCTCCTGGTCGGAGGGGGTCAGGGACAGGTAGGGGTGGCTCACTGCTCGGCGACGACCTGTTTGTAGGCCTCCGAGTCGAGCAGGTTGCCGACCTCGGATGCATCTGACACGCGGATCCGGATCAACCACCCGTCGCCGTACGGATCCGAGTTCACCGTCTCGGGCTCGTCGACGACCTTCTTGTTCACCTCGAGCACCTCGCCGGACAGCGGCGCGATCACGTCCGAGACGGCCTTCACCGACTCGACCTCCCCGTACGGCTGATCCATGGTCACGGTCGAGCCTTCGTCGGGCGCTTCGTAGTGCACGAGCTCGCCGAGCGCGTCCTGCGCGAACCATGTGATCCCGAGGACGGCCTCGTCGCCGTCGATCCGCGCCCAGTCGTGCTCGCGGTGGTATTTCAGCTCGTCGGGATAGCTCTCCGTCGCAGCCACGTCAGGGCGTCTCCTCTCGCTTGTAGATCGGCTTCTTGACGATGCGCGCGCGCCTGCCGCGGCCGCGGACGTCGATCGTCAGTTCCGTGTCGATGTTCGCACTGGGCGCGGGAACGTAGCCCATCCCGACGCCGCGGTCGAGCATCGGCGAGTGCGTCCCGGACGTGACCTCTCCTCCGCCCTCGATCGGCATCCCCATCCGCGGGATCGCCTTCTCCTCCATCACGAACGGTACGAGCTTCCGCGCGGGGCCATGGGCCTTCGTCTCGCGCAGCTCCTGCGCGCCGGGGAACTCCTTGTCGAGCGCGCAGCACCACCCGAGGCCGGCCGAGATCGCATCCGTCTCCGGCGTGATGTCCTGTCCGTGCAGCGGGAAGCACGCCTCGAGCCGCAGCGTGTCGCGCGCACCCAGGCCGCACGGCACGGCGCCGCGGGCGAGGACGCGCTCCCAGAGGGCAGTGGCATCCTCGTTCATCACGAGGAGCTCGCAGCCGTCCTCGCCGGTGTAGCCCGTCCGGCCGACCATGCAGTCGATCCCGTCGATGTCCGCCATCGCGAACGTGAAGCGACGCTCGTCCGGCAAGCCGAGCCGCTCGATCGCGCGCGGCCCCTGCACGGCCAGCAGCGCGTAGTCGTCGGAGACGTCGCGCACGTCGGACCCGGGAATCTCGCGCTCCTTCAGCCAGCGGAAGTCGCCGTCGCGGTTCGCGGCGTTGACGACCAGGAGATAGCGGAACTCGTCGAGCTTGTAGACGACGAGGTCGTCGACGATTCCGCCGCGTTCGTTCGGAAGCAGCGTGTACTGCGCCTCGCCGACGCCGATCTTGTCGAGGTCGTTCGACAGCGTCGCCTGGAGCAGCTCGTCGGCCCGGGGACCTTCGACTTCGAACTCGCCCATGTGCGAGACGTCGAAGACCCCGCAGTCGGCCCGGACCGCACGGTGCTCGGGAATGACGCCCTCGTACTGCACCGGCATCTCCCAGCCGGCGAACGGGACCATCCGTGCGCCGAGCGACACGTGGGCGTCATGGAGCGGCGTCCGCTGGAGCATCTGAGCCATCGCGGCCGATGCTAACCAGCCGCGCGAACCAGCCGCGCGAAAGCTCGCTCGTCGCGCGAGCACGTCAGAAGCGGCCGACAGTCGGAGAAAGAGGTGCCGCTCCGGCTCTGTCTCAAAATCGAGGCCGAGCCGGAGCGGCGGACCGGGTCGTGGGGTCAACCGGGGAGGATGAACCCCAAGAGGGCAACCGCGGTGTACCGCGTCGTGCGGCGGTGAAACCTCGGTTACTCGTCGCGGAGGAAGGACGGAACCTCGAGGACGTCCCTGGAGACGTCGAACCCCGTCCTGCCGGCCGGCTCGGCGGTCGGAATCGGCGGCTCGAGCGCCGTCTCCCGCCGTCGCCGCCGCCGCGCGCCGGCTCCGAAGCCGGTTGCGATCACGGTCACGCGCACCTCGTCGGCGAGCGCGTCGTCGATCACGGCGCCGAAAATGACGTTCGCGTTCTGATCCGCGGCGCTCGTCACCACCTCCGCCGCCTCGTTCACCTCGAACAGCCCGATCTCGGAGCCGCCGGTGACGTTGAGGAGAATTCCTGTCGCGCCCTCGATCGACGCCTCGAGCAGCGGCGACGACACCGCGGTGCGCGCGGCCTCGGCGGCCCGGTTCTCACCACTCGCCGTGCCGATCCCCATCAGGGCGGAGCCGGCATCGCGCATGATCGTCCGGACGTCCGCGAAGTCGAGATTGACGAGACCGGGCACCGTGATCAGGTCGGTGATGCCCTGGACGCCCTGGCGGAGGATGTCGTCGGCCATCCGGAACGCATCGACGATCGTCGTCCGCTTCTCGACGACCTGGAGCAGCCGGTCGTTCTCGATCACGATCAGCGTGTCCACGCGGTCACGCAGCTCCTCGATGCCTTGCTCAGCCTGGTCCGCACGCTTGCGTCCCTCGAATGCGAACGGCCGCGTGACGACGCCGACCGTCAGTGCGGCGATCTCGTGACCGAGCTCTGCGACCACCGGCGCCCCGCCGGTACCGGTGCCGCCGCCCTCGCCCGCAGTGACGAACACCATGTCGGCGCCTTTGAGCGCGTCTTTCAACTCGTCGCGACTCTCCTGCGCTGCGGCGTGTCCGACCGCAGGATCAGCGCCTGCGCCGAGACCGCGCGTCGCGTCCGAGCCGATCTGGATCTTCACGTCGGCGTCCGCCATCTGCAGCGCCTGCGCATCGGTGTTCACGGCGATGAACTCCACGCCGGAGACCCCTGCGTCGACCATCCGGTTGACGGCGTTCGTGCCTCCGCCGCCGACGCCGACGACCTTGATCACTGCGAGATAGTTGCCCGTCTGATTCATGTCTCTCGTTCGTCCACGGCCTCAGGCTCCGGTCGAGCGTTGGGGACTGCCGAGCACGTTCTGCGCATGAGGGTACGTATGACTATCGGCTGTGTCAACGCGGACAACATCAACCTCAACCTGAGAGTTGAGAGTCGGAGCCCGCCACGGGCCTGTCCGGAACGGACACGTCGAGGTACGTCGGCCCACCCGCAGAGGCCGCCGTCATCGCCGGCAGGATGCCGCGCACGACGGCAATCTTGAGCGCGAGGTCGGTGGCAGATCCGAACCTGAGCTCGACGCCGGAGCGAAGCAGAACGGTCAGCTCTCGATCCCGGATCCGTGCCCAGAGCGCCTGCCGTGCGAACCCGGCCGAGACGAACGCCCGCAAGGCCCGCGCGGCGGCGCCGGCGTCGTCCGACAGGAAGGAGCCGACCTCGACGCGCGTCGTCGGCGGGACCCAGATCCGCGGCAGCGTCCGGAAGGCCCCACGGGCTACCTCCGCGACAACCCTCCCGCGGGCCGATACGACCCACGACGTCGTGCCGCTGCGCAGGATGGCGACCGGCCGCTCGGGGACGACGCGGACGACGAGCGTGTGGGGAAATTCGCGGTCGTAGGTCGCCGACACCACCGCAGGAAGGTCCTCGACGGCGCCGACGACCGCTGCGCCGTGCAGCGAGACGAGGCTCACGCCGTCGAACCGGTCGAGCGCCGCGCCGACCTGCCGCGCGAGCGCAGGCGACGCGCCCGTGACGCGAACGCCGCGAACGGCGAACATCGACGTCTCCCGGGCGAGCAGGTAGACCCCCGCGGCGAGCGCCACGAGCGCGCCGGCGAGCAGGAGCGATCGCCCGGATGGAAGCAGGCGGACGAGTGCACGCGGACGCCGCCGCGGCAGGGACAGAACCCCGTGCGTCACGCGGCTGACTTCGCCGCTGCCGGGACCGCTCCTACTGCGGTAGCGGCGCGAGCCGGAGGTCGCCGAGGAACACGACCTCGTGCTCGAGCTCCGCGCCGTACTGCTCCCAGGCGCGCCCTCGGGCCTCCGCCATCAGCGCGAGCGCGTCCACGGTCCGCGCACCGTCGACGTTCTCGATGAAATTCGCGTGGCGAGGCGAGATCTGCGCTCCGCCGATGCGGTGTCCTTTGAGCCCACACGCTTCGAGCATCCGCCCCGCGCTGAGCTCGTGCTCGGGGTTCTTGAAGACGCTCCCGTAGGTCCGCTTGTTCGTGGGCTGGGCGGCCTTCCGTTGCTGCTGAAGAGCGGCGACGATCCGCTTGATCTCGTCGACCGGTCGCGGCGCGAGCTGAAACTCGACCCGCGCGACGACCTCCCCGGGCGACAGCTCCGAGTGGCGATACGAGAGCCCGAGCCCGAGCGGCGTCCGCCACTCGGCGCCCTCCGCACTCACGACGAGCGCGCGGACGAGAATCTGCGCCCAGTCGCTGCCGTACGCGCCCGCGTTCATCCAGACGCCCCCTCCCGCGGTCCCGGGAATCGCGCACGCGAACTCGAAGCCGCCCAACCCTGCGGCCCGGGCACGATGGAGCGCGACCGCGTTCGGCGCGCCGCCACCCGCGACGAGGCGCGTCCCTTCGATCTCGACGGCTGCGAGCTCGCCGCGGAGCCGAACGACGAGCGCGTCGACGCCGTCGTCGGCGACAAGGAGGTTCGACCCCAGCCCGACGGCCGCGACCGGCAGTCCGTCGCTCTTCGCCCATCGGAGCACGTCCCTCAACTCGTCGACCGTCCCCGGCTGCGCAAACGCCCGCGCCGGCCCGCCCGTCCCGATCGTCGTGTGCCGCGCGAGGAGCACGCCCTCGTCGATCTTCATCGCAGCAGCTCGAGCAGCAGTGGCACCGCGCCGTCCACGTCGCCGGCACCGAGCGTGAGAACGGTGTCGCCCGGCCGCGCGTGCGCCGCGACGATGCGCGCGCCGTCGTCGCGCGACGGCGCCCAGCCGACCGTCATTCCCGGCCGCACGTCGGCAAGTGCGTCGACGACCAGCTTTCCGGACACGTCTTGGATTGGCTCCTCGCGCGCCGGATAGACGTCGGTCACGACCGCGACATCCGCGCCGGCGAGCGCGACCGCGAACTCGCGCGCAAGGTGTCGCGTCCGTGAATAGAGGTGCGGCTGGAACAGCACGATCACACGGCCTTCGTCGCGCAACGCGTCAATGGCAACTGCCACCTCGGCGGGATGGTGGCCGTAGTCGTCGACGACGTCGATGCCGTTCGCGGTACCGCGGGGCTCGAGTCGCCGCCCCACGCCGCGGAACGTCTCCAGGATGCGCGTCGCCTCGTCGCGCGCGATGCCCGCGATCTCGACCGCAGCCAGTGCGGTCGCCGCGTTGCGTCGGTTGTGCAGGCCCGGAACCGCGAGCTCGCCTTCGTACGGAGGAAGCGCGTCACCGCGAACGACGTGCCGCGCGCGTGCGAGCCACGTGTCGAACATCTCCTCGACCTCGGCGCGCGATGCGAACGTGGAGTGGTGATCGAGATCGACGTTCGTCAGCACCGCGACCTCAGGCTCGAGCGCCTCGATCGTCCTGTCCGACTCGTCGCCCTCG
>JBJMJS010000016.1:0-15921 GCA_045806225.1 Gaiellaceae bacterium
ACCGAACGCGACGGTGGACGGCGTCGGCTGCTCGTTCACGACGCGCGCCTCCAAGCGGCCGTCGCGGCGCCGCATGGACGACAGCACCGCGCCGCTGAGGGCCGGGCCCGAGCGCTCGCCGAGAGTCTCGCCGTCGCCCGTTCCAGGCGCAGTGAGGAATGGGAGCCTGTACGCGTCGGCGTGAGCGAGCGCGCGCCCGACCTCGCTCGTGATCGCGAACTCGAACCGGTGCATGCCGCGCATCTGCGCCGCCGGGATCGGAAGCTCCGGGCCTGCCGGCTCCTCGCGGAAGCGGTTCGCGGAACGGCTGATCAGGCCGGTTGAGCGCAGCACCGTCAGCGCGAGCTCGCGGCCGTCGACGAGCTCGTACTCGGTCACGTGCTGGAGCAACAGGGCGATCCCGCCGGCGGCGACGAACGCGGACGCCGGGTACGTCCCGACCGGTTCCTCGCCGTAGCCGCCTTCCGGGTGCGGCGGGCGCTCGATGATGGCGAACTGGCCCTCGGCGAATGTGCGGTCGGCGCGTTGGCGCAGGGGGACGTGCACGCGGACGCGCTGGTCGTCGCAAGGGTTGTCGAAGGAGATTGCGATCCGGGTGAACGGCTCGCTGGCTCGCTGCTCGAACCGAGTCTCCGTCGCGACGAGCCGGTCATCCCAGCGGTACGTACGTCGCACGACGCTGACGCGCCGGACCGGCCCGTCTTCGATCATGTCGACGCGTTCGTCCTCCGGTGCGTCGACGACGACGTCTTCGACCGGCGGCGCGTACGTGTAGCTGTCACCTTCGTCTCGGCCGCGAACGATCCGCGTGATGGGAAGATCCGGATACGCGCTCGAGCCGGCTCCCGGGCTCCCGCGGCGTGCGCGGACGCTCGTCATTCCGAGCGCCGGAGCACGCACGCTCGCCACGACGGTGCGACGGGCGCGGGCGACGATCCGGAGCGTGCAAGGCGTGTTGGCCGTCGCGAGCTCGATCTCGCGAAGCAGCTCGTCGACGTCGAGGGATGCAGGATCTGCATCGTCGGCGACGTCGATCGTCACGACGTCGTCGAATATCCGGTACCCGTTGAGGATTCGCCCGAAGAGCTCGCGACCGTGCACGCTCCGACGCAGGTACGCGCCGACATCGTCGAGCCGCCGCTCGAGCAGCAGCGGATCCTGGCGGCGTATCTCCTGCGTTGCGACGGTGGCGCCCGACGGTGTCTCGAGCTCGACGTCCGCCCAGTCGTCCGGAACGTCGACGTCGAGCTCGATGACCTCCTCGCGTTCGTGCGGCGACACATTGATCACGGCGACCGCATCCGAGGGCACGCCGGCTGCGAGGTGCCGAGCGATTCGCCGCGCGAGCTCGAGCCCGATCTGCTCCGCCTGCGCATAGCGCACGAGTACCTGCGCCGAGACCTCGTCGGCCGAGCAACCGCAGATCGAGTCATGCGCAGAGTTCTGCAACACGCGTCGCCACGCCTCCTCGAGGTACGGCCCGGGCCAGGCGTCGCCGTACACGGCGTGCAACGGCTCGGCGTACCGCTCGAGCGCGCGCTCGGCGCGCGCGCACGACGCCTTGATGTCGATGCGCGCCGAGACGACGTTCGGAAGCAGGTTCGCGCGCGCGGCGGAACGCAGCTCTCCGACCCACCGGTCGGTTGCAGGTCGTTCGCTCGACGCCATGTACTCCGAGAGCGTCCCGATCCTCGCTTCGCGCGGAACGCGCGTCGCGATGTCGCGGACGGGCGGCATGTGGTCCGTGCCGACCATCCCGAGGATCGGCGCGCCGTCGAACCACGGCCGCATGCGCTCCTCGAGCGGCTCGAGCCCGATCGTCGGCGCGTTGAAGATGTACGCGGCGTTGCTGTACCCCGCGACGAGATATTCGGCGCGGACCTGGGAACCGTCGGGCGCCTCCCACGTGAACGCGTGCGCGCCGATCGCAGAGGAGACGCCTCGCCACACCACGGCAGTTTCGATCCCGGCGACGCGCAGGATCTGCGGCATCTGCGCGACGTGGCCGAAGCTGTCAGGCAGATAGCCGATGCGCATCGCGCCGCCGACGTCCTCGGCGCGCGCCAGCCCGGCCTCGAGGTTCCGGAGCAGTGATTCTCCGCTGACGAGGAACTCGTCGGGAAGCGTCTGCCACGGGCCGATCGCGAGCCGGCCGGACTCGACGAGCGCTCGGATCCGCGCTTCGCCGTCGCGCCGGATCTCGACGTAATCGTCGACGGTCGCGAGCTGTCCGTCGAGCGTGAACCGCATCTGCTCGTCGCCCTCGAGCAGGTCGAGCACCTCGTCGACGACGTCGACGAGCGACATCCGGAACGACTGGAACGGCCGGTACCACTCGCGGTCCCAGTGCGTGTGCGGGACGAGGAAGACGCTCAGGTTTTGACGGAGCCGGCCAGCAGTCCCTGGACGAAGTACCGCTGCAGCGCGAAGAAGACGATGAGCGGCAGGAACATCAAGAGGAACGCGGCTGCACTGAGCAGGTGGTACTCGGGACCATACGTCGACAACAGGTACGGGATTCGGACCGTCATCGGTTGGCGTGACGGCTCGCCCGAGAGGAAGATCAACGCCATCAGCAGGTCGTTCCAGACCCAGAGGAACTGAAAGATCCCGAAGGACGCGAGCGCCGGCACCGACAGCGGGATGACGATCCGCCGGAAGATCGCGAAGTTCGACGCGCCGTCCATCCGCGCCGCCTCGATCAGGTCCTTCGGCAGTGTGATGAAGAAGTTGCGCAGGAGGAAGATCGCGAGTGGCAGGCCGAATGCCGTGTGGGCGAGCCAGATCCCGACGAACGAGAACGCGCCGATGCCGAAATGCGGCTCGCTGAGATGCCACTCGCGGAACAGCTTCAGCAGCGGCACGAGCGACGTCTGGATCGGCACGATCATCAGCGCGACGATCGCCAGGAAAATCGTGTCCCTGAGCGGGAACGAGACCCACGCGAACCCGAACGCCGCGAGCGCTCCGAGCGTCAGCGGCAGGATCGTCGCCGGGATCGTGATGATCACGCTGTTGACCCACGCGTGACCCATCCCGTTCGCGTGGATCACCGAGCTGTAGTTGTCCAGCGTCCAGTTCCAGTGCGTGAACGCCGTCCACCAGCCGCTCGACAGGATGTCGCCGTTCGGGCGGAACGAGGTGATCGCGAGGCCGACGGTCGGGATCAGCCAGATGACGGCGATCCCGAGCAGCGCGAGGTGCAGCGGCGTGCGCGTGATGAAGCGAACGACGCGCTCGCTGCGACTTACCGCCGGGAGCGGCGCGACGACCTGTTCGTACGTCGTCACGTGACGACCCGCTCGCTACGGAACCGTCGGACGTTCACGACCATCACAGGGAGGACGAGGATGAGCATGATCACCGCGACCGCCGCGCCGTAGCCGGGACGGAGGTTCGGGAACGTCTCGTAGTACATCGAGAACGCAATCACCCGGCTCGACGTTCCCGGCCCACCGCCGGTCATCACGTAGATGATGTCGAACACCTTGATCACGTTGATGAAGAGCCAGATCGTCACGATCGAGATCGGCAGGCTCAACATCGGGACCATGATCCGCCAGAAGATCGGCCACTCGCCTGCTCCATCCGCGCGCGCCGCCTCGAGGATCTCGGTCGGAATGCCCTTGATCGCGGCCGACAGCACCACCATCACGAAGCCGGTCGACGCCCAGATGTACGCGAAGATCAACGCGTAGTTGACGGTGTCGCTTCGCCCGAGCCACGAGACCGGGTCATGGCCGAACGCGTGCAGCACCGCGTTCAGCACGCCCTGGTTGATGTCCGGGCTGTAAACGAAGAGCCAGATGATCCCAACTGCCGTGGCCGAGATCGCCATCGGCACGAAGATGACGGACTTGACGAGGCGCTCGTACCGCACACGGACGGCGAGCACGGCGAACCCGAGGCCGAAGAGGAGGCTGATCGAGATGTAGAAGATCACCCAGCGGAGGTTGTTGACCAGCGCGCCGCTCGGCGGGAACTGACTCAGGTCGAGGAAGTCGGGATCGTTCGTCAGCAGGTGCTTGAAGTTGTCGAGCCCGACCCAGTTCGTGAACTTGAACAGGAAATCGCTCTGGTAGAACGAGAGGCGGATCGTGTAGTACGCCGGGTAGACGAGGAACAGCAGCAGGACGACGAGCGCGGGCGCGATGAAGAGCATGCCCTGGAGGCGCGCGCGGAGCGACCGCCGGCCGACCGGCTCGGCGTCGACCGGGGGCGCCGCGGCAGGTGTGGGGAGCGCCTGACTCAAGGCGAAAACGCCGAGCGGCGCTTCACGAGGAAGCGCCGCTCGACAACGAACTGCCTACGTCCCCCACTGCCCGGCGATTTGCTTCTGGAAGCCGGACAGCACCTTCTTGATGTTCGAGGACGACGGGTTCTGCGCGATCTTCTGGAGTGCGAACCCCCAGGTGTCGCCGAACGCCCCCGGCATCTGGTCGGAGCCGTCGAAGCGGATCGTCTTCGCCCCGGCGAGCTGAGCTCCCTCACGTCGCACGAGCACGTTCGGATACGCGCGCGGCGGGACGAGCTTGTTCGGCGAGATGATCGCGCCCGTCGAGACCCAGATCGTGCCCGCGGCACCCGACGTGATGTAGTTCAGGAACGTGCGGACGTTCGCGTTGTCCTTGAATGCGACCGCGTAGTCACCGCCGATCGTCACTGGGCTCCCGTACTTCGGGGTGATCGACGGCCACGTGAAGTCGTTGATCGAGACACCAGGCTTCAGCGACTTGTTGACCTGGTCGATCGCGATCCCGCCGACGAATCCGCCCTCGTAGTAGAGGTGTGCCTTCGGCTTCTTGCCGAAGACGTCGGTGATGCCGCCGACGAAGCTCTGGCCGAGCATCCCCTGGATGCCGCCCAGCACGTACTTGTTGTTGATGACCTGCGTCATCGTGTTCAGCGCCCTGACGACGGACGCGTCAGTGAACTTGAGCTTGCCGGTGAAGAGCTGCTGGTACTTCGCCGGTCCCGCCTGACGGACGTAGATGCTCTCGAACCAGTCGGTCAGGACCCACTGGCTCTGGTTCGGCCCGTCGCCGACGGCCCACGGCGTCAGACCCTTCGACTTGAGCTTCTTCGTCAGCGCGAGCAACTGGTTCCACGTCTTCGGCGCCTTCAGCTTGTACTTCTTGAAGGTCGCCGGCCGGTACCAGATGACGCTCTTGGAGTTCGCCTTCGCCGGCACGCCGTAGAGCTTCCCGCCGACGCTGCCGAACCCGATCCACGAGGCCCCGTACCGCGCCCGCATGTAGGTCGAGGTGATCCCCATCCCGGACAGCGGCTTGAGGACGCCGCGCCGCGCGAGCGACGCGAGGTATCCCGGTCGCGGGACGATCGCGACGTCGGGCGGGTTACCCGCCGCCAGCCGCGCGCCGATGTCGGTCGTGAAGTCGCGGCCCGACGTGTACTTCACGTCGATGCCGGTCTTGGCCGTGAACGCCTTCGTCACCTTGAGGAAGGCGTCCTGCTCGCTGCCACCCCAGAGTGAGAAGACTTCGATGCTGCCCGCTGATCGCTTTGCTCTGCTGCCATAGCTCGCCGTCGCTGCGATCGCACTGACCACCGCGACGAGCGCCAGGACCGCCAGCGCGACGAGTACTGAACGTTGCTTCACTCGATTCCTCCTCCTCATGGCGGCTGGCGTCGTGGCCGCCTCCCTCGAGTCGCCGCGGTGCGCGGCGGCTCGACCCTTCTGGTTCACCAGGGATGCTAGATGCCGAGAACCCCCCGGTTCAAGGCGCCGGCCCGCGGGAGGAGGGCCTAGGCCGTAGAGCGGCTCACGCCGCCACGACCAGGTTCGCCTCGGTCTCCGGGTCGAACATGTGGAGCTTGTCGCTCGCGAGCGCGAACTGCACCTCGTCGCCCTGCTGCACCTTCTTGTCCGACGGGACGAGCGCGACGAACTCATGGCCCTCGGCGAGCGCGTGGATCAGTTCCTCGTGGCCGAGGTACTCGACCACGTCGACCTTCGCGGGGATCGTCACGGCGCCCGAGCCGGCGGCGCCGTCGAGCTCGAGGTCCTCGGGCCGGAACCCGAGCAGGAGGTCGCGACCACGGTGCTCCTGGGCCACCTGGGCAGGGCGGCCGGTGAGCTCGAGCCGCGTGCCGCCGAGCGACAGGTTGCCGTTCTCGGCCTTCGCGGTCGCGAAGTTCATCGCCGGGGAGCCGATGAACGCGGCAACGAACACGTTGACGGGGTTGTCGTAGAGATCGGGCGGCGAGCCGACCTGCTGCAGCACACCGTTCGACATGACGGCGATGCGGTCGCCCATCGTCATCGCCTCGACCTGATCGTGCGTGACGTAGATCGTCGTGACGCCGAGGCGCTGCTGCAGCCGCAGGATCTCCGCGCGCGTCTGGACGCGCAGCTTGGCGTCGAGGTTCGAAAGCGGCTCGTCCATCAGGAACGCGGCCGGCTCGCGGACGATCGCGCGCCCGAGTGCGACGCGCTGCCGCTGTCCGCCGGACAGCGCGCGCGGCTTGCGCTCGAGGAGGCTCTCGAGGTCGAGCACCTTCGCCGCCTCGTTCACTCGGCGCTTGATCTCCTGCTTGTCGGTCTTCAGCAGCTTGAGGCCGAACGCGAGGTTGTCGAACACCGTCATGTGCGGATAGAGCGCGTATGACTGGAACACCATCGCGATGTTCCGGTCCTTCGACGGCACTCGGTTGACGACGCGCTCGCCGATCAGCAGCTGGCCCGCCGTGATGTCCTCGAGGCCCGCGACGCAGCGCAGCGCAGTCGTCTTGCCGCAGCCGGACGGACCGACGAGGACGAGGAACTCGCCGTCCTCGATCTCGAGGTCGAGGTCGTCGACCGCGGTGACCTCCGGCGCGTACTTCTTCGTGACGTGGTCGAACGTGACGGTCGCCATCGCCGGAATCCTAGACCGCTGCGCGGCGAAACCCAACGCGCGGCGGAGGGCGTGAGGCTCAGCCGACGGAGGCGTGCGCCTCGCCCTCGGCCGTCTCAGGCGGGGGCGGTGGGGCGGGACGCATCGGCCTGCTGCGCCGCCGTCGCAGCTCCAGCGTGAGCGTGATGAGCGCCGCCGCGAGCGCGAGCGCGATCGTCCAGTGGGCGAGGCTGAGCGCCGTCTCCTTCGCCGTACCTTCCCACTGACCACGGTCGAGGTGGTTCGAGGGATCGTTCCGCGGGATCTGGTCGACGCCGAGCGGGAAGCGCCGCGCGTGGCGTACGGCCCACTCGTCGAGCTGGCTCGTGACGGCGAGTGCCATCCCGATCGCGACGACGCAGGAGACGTAGAGGCCGTGACGCCACATCATCGCCGCGGCCCCGGCAGCGACGACGATGAGCGACGGGGCAAGCGAGGCGGCCCAGATCTTCGCCTCGACCGAGCTCGTCGTTCCCATCAGCACCCCGTGCTCGAGGTGCGGCCGCTCGAGCGCGAGCGAGAACGCCATCAGCGACGCGAAGAACAGCGGCACCGCGAGGAAGCCGCCGATCGCGAGCGGCGCGCGTGTCGCGACCGGGACCCGTCGCATCAGAGACGGCCCGCCTCGATGATGCGCGCCAGGAACTCGCGTGTGCGGTCCTCGCGCGGCGCGCTGAAGATCTCGTTGGGCACGCCTTCCTCGAGAATCACGCCGCCGTCGAGGAAGCACACCTTGTTCGCGACTTCGCGCGCGAAGCTCATCTCGTGCGTCGCGATGATCATCGTCATCCCGAACTCGGCGAGCTCGCGGACGAGGTTCAGCACCTCCGAGACGAGCTGGGGGTCGAGCGCGCTCGTGATCTCGTCGAGCAACATCAGCTTCGGCTGCATTGCGAGCGCGCGCACGATCGCGACGCGCTGCTGCTGGCCGCCCGAGAGGCGGTCGGGGTACTCATCCGCTTTGTCCTCGAGACCGATTCGCTCGAGCAGCTCGCGCGCGCTCGCCTCTGCCTGCGCGCGACGCACGTTCCGCACCGTCCGCGGC
The DNA here is from genome assembly GCA_045806225.1 of Gaiellaceae bacterium. Lineage (GTDB taxonomy): Bacteria > Actinomycetota > Thermoleophilia > Gaiellales > Gaiellaceae > 3-1-20CM-4-69-9. The sequence continues at coordinate 7,942 of JBJMJS010000016.1, forward strand.
GCGAGCGTCACGTTCTGGAGGACGGTCATGTGCGGGAAGAGATTGAACGCCTGGAACACGATCCCGATCTCGCGGCGGACGGCGTTCGCGTCGACGTTGCCGTTCGTGATCACCGCTCCGTCGACCGCGATGTGGCCCTCATCGATCGGCTCCAGCAGGTTGATGCAGCGGAGTAGCGTCGACTTTCCCGAGCCTGATGCGCCGATCAGGCAGACGACGTCATGCTCGCCGACGTCGAGCGTGACGTTCCGCAGGACGACGTTGTCGCCGAACGACTTCGAGACGTTCTCGACCGTGACGAAGCTCAAATCGCGGCCGCGCGTTCCTTCCGCTCGCGCAGCGCGATCAGGTGGTCGGTGAAGCGCGCGAGCGGGATCGTGAGGAAGATGAAAAAGACCGCCGCGACGACGTACGACGTGAAGTTGTAGTACGTGTTCGAGAAGTTCTGCGCCTGCTGCGCCGCTTCGGCGACACCGATGACCGTGATCAGCGCCGTGTCCTTCTGCAGCCCGATGAAGTCGTTCAGGAGCGGCGGGATCACTCGGCGGACCGCCTGCGGGACGACGACGTAGCGCAACGCCTGGAAGTAGTTGAGGCCGAGCGAACGCGCTGCCGCTCGCTGGCTCGGGTGAACCGATTCGATCCCGGCGCGGTAGACCTCCGTCACGTACGCGGTGTAGACGAGCGTCAGCGCGATGACGCCGTAGACGAAGGTCGACTGCGACGAGATCACGCGCAGCTGCAGACCCGGCAGCCCGAAGCCGACGAGGAACGCGACGAGGATCAGCGGCGTGCCGCGAAAGACGTCGGTGTAGAGGATCATCGCGGCGCGGAGCGGCGCTGCCGCGCGACCTGGGAGGCCCCGGGCAATCGCGACGGCGAGGGCGAGGACGAGCACGAGTGCCTCCGCGGTGAACATCAGCTTGATGTTCACCTGGAACCCGGCCCAGACGTCCGGCATCGCGAGCCGAAAGCTCTGCGGACTGGCGAACGCCTGGAGGACCTTGTGCAGCGCGTGCACTCGAGCGTGCCCGTCCTCGCCTGTCGATTGTCCCTACGTCGCTACTTCAGCACCGGGATCGACGCCGTATCGATCTGGAACCACTTCTTCTGGAGCTTCTTGATCGTCCCGTTCGCCTTCAACTGCGCGAGCGTGTGGTCGAACGCAGTCGCGAGCGCGCTTCCCTTCTGGAAGACCGCGCCGTACTTCTCCTGCGTCACGACCTGCGCGCCGACCTTCCCGTACGCGCCCGGCTTCGCCTTCTTCTGGAGCAGGACGATCGGCACGTCGAGGATCAGCGCGTCGCACTTGCCGATCTGGACGGCCGTGAAGGCCGCCGCCGTCGCCTGGTAGACCTGTGGCTTCGTCGTCGGATGCAGATGCGTGTTGATCCAGTCGAGGCCGGTCGTGCCCGTCTGCGCACACGTCTTCAGCTTCTTGAGGTCGGCGATGCTCTTCGGCGTCTTCGCCTGCTTGCTCAGCAGCACGCCCTGGTTCGAATCGAGGTACGGCGACGAGAACGTCACGGTCTTCTTCCGCTGCGTCGTGATCGTCGCCTCCTGGAACGAGACGTCGAACTTCTTCGTGCCCGGCGCGAAGAGGCCGGCCCACGGCGTGTAGACGAACTTCGTCTTCAACCCGAGCTTCGCGGCGACCGCCTTCGCGATGTCGACCTCGTAGCCGCGGGGGCTGCTGATGTTGTTGCCGCGCAGCGTGTACGACGCGAAGCCCACGGCGGAATCGCCGAACGCGATCGTCAACACGCCGGGGGTCTTCGTCGGGACCTTCGCCGTCCGGGCGGACGCGACGGCCGACCCTGCCAGCGTCGCCGCCAGCAGCAGGAACACAACTCGTTTCACGGGGGGAGCCCTCCTCCGGTCCTGGTTCTGGGACCGGGAGAATCTAGCTCGATGCGGCCGAACCGACTAGTGCGTCGGCGGTCAAGCGTTGGAAGTGCGCGACGAGCGGCTCGCTCGCCGACATCAGCGAGCCGGCTGCGAGGACGCCCGACCGCATGCCGCGGTGGACGCGCTCGACGAGCTCCGTGTCCTCGCGCCCGACCTGGTCGTCGAACTCGAGCAGCTCGTCGATCCAGCCCTGGTCGACGTCCGGCGCGAAGAAGTAGTCGAGGAACCGCGCTGTCCGTTCGGCCGTGATGGGCACGATCGGGCCGCACGACAGGTTCGGGTGCCCGGGGAAGATGTTGATCCCGAAGTTCGGCCAGACGAAATGGAACTGGCTGCGCTCGAGCTCGTGGCCGGTGAACGCCGACGTGCGTCCCTCACGAAGGGGACCGAACTGGCTCGACGTCAGTCCGTCCGTCTCGAGCCGATACGCGTCGGGTGAAACGTCGACGACCGCGCTGAAGCCGGGATGCGCCGTCGCGCAGTGGTAGCACTCGAGGAAGTTCTCGCAGGCGATCTTCCAGTTCGTCTCGAGCTCGAACTCCGACCGATGCCGGAAGTCGAGCGCGTCGACGTCGAGCAGGCGCGAGACCAGCTCGGGCACGGGTCCCAGCGCGTCGCGCAGCGGCGGAGCGGACTCGTCCGGGTTGACGAACACGAACGGGCCCCAGGTGTCGACCGCGAACGGGACGAGCGACAGCTCGTCGGCCTCGAACGACGCTTCGCGGTCAGAACGCGGCGCGGTTCGTAACCGGCCGTCGAGACTGTAGGTCCACGCGTGGTATCGGCATTGCAGCGTCTCGCGTTTTCCTTCGCCGTCGGCGACGGGGAAGCCCCGGTGCCGGCACACGTTTGCGAACGCGCGCAGCTCTCCGGACGGTCCGTGCGTGACCACGACGGGGATCGCGCCGACGAACGCGGTGAAGAACGTTCCCCGCTCTGCGACCTGCCCACGATGGCCGACGTACTGCCACGACCGGCGGAAGATCGCGTCGGTCTCCCGGCGCAGGATCTCGGGGTCGGAGTACCAGCTCCACGGGAGCGTCGGTTCCACGGAGAAAGAGTAGTGTCCGGGCGTGGCCGTCACGCAGACGCGGAAGCTCGCGCCGTTCGAGCGCTTCATGGCGTACCGCCGTTTCTCCGCCGGGCTTGCCTTCTCGCCGGACGCGCAGCACCTCTATTTCGTCAGCAACATCTCGGGCCAGTTCAACCTCTGGCGCGTGGCCGTCGACGGCGGGTGGCCGGAGCAGCTGACGACCTTCACCGACGACACGGTTCGGATCGTCGGTGTGTCGCCGGCCGACGGATCGGTCGTCCTCTGCGCCGACCACGACGGCGACGAGTTCCACCAGCTGTACCTGATCCGTCCGGACGATCCGTGGCCGGAGAAGATCACCGACGCACCCGAGGTGCAGCACTACGTCGGCGGAGACGCGTTCTCGCCCGACGGGACGAGGATCGCGTACGCCGCGAACGCGCGCACTCCGACGGACATGGAGGTGTTTGTCCGGGACCTCGAGAGCGGCGAGACGCGCGCCGTCTTCGGCGAAGGGATGTACGCGTTCCCGGGAGCGTGGTCTCCGGACGCGACGAAGCTCGTGACGATGGACTTCCGGAACAACAGCGATTCGTCGCTCCACCTCGTCGACCTCGAATCCGGCGACGTACGCGAATTGACGCCGCACGATGAGGAAGGCCTGTACTTCCCCGGGCCGTGGGCCGCGGACGGCTCAGGGTTCTACTTCCTCAGCGACGAGGGCCGCGAGTACCGCGGCATCGCCTTCTACGACATTGCGGCGGGGACGTACGAGTGGTTCGAGACGCCGGAGAACGACGTCGAGGAGGTCGCGTCCTCGCACGACGGGGCCGTCCTCGCGTGGATCGTGAACGAGGACGGCTGGGACGTCGTGAAGTTGCGCGACGTCGAAAGCGGGCGCGACCTGCCACAGCCGGATCTGCCGCGTGGCGCGCGACCCCACCTGACCGGGTTCCAACCGCCGCTCGCGATCTCGAACGACGGAACGCGCGCCGCGATGATCCTGTCGGGGCCGCGCCGACCGCCCGAGGCGTTCGTCGTCGAGACGGCCACCGGCGCCGCGCGCCCCGTGACGGAGAGCCGGATGGGCGTCCCGGCGGAGGACGACCTCATCGACGTCGACTTGATCTCGTACCCGTCGTTCGACGGCCGCGACATCCCTGCGTGGCTCTACCGGCCGGCGGGAGCCGACGGCCGGATCCCCGTCGTCATCTCGATTCACGGCGGGCCCGAGGCGCAGGAGCGGCCGCTGTACCAGCCGCTCTACCAGTACCTCGCCTCACGGGGGATCGCGGTGCTCGCGACGAACATCCGCGGCTCCACCGGTTACGGCAAGACGTACCAGCGGTTGATCCAGCGCGACTGGGGCGGCGGCGACCTCAAGGACTGGGACCACGCCGTCAAGTGGCTGCACGAGCAGGACTGGGTCGACCGCGACCGGATCGGCGTCTGGGGCGGGTCGTACGGCGGCTTCGCGGTCCTGACGTGCGTCACGCGGCTCCCGGACTACTGGGCCGCCGCCGTCGACATCTTCGGGCCGTTCAACCTGATCTCGTTCGCGAAAGCAGTGCCGCCGACGTGGCGCCGGATGATGAAGCGGTTCGTCGGCGATCCAGAGGAAGACGCCGACCTGTTGCGCGAGCGCTCGCCCGTGACGTACGTCGAGAACACGAAGGCGCCGCTGCTCGTGATCCAGGGCGCGAAGGATCCGCGCGTCGTGAAGGGCGAGTCCGACCAGCTCGTCGAGAAGCTGAAATCGCTCGGGAAGACGGTCGAGTACATCGTCTTCGACGACGAGGGTCACGGGTTCACGAAGCGGAAGAACGAGCTGACGACGATGCGCGCCTCGGCGGACTGGCTCGAGAATTACCTCCTGAACGGCGAGCGCTAGCCCGCGGCCGCAACGCTCGCGGCAAGCGCGTCGACGACCCGCGAGTCGAAGTCGGTGCCCGAGCAGCGCTGCAGCTCGGCAATCGCCTCCGCGGCCGATCGCCCCTTGCGGTACGGCCGGTCGGACGTCATCGCGCTGAACGCGTCGCAACAGCGGACGATGCGCGCGACGAGCGGGATGTCCTCGGCGGCGAGCCCGTCGGGGTAGCCCGTGCCGTCCCAGTCCTCGTGACACGAACGGACGATGCGTCCGACGTTGCCGAGGATCCCGCCGACCTGCGCGAGCAGGCGCTCGCCTTCGACCGTGTGCGTCTCGATCACGGCGCGCTCCTCGGGTGTGAGCGCAGCCGGCTTGTTGATGATCTCGCCGGGGATCCTGATCTTGCCGACGTCGTGCAGGAGGGCCGCGAACTCCGCGTCGCGTCGATCGGCGGCGTTCAGCCCGAGCCGGTCGCTCACGTCGAGGACGAGGTCGACGACGTCGCGGCTGTGGCTGCCGGTGTACGCGTCGTCCGCCTCGACGACGTCGCCGAGGAGCAGCGCAGTTCCCCGATACGCGTGCGAGAGCTCGAGCGCATGGTCGATGCGCACCTGCCGCTCGTTCGCGAACAGCTTGAGCAGAGCTAGGAGCGGCAGCACCGCGACGATCGCCGAGGGGGTCTCGACCGCAACGAGCGCGGCGAGCAGCCCGATCGGTGCGAGCGCGGCATCGACGACGAAGGCGAGCCCCATGAAGGGGAGCTGTGTCCACGGCGGCACGCCGCGGGCGATCCAGTCGCGTCCGCCCGAGGCCGCGAAGTCGACGCCGAACTGCGCGACGAGGGCCGCGACATAGACCGGCCAGTGGTCGACCGACGGCGGGCGGTCGCCCGCCACGAGGAGCACCGCGACAGGCCCGAACGTGTGCCACGAGTAGACGGGGGCGAGCAGGAGTCGGTCGGCGAGGATCCGCCCGCGGACGATGTCGAACGCACGCGACAGTGCTGACGCGGCGCACACGATGAGCGGCGCCCAGGTCAGCGGCGCGAGAAAGAGGATCGGGACGAGGATGATCTGCGTCGCCATCGCGTAGCCGGTGCGGACCTCGAACTCGATCCGTGAGGCGAGCGCATACGCGACGACGAGCGCGACGATCGTCGCGGCCGAGGCGGTCTGACGGGCGGGGACGAAAGCTGCGAGCGCCCCGGCCACGGCGAAGAAGCCGACCGTCCACACCACGGCAGAGGAGAGCGTGCGCCCGCGAAGGCGGCGCGAGTGCTTCTCGCGCTCCTCCGCGATCAGTCCCTGGACTGCAGGGTCGAGCTCGGCCGGGACGTGGGACTGCGCGGTCGGGGCAGGGATGGTTGTCGCCGCAGTCGACACGCGACGGAAATCGGCATTGCGCGCCTCTCGCTTGACGCGCGGGCGTTCGGATCCCTCGAACGAGGGCTGGAGATACCCCACTGGAGTGATGCGGGCCGCGCGGATCGGACGAGGATGCGACTCGCGGCAACTGCGGAGGAGGATCTAACTGTGGCGAAGGTTCTGGCGGTATTTGGCGGCATGGCGGCGGCAGTCGCGTTGGGCTTCGGCGCAACGCCTGCGAAGGCGTCACTCGTGTTCGGCGGTTCGTGCCCCGGCGCGACGCAGGCGTTCAAGCAGTTCGGCGACGCGCGCTACTACACGTTCGGCACGAACGGCGGGCTGGAGTCGGGCACCACCGGCTGGACGTTCTCGAGCGGCGCGTCTGTCGTGCGCGGCAACGAGTCGTTCTACGTCCACTCCGCTTCCGACGGCAAGTCCTTGTCGCTGACGCGCGGCGCGAGCGCGCTGACGCCCTCGATGTGCATGGGGACGACATCGACGGTTGTCAGGTTCTTCGTCAAGGGCGACGCGAACGTTCGGGTGGACGTCGTCGAGCGGAACCTCCTCGGCGTCGTCGTCGGCATCCTCAACGCGACGACGGTCGACGGGACGTCCGCGTGGCAGCCTTCGCCGGCGGTGCTCAACCTCGACTCGCTCCAGGGGATCCTCGGCGTCTCGAGCCTGCAGCTGCGCTTCACGGCCATGGACGGCAGTGCGTCGGTCGACGACGTCTACGTCGATCCCTGGTCGTCGGGCAACTAGGGCTCACTCTCTTGGGTCAGGTCCCGTTCCGGCACGGCCAGGGTCAGACCCGGGCCGTGCCGGTTCCGGACGTGTAAGGCGCGCGTTCCGCGCGAACAGGCGCGGTCGCGCGGCGCGGCGCCGAGTCCTGTCACGAAGCCGTGACAAAGCTTTTGCGTTTGGAGCCATGTCCGGGGTCAGACCCGGGACATGCCGTTTCCAACACGGGACGATGGCGACACGTCCGTTTGACGCGCGGGTGCGCGGACACGAGGAAAGCGAGGCCGGTCAAGGCGTGGTGAAGGCCGGTGGCCGAGACCCCGCCCCCGGCCTCTTCGGCGCTGCGTCGAACGTCGGGTGACGTCGTGAGCCGCACCGGGTCCCCTTTACGTTTCGCTAACAAAGCGCGTCCGCTCGCGTCACAAGGGGCGTTCGGCCTGCTGCGTCCTACAATCGAGGGAGACGATGGAGACGACCGAGGCGGCTCGCGTAGAGGGCTCCGACCGTTTCGCAGCCGCCGCGCGGCTCGCGGATCGCTTTCTCGAGAACATCGAGTCGGTCGTGCACGGCAAACGCGAGGAAGTGAAGCTCGTGCTCGCCGCGCTCGTGTGCGGCGGCCACGTCCTCTTCGAAGACGTGCCCGGCACGGCGAAGACCGTCCTCGCTCGCGCGATCGCGCAGTCGATCGACGGCGCGACGCCGTCCCGCATCCAGTGCACGCCCGACCTGCAGCCGACCGACGTCACCGGCCTGTCGATCTTCAACCAGAAGGAGCGCGACTTCGAGTTCCGCCCCGGGCCGATCTTCGCGAACGTCGTCCTCGTCGACGAGATCAACCGCGCGATGCCGAAGACGCAGTCGGCGCTCCTCGAAGCGATGGCCGAGCAACAGGTCACCGTCGACGGCGAGACGCGCGTCCTCCCCGATCCGTTCCTGCTCTTCGCGACGGAGAACCCGATCGAGTACGAAGGGACGTTCCCCCTTCCCGAGGCGCAGCTCGACCGGTTCTTCCTCAAGACCGCACTCGGCTATCCCGACGCCGCCGACGAGCGACGGATCCTTGC
>JBJMJS010000017.1:0-5036 GCA_045806225.1 Gaiellaceae bacterium
ACAGCGGTGGTGCGGCTTACGCGGCTGTCCACACGGCGCCGCCGGGCCGCCAGCTCGAACTGCCGGTGTTCGACCCCGGCGTCCACTATGGCTCGGTCTATCTCTGGTACGACACGCACGCCCGGCGGCAGCGCCTCGGCGGGTACTCCACGACTGCGCCGGCGGCGGCCAAGGAGCTGGCACGGCGGCTCGAGCGCCTGAACTGCGGCGACTGGTCGGGCGGCACGAACGGTCTGCTCGACCGTCTCGGCGTCACGGCGATCGCGGTCCACGGCGGGCTGTTCACGCGGAACGGCGCAGTTCCCGACCGCCGCTACTTCGCGCTCCGCGGTCTCCGCCAGCACGGCTGGGCGCCGACCGCGGCCGCGCAGCCGATCGCGCTCTTCACGCGCGGGCGCGCGCTGAGCACGCTCCCGGTCGGCGAGCCGGCCCGCTCTCGTCCGGTCTTCTGCCAGGGCTGGTACGGCAACACCGGCGACGGCTGGCCGATGAGCGAGACGCACGCGCCGTTCTGGATCTACGGCGCGGGTGCCGTTCGGCTGCGTGTCGCGGCGCCCGAGTCCGGCTACGCCGTCGGCGCGCCGACCGTCGACGGACGCGTCGTGCGCGGGTCGGCCGTCGACGGAACGCGGACACTGCCGCTCGGTCGCGTCGCGCGCTGGCACGTCGTCAGCCTGAACGTCCCCCACCTCGTGGCCGCCGACGGGCGCCGGGTCGGTCTGCGGCTTCTGTCGGTGAAGGTCACATCCCCATCGCGTGGTAGCCGGAGTCGACGTACAGGATCGTCCCGGTGACGTTCCGCGCGTCGTCCGACAGTAGATACGCCGCCGCGCCGCCGACATCGTCCGCGTCGATGTGGCGATGGAGCGGCGAGCGCTCCTCGACGATCGCCTCCATCGTCGGGAAGCCGGCGATCGATCGCGCCGCGAGCGTCCGGACAGGCCCCGCGCTGATCGCATTGACGCGGATGTTCTTCTCGCCGAGGTCCCACGCCAGGTAGCGCACCGAGGCGTCGAGCGTCGCCTTCGCCACGCCCATGACGTTGTAATGCGGAACCGCGCGCTCGCCGCCGAGGTAGGTCATCGTCACGATCGAGCCTCCGCCGCGCGCCTCCATCAGCGGCTCCGCGGCGCGGGCGCACGCGACGAGCGAGTACGCGCTCACATCCAGCGCGAGCCAGAAGCGATCGCGCGGCGTGTCGGTGAAGCGACCCTCGAGATCCTCCGCGGCAGCGAATGCCACCGAGTGGACGAGCAGGTCGAGACCGCCGTCGAAGCGCTGCGCAACCTCGCCGAACACGCGCGCCACGTCGTCGTCCGAACGGACGTCGCACGAGGTCACGAGCGGGCTTCCCACCGAGTCGGCGAGCTCACGGACGTTCTTCTCGATCCGTTCGCCCTGATACGTGAACGCGAGCTCGGCGCCGCCGTCGGCGAGGCGCTTCGCGATCCCCCATGCGATCGAGCGCCGGTTCGCGACGCCGAGAACCAGACCGCGCTTCCCCTCGTAGCTTCCTGGCACCGGACGATCCTATGAGATCCCTTCCGCTACATTCCCTGTTCTTGCGCCGCTCAGTGGGTCTGGTGGTAGTTATGGCGGCGCTGGCGTCGGCGGTTCCCGCAGGTGCGTCGCCCCAACCGGTGCGGCGAACGTTCGGCGAGACCGCCCTGCCGCGCGTCCGGTCCGGCACGCTCGTCGTGCCGGCAGCGCACCGGACGCACCGGATCCGCGTGGTCGTCCGGCTGCGGCTCGCCCCGCTTGCGGCCTCCTACCGGCGGACGTTCGCAGCCGCGGAGACGCAGCAAAGGCTCAACGTGTCGTCGCCGACCTCACGGCGGTACCTCGCGCGCGTCGCGGCCTCGCAGCAGCGCGCTGCGGCCGAGCTCCGACGGTCGATCCCGTCCGCGCGCATAGGCGAGCGCTACCAGATCGTCTTCGACGGGTTCGCCGTCGACCTGCCGGTCTCGAAGCTGCCGGTTCTGACGCGCATGTCGTTCGCCGCGCATGTGTACCCGACGCTGCAGTACACGCTGTCGACGAACCACAGCCCCGGCGTCATCGGCGCCGACGAGCTGCACGCGGCCACCGGCGCGCGCGGCGACGGCGTCAAGATCGGCGTCGTCGACGACGGCGTCGACCCGCGGAATCCGTTCTTCGACGCGTCGTCGTTCTCGTATCCCAGCGGCTTCCCGCTCGGCGACGACCGTTTCACGTCACCGAAGGTGATCGTCGCGCGATCGTTCCCGGGCCCTGGTGCGGGCGCCGCGGGCAAGCTGCCGGTCGACCCGACCGTGTCGTTCCACGCGACGCACGTTGCAGGGATCGCCGCCGGCGACGCCGGCACGTGTTCCCCAGGTGGGCGCGATCACCCGCCGACGTGCGGCCTGAGTGGCGTCGCGCCGCGTGCGTGGCTCGGGAACTACCGCGTGTTCACCGTTCCGACGCCGGCGGGCGTCCAGGCGTTCACTCCCGAGTTGATCGCCGCGTTCGAGGCAGCGGTGCGCGACGGCATGGACGTCGTCAACTTCTCCGGCGGCGGCCCCGAGACGGATCCGGTCAACGATGCGCTGATCGACACGATCCGCAACGTCGCAGCTGCGGGCGTCGTGCCGGTGATCGCTGCGGGAAACGACCGCGACTCGTTCGGCCTCGGCACCGTCGGATCGCCGGGCACGGCGCCGGACGCGATCACGGTCGCGGCCGTGTCGAACACGCACGTGTTCACGCCGACGATGAGTGTCGTCGCCGACGACGCACCGGCGAACGTCCGCGGCATTCCGATCGCGAGCGCCGGCGGCGAATTCTTTCCGCCGGCGTTCGCCCGGCAGACGCGGCTGCTGGTCGACATCGGGACGTTCACGACGCGCGGCGGCGAGGCGCTCGACCGCCGGCTGTGCGGCCCCGACGACGATCCGAACAACGAGACGAAGACACCCCTCCTGCCCGGGAGCCTGCGCGGCGCGATCGCGCTCGTTACACGCGGTCACTGCACGTTCGCGTCGAAGGCCCTGCGGGCTGCAGACGCGGGCGCCGTCGGGATCGTGATCGTCGACAACCGGGCCGGCGAGGCGGAGCCGATTCCGATCGCGCTGCCGATCCCGGCCGGAAAGATCGCCGACCTCGACGGCGCGACCCTGCGTGCGTATCTCGCACAGCACGACGGCGCGGCACCCGTCGTCGTCGGCTCGCAGATCGAGCAGGTCGAGACGGGCCGCAGCGGGATCGTCACCGACTTCTCCTCGGCCGGCCTGACCGACTTCACGGATCTGCTGAAGCCGGACGTCTCCGCACCCGGCGGGGCGATCCTGTCGTCGACGCTCCCGGAGTTCACCGGCGGCTCGCCGTTCGCCGTCTTCGATGGGACGAGCATGGCCACTCCGCACGTCGCGGGCGCGGCGGCGTTGCTCGTGCAGCTGCACCGCGGCTGGACGCCGCAGCAGATCAAGTCAGCGCTCGTCGCGACCGCCGGGCCGGCCTGGGGGAACACCGCGCGCACGCAGGAGGCGCCCGTCCCGCTCGAGGGGGGCGGGCTCGTGAATGTCGCGCGCGCCGCCGATCCGAAGGTCTTCACGACCCCGGCGACGCTCTCGTTCCAGCGGCTCGACGTCACGCACCGGGCCGACGACCGCGCGCTCCTCGTCCGCGTCCGCGACGCCGGGGGCGGCACCGGCACGTGGAGCGTCGGCCTGGCACCGCAGAGCGCGACGCAGGGCGCGTCGATCGACGTGCCGCCGGCCGTCGACGTCCCGCCGGGCGGCGAGGGCGAGCTCGCCGTGATCGCACATGCCGCGTCGGGCGCTCCGCAGGGCCAGGACTACGGCTTCATCGTCCTGCGCAACGGTGACGTGACCCGCCGGATCCCCTACGCGTTCGACGTGTCGCACCCGGCGCTCGCGGCGCTCGATGCCCAGCCGCTGAAGAAGGTGCAGACGGGTGACACGCGCGGCGAGAGCAGAGTGACCGCGTATTGCTGTCCGAGCGCCCCGTTCGGCCCGCCGTCGGACTACGTCGGCCCCGCGATGGACGAAACGGGGGCGGAGACGCTCTACGTCACGACCGTCCAGAAGCCGCTGGTCAACCTCGGCGTGTCGACGGCATCCACCGCATCGGACGCGCTCATCCACCCGTGGGTGCTCGGGTCGAAGGACGAGCGTGACGTGCAGGGGTACGCGGCGACGCCCGTCAACATGAACGAGCTGATGTTCGATTCCGGGATCGATGTCGGAGCCGCGGGTGTCGTGTTCCCGCGCCAGCAGCAGTTCTTTGTCTCCGTCGACTCCGGCATCGATCCGTTCACGCACGCCTCGCATCCGGGGCCGTACCGCCTGCGCTTCTGGCAGAACGACCTGACGCCGCCGAGGGTGAACGTGCTCACGACGCGCGTGTCCGCCGGCCGGCCGACGATCGTTGCGCGCGTGCTCGACTCCCAGTCCGGCGTCGACCCGCTCTCGCTCGTGATCTCGTACCGGCGCGTCCTCGTCGGTGCGGCCTTGTACGACGCTGCGACCGGTCTCGCCGTCTTCCCACTGCCTGCCGCGGCGGCGCGGGTCCCCGCAGGGAAGACGAAGCTCGTGCTCGAAGCGTCCGACCTGCAGGAAACGAAGAACATCGCGACGCTCGGGAACAAGATCCTCCCGAACACGCGGTTCAAGACCGTGACGCTTCGCGGCGTGACCGGCCCGGCGCTGACGTGGCTCGTCCCGCGGACGGGACAGTGCCTGCGCGGAGCGACGGCGCCGCTTGCGGTCGTCGCGAGCTCGAGCCGGACGGTCGCATCGGTCCGGTTTTCGGCCGACGGGCATCGGATCGGCGTCGACCGCGACGGCGCGGCGGGGCTATTCGCCGTCACGTGGCACATCGGCGGCGTGAAGGGCGGTGCGCACCGGGTGACGGCACTTGCGACCGACGCGGCCGGGAAGCGCCTGTCGGCGACACGGGTCGTCCGGATCTGCAAGTAGCACGCGTCGCCGTCGTCACCGGTGCCTCGAGCGGCATCGGCGCAGCGACGGCACGGCTGCTCGCGGCGCGCCGCTGGC
>JBJMJS010000018.1:0-14482 GCA_045806225.1 Gaiellaceae bacterium
GCTCGAGGTCGGCTCCGCATTCGACATGCGCGAGGAGATCCAGGCGGAAGTCCGCGGCCGCGACATGCTGACCGGGCTGCCGAAGACCGTCGTCCTCTCCTCGGACGAGATCCGCCGCGCGCTCGACGAGCCCGTCAGCCAGATCATCGAGGCGATCAAGTCAACGCTGGACAAGACCCCGCCGGAGCTCGCCGCGGACATCATGGATCGAGGCATCGTGCTCGCCGGCGGCGGCGCGCTCCTGACGAACCTCGACGAGCGCCTCCGGCACGAGACGCAGATGCCGGTTCACCTCGCGGAGAGCCCACTCACGTGCGTGGCCGTCGGTTCGGGCCGCAGCCTCGAGGAGTTCGAGGCGATCCACCGCAGCGCACGGGCCCGGAAGAACAGCCGGAATCACCGCTAAGCGGCCGGTTCGCCGACCTTCGCGCTAACCTAAGCCGTTCCTGTGCCTCGCAACCGCAGTGTCAGCGCGGTCCTGGATGCCACGGTCTCCAGAGCACGACCGCAGCCGTTTCCTTCCCGCAATCGCTCAGCCCTCCGGCGGCGAGCCGTGGTCGGAGTGCTCGTGCTGCTCTCGCTGCTCCTGATCACGCTCTCGTTCCGCGAGCCGACGACCGGCGCGCTGCACGGCGTCCAGAGCGCGGGCGCCACCGTCCTTCGGCCCTTCGAGGTGGGGGCCGAGCGGATTGCCCGGCCGTTCCGCGACACCTACGGCTACTTCCGCGGCCTCGTCCATGCAAAGCGCGAGAACGCGCGCCTGCGCGCCGATCTCGACCGCGTGCGCCAGCAGGTGATCCAGAACCAGAACGCGCAGCAGGACTACAAGACGCTGCTCGGACAGCTGCGGTACATCGACAGTCCGCGTTTCCCCCGCGACTACGAGCCCGTGAACACACGGATCATCGCGCGGGCGCCGAGCGAGTTCGACCAGCACGTCGTGATTGCGGCAGGCTCGAATGACGGCATCGTCCTCGACACGCCTGTCGTGACGCAGGACGGGCTCGTCGGACGTGTGACCGCGCTGAGTGGCAGCGCCGCCGAGGTCACGCTGATCACCGACGACGAGAGCGCGGTGCAGGCGCGCGACCTGCGCTCGGGGGCGATCGGCCTCGTCCGGCACGGCCAGGGACAGGGACAGATGATCCTCGACCGCATCGGCAAGGACGCCGACGTGCAATCAGGCGACGTGATCGTTACCGCGGGGACGCAGTCGAAGCAGTTCCCGTCGCTGTTCCCGCGCGGCATCCAGGTTGGTCAGGTGATCAGCGTCGGCCAGACCGATACGGCCCCGTACAAGGCGATTCAGATCCAGCCCTACGTGAACTTCCCGTCGCTCGACTCGGTGATCGCTCTCGTGACGAAGAAGCGGATTCCGGTCGCGCCGTGATCAATCCGGCCGACGCAGCCAAGGCCGCCGCGCTCCTGTTCGTCGCGGTCGTTCTGCAGGTCTCGATCATCGGCGACGTCGACATCCTCAACGGGCGGCCGAAACTGCTGCTCGTCACCGTCGTCTGCGTTGCGTTGCTGCGCGGCGCGGTCTTCGGCGCATTCGCAGGCTTCGCCGCCGGATTCATCGCGGACACGGGCACGTTCGGGACGCTCGGTTTCACGTCGCTGCTGCTCACGCTCGCCGGTTACTGGACGGGGCGCTACGGCGAGACGACAGGTCGCGATCGCGCGCATGCACCGCTGTTGTCGGTCGCTGTCGTCACCGCGCTGTACCAGTTCGGCGCGCTGCTCCTGCACTTCATGCTCGGCGAGCACGCGCCGGCGCGCGCGGTGCTGCTCGACGGCCTCGTTCCGACGATCGTTCTCAACGTTCTCCTGACGTTCCCGGTGTATGCGCTCGTACGCCGCGTGCTCCCGCCCGAAGAGTGGGGCGACCGTGTGCGCGAGGTGAGATTGCTTGGCTAGACGAATTCTCGGCGGCCGGTTCCTCGCGCCCGACCCGCGAACCGAGGAGCCGTATCGGCTGACGCCCGCGCTTGCACTGCGCGTCGGCATGCTCGGGATGCTCGCGCTTGCGGTGTTCGCCGTGCTGTTCCTGCGGCTCTGGGCGCTGCAGGTTCTCTCCGGCGCGCAGTACCTGCGCGCGGCGCAGAACAACCAGCTCCGCACCGTGCGCGTTCCCGCGCCGCGCGGGCCGATTCTCGACCGTTACGGGCGCACGCTCGTCACCAACGTCGCCGGCACCGAGGTTCAGATCTGGCCGTCCGACCTCCCGAAACGGCGGCCGGAGCGTGTGCGCGAGCTCCGCGCGCTCGCGCAGGTGATGCACGTGCCGCTGTCGCAGATCGCGGCCGCGATCCGCAAGCACCGAAACGACCCGCTGACGCCGGCGCGGATCAAGACCGGCGCAACCGAGCTTCAGGTCGGCTACCTGAAGGAACGCCAGGAGGACTTCCCGGGCGTCGTGATCGCGAACACGTACCTGCGCGCGTATCCACACGGGTCGCTCGCCGCGCACATCCTCGGCTACGTCACCGAGATCTCCGCGCAGCAGCTGAAGGCGCTGAAAAACGACGGCTACCACGCCGGCGACGAGATCGGCCAGACGGGCGTCGAGGCGTCGTACGACAAGTTCCTCCGTGGGACGCCGGGCGTCGCGAAGCTCGTGGTCGACTCGCTCGGCCGGCCGCGGACGAATCTGCGGCCCTCGACGCTGCCGCATCCGGGCAATGCATTGCGCCTCACGATCGACGTCAAGCTGCAGCAGGCGGCCGAGCGCGCGTTGCAGATCGGGATGGAGGGCGCGCGCGCGTCGACCTGCTACGGGTGCTGGAACGCGAACGGCGGTGCGGTCGTCGCGCTCGATCCGCGTGACGGCTCGATCCGCGCGCTTGCATCGTGGCCGACGTACCGTCCGAGCCTCTACGTGGGCCGGATCCGGCAACGCGCGCTCGAAGCCGCGGGGCTCACCGGGACCACGGCTCGCGAGCAGAACTATCCGGCGCTCGACCGTGCGATCGACGCGGCGTATCCGCCGGGGTCGACGTGGAAGCCGGTGACCGCGCTCGCCGCGATGGAGGAGGGAATTCTCACGCCGTACTCGGACCTCCAGTGCACGGGCTCGTACACCGTCGCCGGTCACACGTTCAACAACTGGGATCCGAATGCGAACGCGTGGATGAATCTCCCGACCGCGCTCGCGGCATCGTGCGACACGTACTTCTACCAAGTGGGCTATCGCTTCTACGGCATGCCCGCCGACCGTGGACCCCGCTTGCAGGCCTGGGCGAGCCGCTTCGGCTTCGGCGCGCACACGGGCATCGACGTCGGCCCCGAGCAGACAGGTCTCCTGCCCACACCCGACTGGCGAAGGGCGACGTACACCAAGAAGAGCGATCCGAACGGCTGGCAGGTCGACCGCCTGTGGAAGCCGGGCGACTCGATCCAGCTCGCGATCGGCCAGAAGGACCTGCTGGTGACGCCGATGCAGATGGCGCGCTTCTATGCGCTGATCGCGAACGGCGGACGGCTCGTCGCGCCGCATCTCCTCGAGGACGTCGAGCAGCCCGCGTCGAACGGCCGTCGCGGCCGGACGCTGCCCACCTCGCCGGCGCCCGCGCCGGAGCCGACGAACGTCGACGCCGGCGCGCTCGAGGTCGTCCGCCAGGGACTCCTCGCGGCGACGCACTCCTCGTACGGGACGAGCGTCGGCGTCTTCGGCGGCTTCCCCGTCCCGATCGCCGGCAAGACCGGCACCGCCGAGAAGGTGCTCGACCCCGGCGACGGCTATCCGCGTCTGTTCGACCAGTCGTGGTGGTGCGGCTATGGTCCGGCCGACGATCCGACGCTCGTCGTCTGCGCATTGATCGAGAACGGCGGCCACGGCGGCACCGCCGCGGCACCCGCGGCGTTGCACGTGTTCGAGCAATTCTTCGGGAAACAGGCAACACAGACCGGACCGGTGCACTCGGACTGATGGCAGTCGAATATGCATCCCGCGCAGAAGTGCGCTCCCGCCGGCGCGAAGCGGCGGACGTCGCGTCCTTCGTCCGCCGCCTCGACTGGCTCCTCGTCGGGGCCGTCGCGGCACTCGTCGGCTACGGGCTGTGGGCGATCCGCGGGATCACGCAGCACGACGTCACCGGTAACACCGACTACTACCTCGTCCGACAGTCGCTCTTCGTCGGCGCCGGCCTCGTCTGCCTCGTCGCGGCCGTGATCATCGATCCGGCGTGGTACCGCCGGCACTGGCGCGTGATCTACGGCGGAACGGCGGCGGTCATCCTGCTCGTGCTGCTCGAAGGATCGGTGACGCGCGGCTCGTCGCGGTGGCTCGACTTCGGCCCGTTCCGGTTCCAGCCGTCCGAGTTCGGCAAGGTCTTCTTCGTCCTCGCGCTCGCCGGCTTCCTCGCGGAGCGGACGAAGCGGCTCGCCGACCGGCGGACGACGCTCAGCGCGATCGGGCTCGCCGCCGTCCCCACCTTTCTCGTCTTCGTCCAGCCGGACATCGGGACGGCGATGGTCTATGTCGCCGCGCTCGCCGCGATCCTGTTCGTCGCCGGCGTGCGGTGGACGCACCTCGCGATCCTCGGCGCGCTCGCCGTGCTCGTCGCGACGACCGTCCTGTGGGTGGCGCCGGCGGCGGGTGTGCACATCCTCCGCCCGTACCAGGTACAGCGGCTGACCGGGTTCTTCAATCCGAACAGCGATCCCGGCGGCGCGACGTACAACATCGTCCAGTCGAAGAACGCGATCGGCGCCGGTCAGCTCCGCGGTCGCGGAATCGCCGGCGCGACGCAGACGACGCTGCACTTCCTGCCGGAGCATCACACCGACTTCGTCTTCGCGTCCCTGGCGGAGGAGCGCGGCTTCGTCGGCGCCTCGATCCTGCTCGGGCTCTACCTGCTCGTCGTGTGGCGTGGAATGAGGATCGTCACGCTCGCGCGGGACCCGTTCTCCGCGATCGTCGCCGGCGGCCTCGTGTTCGCGTTGCTGTTCCAGATCTTCGTCAATGTCGGCATGACGATGGGCATTGCCCCGATCACGGGCATCCCGTTGCCGTTCCTCTCGGTCGGCGGCTCGGCGATGATCGCGAACCTCGTCGGAGTCGGGATCCTCCTCAGCATCCACGCACGCAGCCGCGTCCGTCGCTGAGGCGGCGGGTCGACAGCCCAACTGGCCACGCTAGGCGGCTTCCGCGGCCGGCCGGAGCTTCGCGCGCCTGGTCTTGATTGCCCGCAGCCGCTGCGTGAGCCGCGCCCACGCCCAGGGCTCGACCTCCTTGTAGCGGAGGACCGACTGGCCCCGCGTGGCCTCCAGGTATTCGAACCAGGCGTCCGCCTCCTCGATCAGCAACAGTTCATGAGCTTCGCGCTGCCCGGCCACTCGACCACCTCCCGTCGGCTGATGCGCGAAGGGTAGGACCGGGACCGGACGGAGCCGAGGCCGCTGCTAGCCTTTGAAGAGATGTACGCCCTGATTCACGACCTGCCGCGCACGCTCCGCGCCGCCCCTCGGAGGGGCGTTGCTGCAGCGCGCGCGCACGAAGGAGTTTTCTTTTGCGTTGGTTCCGTCTCGGCCGAAAGGCCCAAGTCGAGCATGCGCCCGTCGAGGCTGCCGCTCCCGTTGAGCTACCCAACCCTGTAACCGTCGAGGCCGCGCCCGCCGCGGCCGAAACCGACCAATCGAGCAAGCCGAAGCGCCGTCGCGGAAGCCGCGGCGGACGCGGTCGCGCCCGCGCGAAGCCCGGAGAGCCGGCGGCGACGGCAAAGCCGCGGGACGAGAAAGACAAGGAGAAGAAGGACAGGAAGCCGGAGCGCAAGCCCGCGCAGCAGTCGCAGCGGCGCGAGCGCGCGCAGTCGCAGCGCCGCCGGCGCGAGCCGCCGAAGCCGCGCCCGCTGCCCGCGGCGAAGCGGGAGCTGCTGATCTCCGTCGACGTCGGCGAGCAGCGTGTCGCCGTCGTCGAGGACGACAAGGTCGCCGAGGTCTACCTCGAACGGCCCGAGCGGCGCTCGATCGCGGGGAACATCTATCTCGGCACGGTCGACAACGTGCTGCCGGGGATGGAAGCCGCCTTCATCGAGATCGGGCTCGAGAAGAACGGGTTCCTCTACGTCGACGAGATCGTCGCGCCCGAGCTCGAGGGGAAGCGGCACGGCCGCAAGATCCAGGACCTGATCAGCCGCGGCCAGACGATCATGGTGCAGGCGGTCAAGGACCCGATGAAGACGAAGGGCGCGCGGCTGACGACCGAGATCTCGCTGCCCGGGCGCTTCGTCGTCTTCGTCCCGAACGGTGAGGGCCAGGGCGTGTCGCGGCGGCTCGAGGACGACGAGCGCCAGCGCCTCAAGGACATCATGAAGCGAATCGCGCCGAAAGACGGCGGGGTCATCGTCCGGACGGCCGCCGAAGGCGCGTCGGCGGAGGACATCGAGCGTGACCTCGTCTTCCTGCAGAAGCTCTGGAAGTCGATCCAGCAGCGCGCGAAGGAAGCGGCGGCGCCGTCGCTCGTGTACCAGGAGGCAGAGCTGCCGCTCCGCGTCACGCGTGACCTCTTCACCGACGATTTCGTGCGCGCCTACGTCGACAACGACCGCACGTACAAACGCGTCACCGGCTACCTGAAGAAGACGTCGCCGCACATGGTCGAGCGCGTGGTGCGATTCAAGGAGAAGACGCCGCTGCTGGAGCACTTCGGCGTCGAGGCCGAGATCAGGTCGACGCTCAGCCGCCGCGTCGACCTTCCGTCCGGCGGCTACCTCGTCTTCGACTACGCCGAGGCGTTCACCGTCATCGACGTCAACACCGGCCGCTTCGTCGGCTCGCGGTCGAAGTCGTCCGGCGCCCGCCTCGAGGACACGATCACGAAGAACAACCTCGAAGCGGTGAAGGAGGTCGTGCGCCAGCTCCGGCTACGCGACATCGGCGGGATCATCGTCATCGACTTCATCGACATGGCGAACCCGAAGAACCGTGCGACGGTCGAGGAAGCGCTGCGCAGGGAGCTCGAGCGCGACCGGACGAAGACGTACGTGGTCGAGATCTCGCCGCTCGGGCTCGTGGAGATGACGCGCCAGAACGTCACCGACGGGCCGCGCGAAGTGATGACGAAGAAGTGCCCGAGGTGCGGCGGCGACGGGATCGTCGTCTCGGAGGGAACCGCGGCGCTCGACATCGAGCGCCGGCTCCGCGCGCTCGCGACGGGCTCGCGCGCGCAGGCGTACCGCGTCGAGGTCGCCGCGAAGGTCGCGTCGCTCGTCGTCGGCCCCGGGGCCGAGCGCCTCGTCGAGCTGGAGGCGCAGACGCGGCGCCGGTTCTATCTCGTCGGGAAAGACGAGGTACACCTCGACCACTTCCTCGTCCTCGCCGAGGGGAAGCGCGAAGACCTCGCGCCGCAGCTGCCCGTCGAGGAAGGCGCGGAAATCGAGTTGAAGCTCGGCGAGGTCGGGCTGCACGATCCGCAGGCGGGCGTCGGGAAGCTCGACGGCACGGACATCTGTGTCGCGAACGCGGCGAAGCTCGTCGGGAAGAAGGTGAACGTCCGGATCGAGCGCGCGCTCGACGGGACGATGTACGCGACCGTTGTCGGCGCAGACGCGCATGCGGATCTCCCGATCACCGCCGAGCAGGAGGCGGAGAAGCCGACGCGCCGCCCCGCGACGAAGAAGCCGGCTGTGGCGCCGGAAGAGCCGCCGGCGGAGGACGCAGCGGGAGCCGAGGCGGCCGCGGACGACGAGGCCGACCCGGAGGGCGAGGCGGCCGCCGACACCACCGACGGCGCCGCCGCGAAGAAGAAGACGCGTCGCGGATCGCGCGGCGGGCGCGGCCGGAAGAAGAAGCCGGCAACCGCCGCGGCGGCGTCCGCGAACGGCGCCGGCGACGCCGACACGGTCGCCGACGCAGCTGCGGAGCCGGTCGCGAAGATCCACGTGCCGGACCGCGAGCTCGGCGAAGAGACGACCGCGGCCGACGAGACGGACGCTCCGTCGGCAGATGGCTCGGACGAGCCGAAGCCCAAGAAGAAGACGCGGCGCGGCTCCCGCGGCGGACGTAACCGCAGGAAGAAGCCCGTCGGGGCAGCCGCCGAAGGCGGCGGCACCGAGGCGACGTCCGACAATGGTGACGCGCCGGCCGCCCCGGACGCGCCGGCCGCGGCGCCGACGTCCGAGACGCCTGACGCCGCTTCGACGGACGATCGCGAGTGGGGCTATGTCCCGATGTCCGAATGGGGCGACGAGATCGGCTCCGGCGAGTGAATCTCCGCTAAACTGGCGCGGCTCGCGGGCCTGACGCCCGCGTTTTCCACGCTATGGCTACGAAGACCGACAGCTACGCGATCATCGCCGTGGGCGGGAAGCAGTACGTCGTCCGCGAGGGCGAGCGGCTGCTCGTCGACCGCGTCGGCGCGGACGAGGGCAAGACCTTCCAGCCTGGTGTGCTGTTCGTCGGCGGCGACGGCCCCGGGACGCTCGCGCCGCGGACGCAGGTGACGGCGCGCGTTGTCGGCCACGTCCTCGGCGAGAAGGTCCGGATCGGCAAGTACCGGCCCAAGAATGGCTACAAGCGCCACAACGGCTTCCGCGCGCGCCTGTCGCAGATCGAGATCGAGTCGATCGGCGCGTCGACGAAGCGCTCGTCGGCTGCCGCTGCGCCGAAAGCGGAGCCGAAAGCGGCGGCGCAGGCCGACGCGCCAGCGCCCGCCGAGACCGCGCCGGCACAGGACACGGCGGCGCACCCGCCGAAGGAGTACCCCGACTACACGATCGCGGACATCGAGGAGAAGTCGAAGCACTGGCGGCTCGAACAGGTCGAGGCCGCGCTCGAATACGAACGCGCGAACGCGAACCGGAAGGGCGCGATCGCCGCACTCGAATCGACGCTCGAAACGAAGAGGGAGAAGCAGTAATGGCACACAAAAAAGGACTCGGCTCGTCACGCAACGGCCGCGACTCAAACCCGAAGATGCTCGGCGTCAAGATCTTCTCCGGCGAGGAGGTCAAGGCCGGGATGATCCTCGTCCGCCAGCGCGGCACGAGGTTCCGACCGGGTCCGGGCACCGGACTCGGCCGCGACCACACGATCTTCGCGACGCGCCCGGGAACGGTCGCGTTCAAGCAGAGCGGCGAGCGCCGCTTCGTCGAAGTCGCAGAGACCGCCGAGTAGCGCCGGCATGTTCCACGACCGCGCCGGCATCGAGGTGCAGGCGGGTCGCGGCGGCGACGGAAGCATCCATTTCCGGCGCGAGAAGCACGTCCCGAGGGGAGGGCCGGACGGCGGCGACGGCGGTCCCGGCGGCGACGTCGTGCTCGTCGCGAACCCCGATCTTCGCGACCTGTCCGCGTTCCGCGCGAAGCGGAGGTTCCGGGCCGACAACGGCGAGCCGGGGCGTGGCGCGCTCAAGCACGGTGCGACGGGCGCGAGCGTGGAGCTCGAAGTCCCGGTGGGGACGCAGATCTTCGACGCCGACGAGCAGCTGATCGCCGACCTCGCCGCGCCTCGAATGCGAGTGGTCGTCGCACGGGGCGGCCTGGCGGGCCGCGGCAACAAGCGCTTCGCGTCTCCCACACGGCAGGTGCCGCGCTTCGCGGAAACGGGCCTGCCGGGGGAGGAGGCGGCGCTCGAGTTGCGGCTCAAGCTGATGGCGGATGCCGCGCTCGCGGGGTTTCCGAACGCGGGCAAGTCGTCGCTGCTCGCGCGCATCTCGAATGCGCGGCCCAAGGTGGCGGAGTACCCGTTCACGACGCTTGCGCCGGTGCTCGGGACGGTCGACGCGCCGGACGGGCGCCAGTTGACGGTCGCGGACGTGCCCGGATTGATCGAAGGCGCGAGCGAGGGCGTCGGCCTCGGTCACGAGTTCCTCGCGCACCTCGAGCGCGCACGCCTGCTCCTCCACGTGATCGACGCGTCCGAGGACGACGCCGACGAGCGGTGGGCGGTGATCGATCGCGAGCTCGCCGCGTACGGGGCGGGGCTCGAAAACCGGCCGCAGGCGGTCGTCCTCAACAAGATCGACGTGCAGCCGGACCCGGTTTTCGGTGTGCAGGACCCGCGGATCGTCCGGGTGTTTCGCGTCTCCTGCGCAACGGGTTCCGGCGTCGAGGAGCTGAAGCGCGCGCTGTTCGAGCTCTGCCCGCCGGCGGAGTCGCCCGCGACATCCGACGAAGAGGGGCTCGTGGACTTCCTGGTCTACCGCCCGCGGCCGGGTGGCCGAAGGTTCCGTGTGCTGAGAACGGACCGCGGCTTCCGCATCGCCGGAGCCGCGCCGGCAGACGAAGGCGAGCTCGAGGCTGCGCTGAAGGCGGCAGGCGCGCGGAAGGGCGACACCGTCGAGGTGGACGGCGAGGAGCTGGTGTTCGAGTGATCGCGCTCCTCGGCGGGACGTTCAACCCCCCGCACAACGGCCACGTCGCGCTCGCACGCGCGGCGAAGCGGCGCTTCGAGCCCGCCGAGTTCGTCGTCCTCGTCGCGGCGCGGCCGGGCCACAAGCACGTCGAGCTCGACGTCGAGACACGCGCGCGTCTGGCGCGCGCGGCGTTCCCCGAGGATCGAGTCGAGGTCGACGAGCACGAGCGGACGGTCGACACGCTCCGTGCCAACGGCTGGGACGACCCGCTGTTCCTGATCGGCGCCGACGAGTTCTGCGACTTCCCGACCTGGAAGGATCCGGACGGTGTGCTCGCCCGGACGCGGCTCGCGGTCGCGACGCGGCCGGGCTATCCGCGCGACCGGTTGGACAGCGTCCTCGCGACGCTCTCGGATCCCACGCGAGTCACCTTCTTCGACCTCGAGCCGCTTCCGATCTCGTCGCGGGAGATCCGCGACCGCATCGCCCGTGGCGAGCCGATCGACGGCCTCGTTCCGGTGGCGGTGGTCGAGCTGATCCATGAGCTCGGCCTCTACCGCGGCTACACTTGACCTCTCTGAATCCGCTCGAACAAGCACGCCGGATCGCCGGCATCGCCCAAGACAAGCTGGCGCAGGACGTGGTCATCCTCGACATGCGACCCGCCTGTACCTACACAGACTTCTTCGTCGTCTGCACCGGGCAGAACCCGCGGCAGACGGTGTCGATCTACGACGAGGTGCATCGGCAGCTGAAGCACGAGGCACGGCTGCTGCCCCAGTCGGTCGACGGGCAACGCGAGGCGACCTGGATCGTCGCCGACTACATCGACGTCGTGCTGCACGTGTTCACGCCGGACGCGCGCTCGTACTACCGCCTCGAGGATCTGTGGGGCGACGTGCCGAGCATCGAGCTCGAAGCGGCGACCGCGTGACGCGGTCGCGGGATCGACTGGCCGAACGACTACGATTTCGCGGCTAGACTCTGCCGCGACCCAGGGGCCATAGCTCAGCTGGGAGAGCGTCTGGCTGGCAGCCAGAAGGTCGCCGGTTCGAGCCCGGCTGGCTCCACTGCTATCCGTCCGTGTGCTTGAGCGCGGACTCCTGCTTCTGAGCCTCGGCAAGCGAGAGCTCGCCCGAGCAGACCTTCGCATTGAGCTCGTTCTCGATCTCGTCGACTGCGGATGCGCGCGGATAGGGCTCGGGCCACAGGTTGCGCGGATCGGTCGGCGCGCCGCCGAGCTCGAGGCTGATCAGGTGATCCTCCTGATAGTCCGACAGGTCGCCGCTCTCGCTGTACGCACGCATCTGCTTCACCTTGAGCGCGTTCGTGTACGCGACAGGCGGACGGACGGTTCTGGTCCACCCGTGCACGCAGATCGTCGCGCCGATCGTCGTCTGCGTCACGTCGGGGTTCAGCGCACCGGGCGTGAGCGTCGTGCTCGCGAGGATGCTCGACGTTGCCGGCGCGCGTCGCTGCACGACGAACGCCGCGAACAGCGACACGAGCGCGGCCGCGAGAAAGACGTTGCGCACACAGCCGACGGTACGGACGCACCGCGGGTGCCGCTAGACGCTCTTGCGGACTAGACCGCTTCGTGCAGTGCGTCGATCTCGCGCCGTTCTGCGAGTCGCTGCAGCGCCTGCGCCTCGATCTGTCGCACGCGCTCGCGTGTCAGGCCGAGGATGCGCCCGATCTCCTCGAGCGACTTGGGATCGGGGTCGCCGTTCATCCCGTAGCGCAGCTTCACGACCTCGCGTTCGCGATCCGGCAGCGTGTCGACCGCGCGGCGGACGACGTTCTCGGCCAGGCTGACGTGCACCTCTTCGATCGGTTCGGTGTCCTCGCGCGCAAACAGGTCGCCGTACGTGCTCTCACCCTCGCTGCCGACAGGTTTGTCGAGGCTCGTAACCGCGCGCGCGGCGGCGCGTACCTCAGCGACGTGCTTCGGCGAGAGCTTCGCGTGGTTTGCGATCTCCGCATCCGTCGGCGGCCGCTCCAGCTTCGCCGTCAGCTCGCGCTCGGCGCGCGCGATCTTCTGCTCGCGTTCGACGATGTGAACTGGAATGCGGATCGTCCGCGACTTGTTCGCGACGCCGCGCTGGACGGCCTGACGGATCCACCAGGTCGCGTAGGTGGAGAACTTGTACCCGCGCCGCCAGTCGAATTTCTCGACCGCGCGGATGAGACCGATGATGCCTTCCTGGATCAGGTCGAGCAGCGAGATTCCGTGGCCCTGGTACTTCTTCGCGATCGACACGACGAGCCGTAGGTTCGAGTTGATCATCAGGTCCTTCGCCGCCTTGTCGCCGCGCTCGATCCGCTTCGCGAGCTCGACCTCCTCGGAGGCTGTCAGCAGCTTGTAGCGACCCGCCTCGTTGAGGAACAGCTGAAGGGCGTCCGTGGTAGCGGCGGCGAGGTCGCCGTTGACGTACGTGCCCTCCTGCGCGTCGCCGCGGGCACAGTCGTCCGACAGGGTGATGTGCCGCTCCTCGAGCTGCTCGAAGAAGCCCTCGGTCTGCTCCTGGTCGAGGTCGGCCTCCTGGAGGAACTCGTTGACCGCCGAGAGGTTGAGGCACCCGGCTTCCTCGCCCTGGTCGAGAAGTGTCTGCAGACGTTCGTCGACGGCCATCGTCATCCCGCGTATCCCCGCGTCCGCGCCGGGGCTAACCCGTCTTTGCATTCTCGTCACAAAGCCGTCTCCCACGCGTCTCAGGTTCGCCCGTACCGTCGACGGAAGTCCGACAGGAGGCGCCAATGAGGCGAAGAAACAGGCGAACGACCCTCTGCGCTGCGATAGCCGCCGGCGTCGTGGCGGGCACGGCGACGGTGACGGCTGCGGAGACCGCGATCCGCCGCGAACCGAGCGATCACACCTTCATCGCGGGCGCGCACCTTCCGCCGTTGCTCACGGCGAGCGGCGAGCCCGTCAGGCTTCGCTACGCGATCCTCTGCGGTGACGACGCCACGCTGGCCGACGGCGATCCGTGCGACGGCGGCGGGGACGTCTACGTCCGGGCGGGCCACGCCGGGTCGTTCACGCGGCTGACGCTCCTTCGTGGCGCCGACTCGCGCGAGGGCCGGTACTTCGCCGACGTCCCGGCCGACATCGCGGCGTCGCCGACGGGTTTCTCGTACTACGCCGTGCTGCGCGACGACCGGACGGGCGCGACGACGATGCTCCCGGCGGCAGGCGCGGCTGCGCCGCAGGACAGCTATCCGATCGGGGCCGCGGTGTCGGTTGCGCTCGGCGCGCACCGGTTCGCCGCGACGCAGCCGGCGACGAAGCGCGTCGTCGAGGCTCGATGGGGGACGGCCGTCGGCGAGGTCGGTCTCACCGGCGGCGACACCGCCGCACGCATCGGCCCGTCGTCCTTCGACGTGTCTGCCGACGGGACGGTGACGGTGCTCGACGAGGTGAACGGCCGCGTCGTCCGCTGGCACCGCGGCGTCGCGTCGGCGACGCCGGTCGACGTCCCGCCGGCGCTCGACGACATGGCCGTCGCGCCCGACGGCTCGGTGTTTGTCGCGGACGGAACGCGCGCAGCCGGCGAGACACCGCTGTTGCGGACGTTCGGCCCCGACGGGCGTCTCCGCGCGACGACGCACCTGCCGGAGCGGACGTGGTCGCAGCTTCGGATGAGCCCGGACGGGCCGGTGGTGCAGGAGCATCCGTCCGAGCAGTGGATGCCGCCGTCGCGTGCGGCAGGAGGCAAGTCGGGCAGGCGGCTCGCGGACGGGTCGCGGCTGGTCGTCCTTCGGGTCGGCGCGGACGAGATTCGCGTCGCGCGCATCGTGAACGGCGCCGTGCACGCGAGCTGGCGTGTGCGCAGTGCGACGCCGCTCGGCGAGGTACAGCTCGCGGAGCCGATGGGCAACCGGCTCCTTCTCGTCGCCAAGGTGTACACCGAGGCCGACGACGAATACGACGTTCTCGTTCTCGACGCCGACGGTGTCGCGCGTCGGTTCAGCATCTCGTCAGCTGCCTGGGCCGAGACCGCGCCCCTCGCACGCTTCCGGCTCGTCGGAACGACGCTCTACCGGTTCGGATCGGATGCAGCGGGCGCGTTTGTCGACAGCTACGACCTCGGAGGTGTGAGATGAAGGCGTTGGTCGCGTTCGGCGGCGCGTTTCTGGTCGCACTGGCGGTGACGGGGGTGACGATCGCGCGAACGGGCTCGTTCCAGA
>JBJMJS010000019.1:0-19542 GCA_045806225.1 Gaiellaceae bacterium
GCGCCGCACCCGCTGCCGTTGCTCCTGCGCCTGCAGGCCGCGGGGGTCGCGCTCGCAGTCGTGCGCGCCGGCGACGACCTGGGCACCGCGCTCGAAGGAAGCGCGGCGGTCGCAGGAGTCGCACATGCTTAGGACGCTTGCCCTGTCACTCGCGGCGGCCGTGATCATCGCCGTGAACTGGCTGCGGCTCGAGCATCCGCAACACGCATCGCGCGTGGCGCCGCTGATCCTGATCGCCGTCGCACCTGCGCTCGTCCCGCGCCGCCCAGTCCGCATCGCGGCGGCGGTCCTCGCCGTATTCGGGGCGCTCTGCATCGCATTCTCGGTGTCACCGCTCGCGCTGTGGCCCGGCGGCGAGGGCTTCTTCTCGCCGCTCGTGCACCGATTCGGAAGCGGGTTCGTGGACTTCTACGAGTTCCGACTGCCGATCGACCCGTCGGCGCACGCGCGCATGCACATGGTCGTGCTGCTCGCGCTCTTCGTCTTCGTGCTCCTTGTCGCGCTCGCGATCGCGGCGCGCCGGCCGGTGCTCGCTGTCGCCGCGTTCCTCATCGGCGCGGGTTGGCCTGCGACCCTGCTCGCCGGCGGACACGAGCTCGGACGCGGCGCGATCATCCTCGCGGGAGCGCTCGTTTTGCTCGCCGGCGTCACAGGGCGGGCAGCGCGCGTCGCCCTGCCGGCCGCGGCCGGCGTCGTGCTTCTTGCATTGATGCTGTCGGCATCGCCCGCCGTGGCGAAGTCCGCCTTCCTCGACTGGCAGCACTGGAATCCCGTTGTGCGACCCGTGAAGCCGGTCAGCGTGTCGTACGTGTGGAACTCCGACTACACCGGCTTCGATTTCCCGCGGAAGGTGACGACTGTGCTGACGGTGCGAGCGCCGCAGAACCTCGGCACGTATTGGCGCGCGACGGTGCTCGACGCGTTCGTCGACGACCGCTGGCTCGAGGACGTCTGGCGAGAGACCGCGCAGGAGAGCAATGAGCTCGAGCCTGCGGCTGCCCGCGCGGCCGGGACCTCGGTGCAGCAGGAGGTGACCGTCAACGCGCTGGCCGACCGCCACCTGATCGCGGCGAGCGTGCCCGTCGCGTACAACGTCAGCGAGCCGGCGCGCTATCTCGGACAGGACGTTGCACTCGTCCGTGACGGGCTCAAGCGAGGGCAGCGTTACATCGCATGGAGCTACGTCCCAAAGCCGACGGCGGCTGCGCTCGTCCGTTCGCCGGCGCGGTATCCCTCCGCGCTGACCCGGCGCGGCCGCGACCTCGGCCTCGGCCGGGGCGTGACGGCGCCGCCGTTCGGTCGGCCCGGGCGCGACGCGCAGCTCGCGCGGAAACTCGTCGGGCCGCTTGCTCCGTACGCGCAGCTGCTCGCGCGTGCGCGCGCAGTGGCGGGTGACACGCACAGTCCTTACGCCGCGGCCGTGTCCCTGGAGCGGTGGCTGCGGACGACGGGGGGGTTCACATACTCGAATCATCCGCCGCCGTCGCCGGGGCTCCCGCCGCTCGTCGGCTTCGCGCTCGAGACGAAGACGGGGTACTGCCAGCACTTCGCGGGCGCGATGGCGCTGATGGCGCGGCTGCTCGGCATTCCCGCGCGCGTCGCAGTCGGGTTCGTGCCCGGCCAGTACGTCGACGGCGAATGGCGCGTGACCGACCACGACGCACACGCCTGGGTCGAGGTCTGGTTCCGCGGCTACGGCTGGGTGCCGTTCGATCCCACGCCCGGCCGCGGGCGGCTCGCGGGCGCGTACAGCTCGGCGTCGACGCTGTTCGATCCCGCACGCGAGGCGAAGCTCCTGTCGCGCGTCGTGCGCGGCGGAGAGGTGTTCGGCTCGCTCCTGTCGGGACCGCTCACGAGCGACACCCGCAGGACGCCGCGCTCGGCAGCCGATGTCGGCGTCCAGGGCCTCGTTCCGGCCTCGTCACCGTCGCATCGGCATAGCCTCGGCCTGTTCCTGCTCGCGCTCGCCTTCGGCGCCGTCGTCGTGATTGCAGCGGCGAAGACGGCGCGGCGCAAGCTGCGGTACCTGACGCGGGATCCGCGGAAAGTCGCGACCGCATGCGCGCGCGAGCTCGCGGAGTTCCTCGCCGATCAGCGCCTGCCCGTCCCGGCGCGGGCGACGTTTGGCGAGCTCGAGGACGTCGTTCGAACTGAGCTCGCAGTCGATCCCTCGTCCTTTACCGGGGCAGCCGCGGCCGCCCGGTTCGGCCCGCCGCGGTCCGCCGCGGACGCCGCACGTCTTGCCCGCGGAGAGCTGCGCCTCCTGAAGCGGACGCTCCGCCGCAGGCTCTTCGTGCTCGACCGCGTCCGGGGCCTCGTGTCCCTGCGGTCGCTCGGCTTCTCCTAGCCCGTGGACGCGGTCGTCATGGCTGCCGGCGAGGGACGCCGGCTCAGGCCGCTGACGGAGCGCTGGCCGAAGCCGGTGCTCCCGATCGACGGCCGCCCCGTCCTCGCGACCCTGCTCGGCGAGCTCGCCGCCGCCGGCGTCGAGCGCGTGTTTCTCGTCACCGGTCACCTCGCCGAGCAGGTCGAGCACCTCGCAGGCGACGGGACCGCGTTCGGCGTCGTGGTCCGCGTCGTCCGTCAGCCGGCGGTTCTCGGATCGGCCGACGCAGTGCAGCGTGCGGCCGCAGCAGGCGCGCAGCCGCCGTTCGTCGTCAGCGCGGCCGACACGCTCTACCGCCCCGGCGACATCGACCGCTTCATCGCCGCGTCATCGGGCGCCGACGGGGCGATTGCCGTCCGGCGAGACCCGCCGCCGGGGCCGGGTCGTCGCGCGGTGCAAGTCGACGGCGGCGTCGTGACCGGGATCGGGGACGGTGGCGACCTGTCGGGCGCGCCGTTGTGGCTCGTGGGCGGCCCCGTCGCCTCGCGGCTCTGCCTCGACCGCGAGCCGTACGAGCTCGAGAACGCCTTTCTCGCCGCGCTCGACGCCGGGTCGAGGATCGCGGCCGTCGAGATCGGCAGGACACGCGATTTGACGTATCCGCTTGACTTGGTTCAGGAGAATTTTCTCTACCTGAGCCGATGAGCGAGACGTACGACCTCTTCCAGCAAGGCCGGGCCCACCTTCGCAAGGGGCGGGCCGCGCAGGCGACCGTCGCGCTCGAGAAGGCGAAGCGGCGCGAGCCCGACAAAGCGTCGATTCGCGAGGCGCTCGGGATCGCCTACCTGCGGATCCAGCGCTACGAGGAAGCGGAGCAGGAGTTTCGCGCGATGCTCGAGCTGTCGCCCGCAGACCACTACGCGCACTACGCGCTCGGCCGCGCGCTCGAGGGACAGGGCCGCACGACCGAGGCGAATGGCCAGTACAAGCTTGCGAGCTCGCTCCGGCCGCAAAGCGCGCACTACGCCTCCCGCATCAGGGATCTGGATTGACGTAGGTGCGAGCGGTCTGTCAGCGCGTGTCGTCCGCACGCGTGACGGTCGGCGGTGAGGTGAAGGGAGCGATCGGTCGCGGCCTCGTCGTCCTTCTCGGCGTCGCCGTCGGCGACGCCGGGGACGAGGCCGAGCGCCTCGCGCGGAAGGTCGCGCAGCTGCGGGTCTTCGCCGACGAGGACGGGAAATTCGACCGCAGCCTCCTCGACGTCGGCGGCGCCGCGCTCGTCGTCAGCCAGTTCACGCTGCTCGCCGACACGCGCAAGGGCAACAGGCCGAGCTTCACGAACGCTGCCCCGCCCGAGGTCGCCGCGCCGCTCGTCGATGCGTTCGGCGCGCGGCTGCGGGAGCTCGGCGTCCGCGTCGAGAGCGGTGTCTTCGGCGCGTCGATGGCCGTCGAGCTCGTCAACGACGGACCGGTCACCGTCATCCTCGACGTCTGACGCCGGCGCGACGACCTCATGAGCGGCCTCTGGATCGGTTGGAACTACGACGAGTTGTACGCCGCCCTCGGCGCCTGGTGCACCGCGGTTTAGCAGGGCGTTTGCTATCGTGGCCGCACCACATTTCAGGCTGTTCGAAATGGGCGCGCGGCGCCCATTTTTTGTGAGGTGAGAGTGAGATGGCGACGAGCGTCTACGACAAGGAGCGGACGTTGACCCGGGAGATCAGCGATCGGGTCGAGCGCGGGCTGCCCGGGGTCGAGGTGCTCGCAGTGGAGCTGATCGGCTCCGACCGGTTCTGCGTCTACGTCGACCATGCGCAGGGCGTCGACCACGCCCTCTGTGCACGCGTCACCGGGGAGCTGCGCGAGTACCTGCGCGAGTACTCGATCGACGTGTCGTCGCCGGGGATCGACCGTCCGCTTCGCCGCCCGGAGCACTTCAGGAGCGTTGTCGGCCGGCGCGTCTCGCTGAAGACCTCCGCGGGCATTGACGGCCGAAAGAACTTCCGCGGCGCGCTCAAGAGCGCCGGCGAGCGATCGGTGACCGTCGCCGTCGACGGGAGCGACATCGACATTCCGTACGACTCGATCGTGCGGGCAAATCTGATTTCGGAAAGCAGGTAACGGAATGACCCAGGAGATCATCGAGGCCGTTCGCGACATCGAGCGGGAGAAGGGGATCGAGAGCGGAACGCTCGTCGCCGCGCTCGAGGACGCGCTGCTCGCTGCGTACAAGAAGATCCCGGGCTCGGCGCGCCACGCCACGGTCGAGATCGACGACCAGGGCGATTTCCGCGTCTTCTCCGTCGAGCTGCCGCCCGACATCGAGGAACGGCTGATCGAGGAAGCGCGGGAGCGGAAGTTCGAGGAGCTCGAGGCGCTCGAGGTCGAGACTGGCGAGCGCTCGCACACGCTCGTGTCCGACGACGACCTCGACGTCGACTGGTCGGACGTGCCGGACGAGCAAATCAAGCGGGCCGACGTGACGCCCGAGAACTTCGGCCGCATCGCTGCGCAGACGGCGAAGCAAGTGATCCTGCAGCGGATCCGCGAGGCGGAGCGAGCGATGATGTACGACGAGTACGTCGACCGCGTGACCGAGGTCGTCACGGGCATCGTTCAGCAGGCGGGCGACCGCAACAACGTCCTCGTCGACCTCGGCAAGGTCGAGGCGCTCCTGCCGCGCTCGGAGCAGGTGGACGGCGAGCGCTACGAGCAGGGCTCGCGGATCAAAGCGGTGATCACGGAGGTCCGGAGCGGGACGAAAGGGCCGCAGGTCATCCTGTCGCGTCGCGATCCCGAGCTGATCAAGACGCTGTTCGAGCTCGAGGTGCCGGAGATCGCGGACGGGCTCGTCGAGATCCGCGGCGTCGCGCGAGAGCCCGGCTACCGTTCGAAGATCGCGGTCGAGTCGCACGCCCAGGGCGTCGACCCGGTCGGCGCTTGCGTCGGTCCGCGTGGCTCTCGCGTGCGGATGGTCGTGTCCGAGCTCCGCGGCGAGAAGATCGACATCATCCCGTGGAACAACGAGCCGGCGCGGTTCGTCGCGAAGGCGCTCTCGCCTGCGCGCGTGCGCGAGGTCTTCGTCGACGACGACTCGAAGGAAGCGACGGTCGTCGTCCCCGACGACCAGCTCGCGCTCGCGATCGGCAAGGAAGGACTGAACGCACGGCTCGCCGCGCGCCTCACGGGTTGGCGCGTCGACATCCAGTCCGACAGCGAGTTCGCGCAGGCCGAGGCCGAAGCGGCGTACGGTGGCGGCGAGGGCGAGGAGTTCACGGGTCGCTGTTCTGCAGTGCTCTCGAACGGCAAGCGCTGCCCGAACGAGGCGCTTCCGGGCTCGCGCTACTGCGGTCTCCCGGCGCATCAGGAGCTGGCGCTTCACGACACCGACGACACCGAGCTGATCGTCGCCGAGGCCGACCCGGCGCTCGAGGCGGCCGCCGACGAGGCACCACCGGAGGCGGAGAGCCTCGGCGCCGAGAGCCTCGCAGACGTGCCCACCGAAGCAGCGCTCGACTCCGAAGCGCCGGCCGACGTCGCCGCGACGCACGGCCCGGACGCGACCGAACTGGCGGCAGCCGAGGACGAGGTCGACCTCGACACCGTCCATCCCGGGCACGCTCCGCCGGATCAGGTCCCGGCAGGGATCCCCGTCGAGGCGACGTCCGACGGCAACGGCGTCGCGGAGCAGACACCGGTCGACCTCGACATCGAAGGCCGTAGCGTCGACGGCCAGAGCGAAGGCGCGCCGGCAGGCGCACCGACTGCGCCGGCCGTCCCGACCGACGAGGGGACGTCGACCGCTTGAGCGATCCGCAGAGGAGCTGCGTCGGCTGCGGCCGGAAGGCGGCGCAAGCCGACCTGGTCCGCTTCGTCGCAGACGCGGGGCGACTGGCGCCGGCGCGCGGCCAGGGAGGCCGCAGCGTCTATACCTGCCGCCGGCTCGCCTGCTTCGAGCGGGCAGTCGCCCGTCGGGCGTTCAACCGGACGCTGCGCCGGACCGTCGAAGTCGATCAGGGTCTGAGCGCCCTCTACACTTGACCTCGGACATGGCGAACGACTCAGGTCCAAACAGGCCCAACCGCCCGATGCGCCCCCGCCAGGGAGCCGCCGGCGCGCGCCGAAAGCGGCGCGTCGTGATCGACACCTCGGCGGCGCGTCCGCGCGACGCGCGCCAGGGGCGCGATCGCACCGACGTGCGGCCGAAGCAGCCGCGCGAGGTCGTCGCTCCGACCGGCCCCGTCACGGTCGAGTCGGGCGTCACCGTTCGCGACTTTTCACAGGCACTCGGGATCACGATGGGCGAGATCATCAAGATCCTGATGGGCCTCGGCCAGATGCGGACGGCGACGCAGTCGCTGACCGACGAGGAAGTCGAGCTCGTCGCGTCGGAGCTGAAGCGCGAGATCACGATCAAGCACCTCGCCGACGAGGAGGACACCGAGCCGGAGACGTTCGAGGACGCGGAGGACCAGCTGGCTCCACGGCCGCCGGTCGTCACGATCATGGGGCACGTCGACCACGGCAAGACCACGCTGCTCGACGCGATCCGTGAGACGTCGGTCGTCGAGACGGAAGCAGGCGGCATCACGCAGCACATCGGCGCGTATCAGGTCGAGCACAACGGCCGGCGCATCACGTTCCTCGACACGCCGGGCCACGAAGCATTCACCGCAATGCGTGCGCGCGGCGCGAAGGTCACCGACATCGCAGTGCTCGTCGTCGCTGCTGACGACGGCGTGATGCCGCAGACGCGCGAATCGATCTCCCACGCGCGCGCCGCCGACGTCCCGATCGTCGTCGCGATCAACAAGATCGACGTCCCCGAGTCCGACCCGAACCGGGTCCGCGGCGAGCTCGCCGCGGAAGACCTGCAGCCGGAGGACTGGGGCGGGAGCACGCAGTTCTCCGAGGTGTCGGCGAAGCAGGGCACGAACCTCGACGACCTGCTCGAGAAAGTCCTTCTCGTCGCGGACCTCGAGCTCGAGGGGCTGAGCGCGAATCCGAGCACGGAGGCCTCGGGCCCGATCATCGAGTCGCGGCTCGACGTCGGTCGCGGCCCTGTGGCGACAATGCTCATCCACCGCGGCACGCTCCACGTCGGCGACGCGATCGTCGCGGGCGATGCCTGGGGCAAGGTACGCGCGCTCTACAACTACCGCGGCGAGAAGATCCAGGAAGCACGACCCGGCGATCCGGTCGAGATTCTCGGCTTCGACCGGCCGCCGCCCGCGGGCGAGCTCGGACGCGTGGTCGAGAACGAGCGGCGTGCGCGCGAGCTCGCGAGCGTGCGCGGCGACCGCCTACGGCGCGAGCAGCTCGCACAGCAGCGCCCCGGCGGGGTGTCGCTGGAGCGGCTGTTCGAGCAGATGCAGACCGGGGCAGTCCAGGACCTGAACCTGGTCGTGAAGGGCGACGTCGACGGCTCCGTCGAGGCAGTCGTCAGCGAGCTGTCGAAGATCCAGCACCCGGAGGTACGGGTCAATGTCATCCACCAGGGTGTCGGCGGCATCACGGAGAACGACGTGATGCTGGCCTCCGCGTCGAACGCGATGATCGTCGGCTTCAACGTACGCCCGAATGCAGAGGCGCGCACGCTCGCGGAACGCGAGAGCGTCGAGATCCGCCCGTATCGCGTCATCTACGACCTGACGAACGACATCGAGCAGGCGCTCGTCGGCATGCTGCGGCCGGTCGAGCAGGAGGAGACGCTCGGCGAGGCGCAGGTCCGCGCGCTGTTCAAGGTCTCGCGCCTCGGCACGATCGCCGGCTGCATGGTGACCTCGGGCGTCATCCGCCGCGGCGGGCGCATCCGCGTCGTCCGTGACGGCACCGTCATCCAGGAGTCGACGATCTCGCAGCTGAAGCGCTTCAAGGATGACGCGCGCGAGGTCAGCGAGGGCTTCGAGTGCGGCATCCTGCTCGACGGTTTCAACGACGTGAAGGAAGGCGACGTCCTCGAGTGCTACGTCACGCGGCAGGTCGAGCGGACCGACCTGTCCGAAGTCGCGCCTACGCCGGCGACAGCCTGACGCCGCGCGCGTGGGCGCCGGCTACGTCGGCATTCTCTCGGTCGAGTTGCACTTCCCCGAAGCCGGGTCGCTGAAGGGAAAGCGGAAGTTCGTCAAGTCGGCCAAGGCGCAACTCCAGAACCGGTTCGGTGCGTCGGTCGCGGAGGTCGACCACCACGACCTCTGGCAGCGCGCACGGCTGACCATGTCGTGCGTTGCACGAGAGGAGCGTGAGGTCGTCCGTCTGCTCGACGAGGCCGAGCGCTACCTGCACGGGCAGGAGTACGAGCTCGTGCGCGCAGAGCGCGACGTCGTCACGCTCGACTAGAGCGTTGCCTGGAGGATCGCGGCCGTCCCGGCGACGAGCAGGATCGTCCCGACGGCGAGCAGCAGGCGTCGCTCGTCCAGCCGGCCGGTGAGGCGCGAGCCGAGGAGCGCGCCCGGGATCGAGGCGGTCGCGCCGACGGCGAACAACGTCCAGTCGACGCCACTCGGTGCGTGCGCGGCGATGCCCGCGACCCCGACGCAGACCCCGACGAGGAGATTCGTCCCCACGGCGCGCAGCGGGTCGGCGCCGACGAACCGCAGCAGCGCAGGCATGCGCAGCGAGCCGAGGATGAGGCCGACTACGCCACCGAGGAAGCCGATCACCGCGCCCGCGATCACTGCTGCCCGCACG
Source organism: Gaiellaceae bacterium (assembly GCA_045806225.1). Classification (GTDB taxonomy): domain Bacteria; phylum Actinomycetota; class Thermoleophilia; order Gaiellales; family Gaiellaceae; genus 3-1-20CM-4-69-9. The sequence continues at coordinate 9,017 of JBJMJS010000019.1, forward strand.
CCGGAACCGCTTTCCTGACGCCGAGGCGGCACTCTGCGCGGGCGGAGGAGGTCGATGCCGAAGACGAGCAGCGCGACGCCGATCACGATCAGCAGCGCATCGCCGGGGAGGTGCGCCGCGACCATTGAGCCGCCGACAGCCCCCGCGACCGACGGCGGGACCATCCAGGCGACGAGCCGCCAGTCGATCCGGCCGGCGCGCAGGTGCGTCACGAACGCTGTTGCGGCGGCGACACCCGAGATGCCGATGTTCGCGCCCGCTCCTGCGGCGGGGCTCGACGCGGCAAACACGATCACCGGCAGTCGGATGTTCCCGAGCACGAGACCGACGAGCCCGCCGGCGAACGCCGTCGTGAACGACCAGGCGGCGACCGCCGCGAAGACGAGCCAGTGCAACCGGTTGAATATGTCGCATGCCCGACCGAATGCGGCGCGTCAACGAGTCGGTGCGGCAGGTGCTCTCCGAAGCGGTCGGGCAACTCAAGGACCCGCGGATCGGCTTCGTGACCGTCACCGGCGTCGAGACGTCGCCGGATCTTCGTCACGCGCGTGTGTACGTCTCCGTGCTCGGCGCAGAACGAAAGCGCCAACGTGCACTCGAGGGCTTGCAGGCGGCTCACTCCGTCTTGCAGGCGCGCCTCGCGCGCGAGCTTCGGCTGAAGCGAACTCCTCAACTCGCGTTCGAGTACGATCCTTCGGTGGAACGGGGGGTCCGCATGACGAAGCTGATCGATGAGCTCGCCCCAGACGACAGCGAGTGATCTCGTCGCGGTCGCGGACGCGATCCGCGGCCACGAGCGCTTCACGCTGACGACGCACGAGAACCCCGACGGCGACGCGCTGGGGTCACTGCTCGCGGCAAAAGTCGCGTTCGACCAGCTCGGAAAGGACAGCGTGATGGTGATGCACGGCGACGCGCCGCTGCCGGGCGAATATCAGTTCATGCCGCTCGCAGAGCTGCATCGCCGCTGGCCGGACGACCTGTCGGAGCGCGTGCTCGTCGCGCTCGACTGCGCGAACGAGACCCGGATCGCCGATCCCGACGTCCTCGGCCGCGTGCCGCTGACGATCGACATCGACCACCATCACGACAACACACGCTTCGGCGACGTCAACCTGATCGTCTCGAACGCGTCCTCGACGGGCGAAGTGTTGCGGGATGTTTTCACGGAGCTGGACGTCGAGCTGACGCCGGCGATCGCGGAGCCGCTTTACATCGCGCTCGTCACCGACACGGGCCGGTTTCAGTACACGAACACGACGCCGAAGGCGCTGCGGCTCGCGGCAGAGCTCGTCGAGGCGGGCGCCGACGTGCATCGTGTGTTCCAGGGCGTTTACGAGTCGGTCCAGTTTGCGAAGTTGAAGCTGCTCGCGCGTGCGCTCGAGCGGGCGCAGGTGTACGAGGGAGGGCGCATCGTCGTTTCGTACCTGCTGCGCACCGACTTCAACGACGTGGGTGCTGCCGAGCCGTACTCCGAAGGGATCATCGATTACCTGCGCGCCGTCGAGGGCGCGGACATGGCCGTGCTGATCCGCGAGCCACCGCGGAGCGACGGACCGACACGGCGCGTGAGCCTGCGGGCGAGCATCGATGAGCTCGATGTCTCCGCGATCGCGCGGAAGTCGGGCGGGGGCGGCCACCGTCAGGCGGCGGGGTTCTCGAGCGAGCGGTCGGTCGACGAGATCACGGAGTTCGTGAGGCGGGAGTTTGCCGCCGCGCGGTCGTAGCCCGTCCGGGGTGTTCCTGGTCGACAAGCCGGCAGGCCCATCGTCGTTCGCGATCGTCGCCGACGTGCGCCGCCGCACAGGCGCGCGTACCGGTCACGCCGGCACGCTCGACCCGTTCGCGACCGGCCTTCTACTTCTGTTGTCCGGAGAGGCAACTAAACTGGCGTCGTGCTTCGTCGGCCTCGACAAGCGGTACGTCACCGACGTCGACCTGACGGCTCGGACGTCGACGGGCGACCCGGAAGGCGAGGTGACCGATCGCTCGGTCGCTCCGTCCGTGGACAAGCTCGAGGAACGGCTCGCGCCCCTCCGCGGTGAGATCGAGCTGCCGATACCTGCCGCGTCCGCGGTCAAGATCGGCGGCGAGCGCGCGTACAAGCTCGCGCGGCGCGGCGTTGCCGTCGACATGCCGTTGCGTCGTTCGCTCGTCCACGCGCTCGACGTCATCTCGTATACCCGCGGGGTCGCACGACTCGACCTCCGTGTCAGCTCGGGGACCTACGTCCGCTCGATCGCACATGCGCTCGGCGGGCACTGCCGGACGCTGCGGCGGCTGGAGATCGGTCCGTTCTCGGTCGACGAGGCCGATCCCCTGCGGATCGTCGCCCCCGACGAGGCGCTGGCGCGGCTCGCGTGAAGGTCGCGCACACGCCCGACGATCTCGCGGTGGCAGATCGCGCGGTCGCGATCGGCAGCTTCGACGGCGTCCACCGGGGACATCAGAGCATCCTCGCGGCGGCCCGATCGGCCGGGCTCACTTCGACGGCGGTCACGTTCTGGCCGCACCCGCGGACCGTCCTCGGCAACCGCGTCGAGTTGCTCTCGTCGCTCGAACGCCGGCTCGAGCTGCTGGCCGACACCGGGATCGACGAGACGCTCGTCGTCGCGTTCACGCCGGAGCTCGCCAAGCTCGAAGCACGGGCGTTTGCGGAGTCCCTGCTCCGCCGCATCGGCACGACCGCGATCGCGGTCGGCGAGAGCTTCCGGTTCGGCCGTGGCGCCGCGGGCGACGCCGCGCTCCTCTCGGAGCTCGGGTTCGACGTCCGCATCGTGCCGACGGTCGAGGCGATCTCGTCATCGCGGATCCGGCAGCAAATGCGCGCGGGCGAGCCCGAGGCCGCCGCGCGGCTGCTCGGTCGGCCGCCGGAGATCGAGGGCGTGGTCGTCCTCGGCGATCAGCGCGGAGGCACGCTCGGGTATCCGACGGCGAACCTCGACGTTCCCGCCGACCTGCTCGTCCCCGCGTACGGCATCTACGCCGGGGCGGCGCTGGGCCACCGTGCGGCGATCTCGGTCGGCGTGAACCCACACTACGGCGGGACCGAACGCCGGATCGAGCCGTACCTGCTCGACTTCGAAGGCGACCTCTACGGCCGTCGGCTTGTGGTCGAGCTCTGGCAGAGGCTCCGCGACGAGCGCGCCTTCTCCGGCGAGGACGAGCTCGTCGCCCAGATCGCCCGCGACGTCGAGGCGACGCGCGCCGCGGTCCGGCCGGCCTAGCGGCGCGGCAGGTCGCAAGTTTCCGCAAAGTGCGGCGTCTTCTACGGCGTGAGCCCCAATACGGGAGACGATGGGCCGGACCTCACGGTGATCGAGAGCGTCCGCTGTCTCGAATGCGGAGCGACGTACTCCAAGCCCGCGGGGGGCGGGACCGTCAGGCAAAACCCCGGCTGCCCGGACTGCGGGTATGTCGGGTGGATCTCGCTCGGCGTCACACCTGGCGGGCCGTCAGAGCCGAACCGCTCCGGCGTGGATCCGCTGCTGCACCGCGGCGACTGACGAGGCTGACACCACCGAAGTAGTGATGGCGCGCCGGCCACCGGCGCACCGTCCAGCCGTGCGTCTCGAGCGCGGCGAGCGCCGGCTCGTCGACCCCGGGCTCTGCGTTCAACGTCCGCCCGACCGGATGGAAGCGCGGCCGCGCGACGGCGTCGGCCGGCGCGAAGCCCTCGGCGAGGATCGACATCGTCGTTCCCATCAGCGCCGTTCGCAGCCGGGTCCCGCCGGCCGCACCGACTGCGAGCTCCAGCCCGCCGCGCCGGTCGAACGCGAGCGTCGGCGCCATCATGCTCTCCATCCGTCCGCCCGGCTCGAGCGGCGCGCGGATCAGGTCCGTCTCGCCGAGCATGCTGTTCAGGTGGAGGTCGAAGCCGGGCACGAAGTCGCCCGAACCGAGGCCGAGGCTCGTCGTGACGACGCACGCGTTCCCATGCGCGTCGACGACACTCGTGTTCGTCGTGTGCCCGCGCACATCCTCGGCGGTTGCCAGGGCGTCGACGAGGGCGAGCGTGCGCGCCGTCTCGTCGGCGGCGACGCGCGGCCACCGTGGTGCGAGTTCCGGCATCCCGCAAAGCCCGGCGCGAGTCGCGAGCATCCAGTCGAGCGCGTGCGTCCGCACCGGCTCCGCCCAATGCGGCCGATAGAGCGCGAGGTCTTCGCGGGTTATGGCGCCGCCGCGCTCCTCGCAGAGCTCGAGCAGCGCCTTCGCGAGCGTGCCGGTGTAAAGCGACGCGCCGCCTTCGGTCGCGATCGCTTCCAGGGCGGGAACGAGGCCCGGCTGCCGCAGCGAGTCGCCGGCCGCGAGCAGCGTTCCCCGGGGGGCATAGATCCGCGCGCCCGCGTCCATCGTCATCACGGGCGCGAGCATCGCGAGACACGCGGCGTGCCTATCGGGGAACTCGACCCCGTCGCGCGCGAGCCGCAGCGCCGGCTCGACAAGCCGGGGCCACGGCAAGCGGCCGTGCTCGCGCCAGAGCGCGTCGAGACCGGCCGCGATGCCCGGAACGGCGCATGACGCCGGCCCGATCGCGTAGTGCACGAGCTCCTCGCCGAAGGGGACGTCCAGGTGGACGAGCTCCGCCGAGCGCGCCGCTGCGCCCAGACCCGGAACGGCGACGAAGAAGTCGAGGTTGCGCGCGAGGCCGTGTCCCGCATCCCAGTAGATCGCGTGACCGCCGCCGAGCAGTCCCGTCATCACCGTCTCGGCGACGCATGACGCGAGCGCTGCTGCGACCGCGGCGTCGGCCGCTGTCCCGCCGTCCTCGAGGATTTCCACGCCGGCGGCCGTAGTCGCGGGGTGTCCTGCTGCGACCGCCGGTTTCATTGCCCTTTTTTATCGGTGGGCGCGGTCGCTAGGTTGCAACCCGTGGGGGAGGGCAACGGCATGTCGCTCGTGCGCGCGCGCGGGCTCGTCAAGCGCTTCGACGATCTCGTCGCGGTCGACGGGATCGACTTCGACGTGCAACGCGGCGAGGCATTCGGCTTCCTCGGCCCGAACGGCGCGGGGAAAAGTTCGACGATGCGCATGATCGGATGCGTCTCGCCGCCGACGGCGGGCGAGCTGCACGTCCTCGGCCTCGACCCGGTCAAGGACGGCGCGCAGATTCGTGCGCGCCTCGGCGTCGTCCCCCAGCAGGACACGCTCGACTTCGAGCTCACCGTCCGCGAGAACGTCATCATCTACGGACGCTACTTCGGGCTGTCGCGCAAGGAGATCCGCGCGCGGGCCGACCGCCTGATCGAGTTCGTCCAGCTCGAGGATCGCGCGGACTCGCGCGTCGAGCCGCTGTCGGGCGGGATGAAGCGGCGCCTGACGATCGCGCGCTCCCTGATCAACGAGCCCGAGGTGCTTCTGCTCGACGAGCCCACGACGGGCCTCGACCCGCAGGCGCGCCATGTCGTGTGGGATCGCCTGCACAGCCTGAAGAACGCGGGCGCAACACTCCTTTTGACGACGCACTACATGGACGAGGCCGAGCAGCTGTGCGACCGGCTCGTCGTGATGGACAAAGGGAAGATCGCCGCCGAGGGTTCGCCGGTGGAGCTCATCCAGGAGTACTCCACGCGCGAAGTGGTCGAGCTGCGCTTTCCGGCCGAGCCGCCCGCGGAGGTCGCCAGTCGCGTCGACGGGCTCGCGCGGCGCGTCGAGACCCTCTCGAACCGCGTGCTCCTCTACACCGACGACGGCGACCGGACCGCAGAGGGAATTCACGGCCTCGGCCTTACGCCGCAGAGCGTGCTCGTGCGGCGCTCGACGCTCGAGGACGTGTTTCTGCACCTGACCGGACGCACGCTCGTCGACGAATGAACACGGCGTACGCGCTCCGGTCGTACGAGTTCTGGCTGACCTTCTACCGCCGCACGTGGCGCGGGACGCTCGCGACGAGCATCGTCAATCCCGTCTTCTATCTCGGCGCGCTCGGCGTGGGTCTCGGCACGCTGGTCAACCGCGCGGGCACGACGCCCGGCGGTGTCGAGTACCTCGCGTTCGTCGCACCCGGCGTGCTCGCGGCGACGGCGATGCAGGTCGGAACGACCGAGGCGAGCTGGCCTGTGCTCGGGTCGATCCGCTGGACTCGCGTGTACTACGCGATGCTCGCGACCCCGCTCGGCATCCGCGACATCGTGATCGGCCATCAACTGTGGATGGCCACGCGCGTCGTCACGAGCAGCGCGGTCTACCTCGCGGTGATCGCCGCGTTCGGCGGCATCCACTCGCCGCTGGCGATCCTCGCGCTGCCGGCGTGCCTGTTGATCGGGGTCGCCTTCGCGGGGCCGATGGCGGCGTACGCCGCGACGCGTGACCAGGACGGTGCGTTCGTTCCCGTCATGCGCTTCGGCATCGTGCCCATGTTCCTCTTCTCCGGGACGTTCTTCCCGATCACGCGCCTCCCGATCGTGCTCGAGTGGGTCGCGCGCTTCACGCCTCTCTGGCACGGCGTCGATCTCTGCCGCGGGCTGACGCTCGGCACGATCGGCTGGGCGGCGGCGCTCGTCCACGTCGCGTATTTGCTGGTGTGGGCGACGGCAGGTATCGCGCTCGCGTTCGAGACGTACCGCAGGCGGTTGCTCAAATGACGACGGTCGCACTGCCGCGCGCCGCGACGCTCTTCGAACGCAACTACATGGTCCACCGCCGGATGTGGATCATCATCTTCTCGGGTTTTTTCGAGCCGCTCTTCTATCTCTTCTCGATGGGGATCGGGCTCGGCCACTTCGTCGGCAAAGTCCCCGGGCCCGACGGCCAACTGATCTCCTACGCGACGTTCATCGCACCGGCGCTGCTCGCCACGGCGGCGATGAACGGCGCGATCTACGACTCCACGAGCGTGTTCTGGAAGCTGAAGTACGCAAGGTTGTACGACTCCGTCCTCGCGACACCGGTCGGGCCCGGCGACGTCGCGGTGGGCGAGACGGCATGGGCCCTCTTCCGCGGTCTCCTCTACGGCACCGCATTCCTCGTCACCGTCGCCGCCCTCGGGCTGATCGAGTCGCCGTGGGCGATCCTCGCGCTTCCGTCCGCGCTCCTGATCGGCTTCGCGTTCGCCGGCGTCGGCGTGGCGGGCTCGACCTACATGCGATCGTGGCAGGACTTCGAGTTCCTCAACATCGTGCAGCTGCCGATGTTCCTCTTCTCTGCGACGTTCTACCCGCTGACGGTCTATCCGGAGGCGATCCAGTGGGTCGTCCGCTGCACGCCGCTCTACAACGCGATCGTGCTCGTGCGCGCGCTCATGCTCGGGTCGGTCGGTTGGTACCAGCTCGTCAACGTCGCGTACCTGCTCGTGATGGGCCTGATCGGCGTCGCGATCGCGGGCCGGCGCGTCGACACCCTTCTGTTGCGGTAGCGCTACCAGTCGGGCAACGTCCCGTCGACGTCGGTGAACCCGTAGTCGCGGGCGACGTCGAGCACGGGAATCGCGCGGCCCGATTTCGCGCCGACGTCCGGATCGCCCGCGAGCGCTGCAACAGCACGGCCGACGAACTGCGGCGTGGCGGCGCCGCTCACGCGCTCGGCGAGGTCCGGCCGTGCGAGGACCGTTTCTGTCTTCGTCAGGCGCGGCCACAGCGAGAGCACGGCGACGTCATGCGGGCGAAGCTCGTGCGCCATGTCGGACGCCATCTTGTCCACGGCCGCCTTGACGGCGTGGTACGGCACGTTGAAGAAGTACGTCGCGGCACCCGTCGAGGAGATGAAGACGATCAGCCCCTGCCGGCGACCGATCATCATCGGCGCCGCGAACCGACTCGCCATGTACTGCGCGCGCAACGTCGCCGCGTGATCGTCCCAGGCGACAGGAGGGAGCTCCCAGAACGGCGCGCGCGCGTCCCCGCCGACGGGGAACAGGTTGTTCACGAGGAGATCGAGCTGCCCGTGCTCCGCTTCGATGCGCCTGAACAGTGCACGCACCTGGCCGTCGTCGCGATGGTCACAGGCGGTCGCAACTGCCTTGCCGCCGTAGCGGCCGACCTCGCGCGCAGCTGCGTCGAGCTGCCGCCCGGTGCGGGCGGTGAGGTAGACGGTCGCCCCTGCCTCGCCGAGCCCGAGCGCGACACCCTTCCCGATGCCGCGGCTCGCACCGGTCACGAGCGCGACCTTGCCGTCGAGGCGCCGCTGCACGCCTGCATTCTCCGGGATTTCGAGCGCCGCTTGCTACTCTGGCCCGAACGCAGCCGCGGCCGTCCGTCAGCTTCCGACGGCGGCTGGGACTGACGACTGGAGGTGCACCATGAGCCTGACGAAGGAAGTGAAGCAAGGGATCGTCTCGAAGCACGGGGCGAGCGACACCGACACCGGGTCGACGAAGGTGCAGGTCGCGCTGCTGACGCAGCGCATCAACGACCTCACCGGACATCTGCGGACGCACCCGAAGGATCACTATTCGCGGCGCGGCCTGCTGAAGCTCGTCGGCCGGCGGCGGCGGTTTCTCAACTATCTCCAGAAGCACGACCTGGAGGGGTACCGGGCACTGATCAAGGAATTGGGGCTGCGCAGGTAGTCCCGTAAACGGGGGAGTGGAGATTCGAGCGAGCGTCTCGTCGACGCTGGTTCGAGTCCCCACTCCCCGCAAAGCAGAGTGGAGGACAATTCATGGCGATTGCCACTGAGCGCCGCGCGGAGGTCAGCGTGACCGTCGGCGGGCACGAAATCAGCTTCGACAGCGGGAAGCTTGCGAAGCAGGCGGACGGCGCCGTCGTCGTTCGCAGCGGCGAGACGATGGTGCTCGCGACCGCGATGGGGCGACAGGAGCCGCGCGAAGGCGCCGACTTCTTCCCGCTGACGGTCGATGTCGAGGAGCGGATGTACGCCGCGGGGAAGATCCCCGGCGGCTTCTTCAAGCGTGAGGGGCGCCCCACCGAGCGTGCCATCCTCACCGCACGGATGATCGACCGCCCGATCCGGCCTTTGTGGCCGAAGGGCTACAAGAACGAGACGCAGGTGATCTGCACGGTGCTCAGTGCAGACCTGATCACCGCACACGACATCCTTTGCATCAACGGCGCGTCGGCAGCGCTGATGATCTCGCCGCTGCCGTTCCTCGGGCCTGTCGGCGCGGTGCGTGTCGGCCTCGTCGACGGCGAGTTCGTCGTCAACCCCACGCTCCAGGAAGTCAACGAGAACAACGAGCTCGACCTGATCGTCGTCGGCACGCCGGAAGGCCTGACGATGGTCGAAGCCGGCGCGAACGAGGTGCCGGAGGATCGGCTGCTCGAGGCGCTCGATCTCGCGCACGCCGAGATCAAGAAGCTGTGCGAGGCGCAGCTCGACCTGCAGCGGCAGGTCGGCAAGTCGAAGTGGCTCGACGGCTCGGTCACCGAGCAGATCGAGCAGGAGCATGGAACCGCCATTCGCGACCGGATCCGCGCCGAGGGTCTCCGCGCCGCGGACGCGGTCGTCGAGGAGCTCCTGCCTGCGCTGAGCATGGACTCGACCGAGGACGACGTGCTGCTGCAGACGCAGCGCAAGATGAGCCTCGCGACGGTGCTCGAGCAGGCACGGTTCGAGGCGGTGCAGGCTGCCGTCCGCGAGCAGTTCGAGTCGGAGTTGCGGGCGCTGACGGACGCCGAGCAGGATTCGAAGGAGCTGAAGTCCGCGAAGCGGCAGCTCCTCTTCGACCGGATCCTCGAGACCGTTCAGCTGCCGTTTCCGGTCGGCCCTGCCGTCGGTGACGGCGAGGCCGCGACGACGAAGGACTCGATCACCCGGAGCTATGTCAAGAAGGCGGCCGAGGCGATCTACAAGGAGCTCGTCCGCCGGAAGATCGCGGTCGACAAGAACCGGCCCGACGGGCGCAGCCCGGAGGAGATCCGGCCGATCGCGTGCGAGGTCGGTGTCTCACCCCGGACACACGGCTCGGGCCTCTTCACCCGTGGGCAGACCCAGATCATGTCGCTGCTGACGCTCGGCACGGCGAAGGAAGGGCAGCGGATCGACGATCTGTCGCTCGAGACGGATCGCCGCTACATGCACCACTACAACTTCCCGCCCTACTCGGTGGGGGAGACCGGATTCATGCGCGGCCCGAAGCGGCGGGACATCGGTCACGGGGCGCTCGCGCAGCGCGCGCTCGAGGCGATGATCCCGACCGCGGATCAGTTCCCCTACACGATCCGGATCGTGTCCGAGACGCTCGAGTCGAACGGCTCGTCGTCGATGGGATCGGTGTGCGGCTCCACGCTCGCGCTGATGGATGCGGGCGTGCCGATCAAGGCACCGGTGTCGGGCATCGCGATGGGCCTCGTCAAGGAAGGCGACGACTACGTCATCCTCACCGACATCCAGGGTGCCGAGGACCATCTCGGCGACATGGACTTCAAGGTCGCCGGCACGGAGAACGGGATCACCGCACTCCAGATGGACATCAAGATCACGGGTGTCACGCGCGAGATCATGCAGTCGGCGCTCGAGCAGGCGAACCGGGCTCGCAACGCGATCCTCGACACCATGCTCGACGTGATCCCGGAGTCGCGCTCCGAGCTCTCGCAGAACGCTCCGCGCATCACCTCCGTGAAGATCGA
>JBJMJS010000020.1:0-6936 GCA_045806225.1 Gaiellaceae bacterium
CGCGCTGCTCATTGCGGTCGTCGCGGCGATCGGCTTCGAGACGTTCCTCGTGCTCCATACCGTGCCGAACAACTACGACTCGATGACGTACCACCTGTCGCGCGCAGCGGCATGGTTCCAACAGCACTCGCTCGGCTACGTGCCCGCACACACGGAACGCCAGAACGCCGACCCTGGCAACGCGGAGCTGCAGATCCTCTACACGTTCGTCTTCCTCGCGCGCGATACGGCGGCGGCACTGCCGCAACTGCTGGCGGAGCTCGTGAGCCTCGTCGCGGTCTTCGGGATCGCGCGGCGTAGCGGCTTCGACAGGGCGGCGGCGGCGTTTGCGGCGGGCATCGTCGCGACGCTCAGCGAGGTCGCGCTCCAGGCGACGACGACGCAGAACGACCTGATCACGGCCGCGCTCGTTGCGAGCGCCGCCTACTTCATCCTCGGTCGCAGGCGCGCCGAACTCGCGTTCGCGGGACTCGCGGTCGGCCTGGCGCTCGGCACGAAGCTGACGGCCGTATTCGCGCTCCCGCTCCTCGCGCTCCTCGCGATCGCGGTTCTCTCGCCGCGCCGCCTCGCCGCGCTCGCGGCGGCCACGGCCGTTGCGTTCACCCTCTTCGGGTCCGTCTTCTTCGTGCTCAACGAGGTCCACACGCACCGGGTCGCCGGCGATCCGTCCGCGACACAGCGATTTCAGCCGAAGCAGACGGTGAGCGGGACCGTGTCGACCGTTGCGCGAACGTTCTATCGCTTCGCGGATCTGTCCGGCTGGAATGCGGACATCCGCATTCGGGTGACGATTCAGAACAGCGGCATCGCCGCGTTCGACGCGCTGCACATCCCGGCGGAGCCGCTCGAATCGACGACGACGCCGTTCTACTTCCTGCCGAACGTGAGAGCGAACGAGGACTACTCGTACTTCGGGCCGCTCGGCGCGCTCCTGCTGCTGCCGATCGGCTTCGGCTTTGCGGGAGCGTGGCTGCTTCGCCGGACCTCGCGGGTTCGCGGCCTGCTCGGGTTGGCGCTGCCGCTGTACGCGCTCGAGATCGCGCTCGCCTACCGCTACAACGCGTGGATCGGCCGGTTCATGTTGATCCCGGTCGTGCTCGCCGCACCGCTCGTCGCCCGGGCATACGCCTTTCGCGTGGTCAGCGCGGGGTTCGCGGCCGCCGGCATCGCCTTCCTTGCCCTGACCTTCCTCCACAACGACAAGAAGCCGGTCGGCCGCGACGGCACGCCGACGGTGTGGCGATTGAGCCGCGCAGACGCACAGGCGGTCTCCGAGCCGTTGATGGGGCCGACGCTCAGGCTCGTCGACCGCGCAATCCCGCAGGACGCGTCGGTCGGATACGTCCTCGGCGACGACGAATGGGACTACCCGCTCTACGGGTCACACCTGAGCCGCCGTCTCGTCAAGTTGCCGGCGGACGCTCCGTTGCACGCGGCCCGTCGGCTGGGCCTCCGCTGGGTCGTCGTCGGCGAGGGACGTATCCTCGACGGCTCGAGGCGTGAGGGCTGGATCGGCGTACGAATGCCGATGAGCGGCTGGTACCTCCTCGCACCGGTCGGCAGCGCGAACGCGGCGCGCATCGCGGCGGCCGTCGCCGGGCTGAGCAGGCGCCCTGCCGAGGCGGCTCGTACGCGGATCTCGAGCTAGACCGCGTCGCGCCTAGAGAAACGCTGCAGAGGCGGCTACGCGTGCGCGGCGGCGGCGCCGACGCCTGCGGCGGCGCGAAGAGCTTCAGCCTTGTCGGTGCGCTCCCACGTGAAATCGCGGTCGTCGCGGCCGAAGTGCCCGTAGGCGGCAGTCTTCGCGTAGATCGGGCGTTGCAGCTCGAGGTCGCGCAGGATCGCCGCGGGCCGGAGATCGAAATGGTCGCGCACGAGCGACTCGATCTCGCGGACCGGCAGCTTCTCGGTGCCGAACGTGCGCACGGCGACTGAGACGGGCCGCGCGACACCGATCGCATACGCGACGTTGACCTCGGCGCGGTCGGCGAGGCCGGCGGCGACGACGTTCTTCGCCACGTACCGGGCGGCGTAGGCCGCGGACCGGTCGACCTTCGTCGGATCCTTGCCGGAGAACGCGCCGCCGCCGTGGCGCGCGGAGCCGCCGTACGTGTCGACGATGATCTTGCGCCCCGTCAGTCCGGTGTCGCCCATCGGCCCGCCGATCACGAACTTCCCGGTCGGGTTCACGTAGACGAAGTCGCGGTCGTCCATCAGCCGCTTCGCGTCGTACAGGTCGGCCGGAAGAATCGGCTTCAGGACACGCTCGACGATGTCCGGCTTGATCAGGTCCTCCGACGAGATGCCGTCGGAATGCTGCGTCGAGACGAGCACGCGCTCGATCTCGACGGGCCGCTCGTGCCCGTCGTCGTCGACCTCGTAGCGGACGGTCACCTGCGCCTTGCCGTCGGGTCGCAGGTACGGCAGCTCGCCCGCCTTCCGCACCTCCGCGAGCCGTTTGCAGATCTTGTGCGCGAGCATGATCGGGAGCGGCATCAGCTCCTTCGTCTCGTTCGTCGCGTACCCGAACATCATCCCCTGGTCACCGGCGCCGACGCGGTCGAGCGGGTCGTCGTCGCCCGGGTCGTGCTGCACCTCGTAGGACGCGTCCACACCCTGCGCAATGTCCGGCGACTGCTCGTCGAGCGCGACGACGACGCCGCACGTCGTCGCGTCGAAGCCCCACTCGGAGTGCGTGTAGCCGATCTCCGAGATCCGCTCGCGGACGAGCTTCGGGATGTCGACGTAGATCTCCGTCGAGATCTCGCCGGCGACGACGACGAGGCCGGTCGTGATCAGCGTCTCGCACGCGCACCGCGCGTATGGGTCGTCGCGCAACACGGCGTCGAGGACGGTGTCCGAGACCTGGTCGGCGATCTTGTCCGGATGACCCTCCGTGACGGATTCGGAGGTGAACAGGAACTCCCGGGCTGGCACGGCCCGGAAGGCTACCTACTTGATCCGGAGGAAGGCGGAGATCTCCATCTCGTGCGAGCGGGACACGGCGTACTCCATCGCGGAGCGCAACGGCTTCAGGTTCCGCGAGACCTGTGAGGGCAGCTTTGCGTGCGACAGGCGCTCGACCGCGGGGACCGTGCTGTGGATGTTGATGTAGACGAAGCCCTGCGTCTTGTCGGGCATTCCCGCGCTCGTCTTCGCGTCCTTGAACTCGCCGCCCTGCGCGAGCGCGGTGCCGGGATGCTGCACGCCCTGCAAGCCCTGAGGCAGGTCCGTGAGGACCAGCCGGCCGTTCACATTCGCGTAGTGCAGCGAGGCCGGACCGAAGCCGAGCGTCCGCGAGTGCGTTCCGGCGATCGAGGTCCGCTTCGGCCGCGTCCCGATCTGGCCGGCGAAGCGCGTGAGCAGCCGATCGAGCACAGCGGCGCCGTCGACGCCCCCGCCCGGGGACGCGACGAGCGTCACCTCCGGGATGCGGCCGCTCGCCGGGGCGCGGACGTAGAGCGCGTTCTCGCCCTGCAGCAGGCTTCCGACCGACTTGAGCACGCCCGAGAACTGCCGGAGCTCGGGTGTCGCGAGCACCGGGTTGTTCTGCAGGCCGGACAGCATGTTCTTCGTGCCGTGGAACGTCCAGTAGGCGAGTGCGTCCTGCGGCACGGTCTTCGTCAGCGTCGGCGTGAACGCGCCGCCGTGCGGTGCGCCCTTGAACAGCTGTCCGGGCGTGCCGTGCACGATCGTGTCGGACGCGACGCCGTCGTCCTTCGCTCCGACACGCGCGGCGATCCAGTCGAGCGTCCCGATCTTCTTGATGAACGGACGCTCACCCGGCCCCGCGCCTTCGTTGACGAGCCGCATGATCGTCGAGCCGTCGACGAACGCGCGCATGATCGAGTCGGGGCCGAGCGTGTCCATCGCGTGCTCGAACGCCGGCTGGTTGGTCAACGTGTCGGCGGCCGAAGAGCTCTCGCGCTCGAAGCGATCGATGTTCGCCTGCTTGTCCGACACGACCTCCCAGCCCTTGAACGAGTCGTGGAGCACCGGGTTCGAGGGATCGTGCGCCGTTGCCTTCTTCGCGAATGCGTCGAACTTCTTCGCGTCGCGCGGCTGCGTAAGCGCGACGAAGTGGTCGCCGTCGCCCTTGAAGTCGAGCCAGACGAGGTCGACCTCGTCGCCGAGCGCGGGCTTCAGATCGCGGTCCCAGTCGATGCCGCTGTCCTTCCTGAAGCTGTCCTTGAGGTCCTGCTCGCCCTTCGCCTTGTCCGGGAAGTGGCTCGCCAGCGCCTCGACCTTCTTCCACTGGTCGGAATCCGGGTTCGTGTCGAGCGCGACGTACGCCGGGGCGGTCGCAGGGACCAGGTCGCTTGCACCGGTGCCGGCGCCTTCAGTGCCTCCGCAGCCGGCTGCCAGCAGCGCGAGCGGCACGATCGCTGTGATCCAGGCGATCCTCATAGCCCCCTGTATCGGCCGTCGTACCCGCTACCTCGACCCCGGAAACGGTTGACGTCAGCGCGGCTGGAGCCAGGCGCCGAGGCGGACGAGGCCGCCGCCGGTCGTCGCCCAGGCGACGACCGTGCCCAGATGGGTGAGGTTCTCGCCGAGCGCCGGGTCGGGCTGACCCGTCGTGCCGCCGAGCGCACCCGCGAGGACCTGAACGAACGGCGCGAGCTGCGTCACGTCGGCGTAGACGAGGAATGACGTCCGCGCAGGGACGCCGGCGGATTTCACCGCGTCCTTGTACGCCGCGTCGCCGGTCAGCTTCGGGCCGCTCCGGAGCGCCGCCACTGCGGAAGGGCCGTCCGAGACCACGACCTTGCCGTTCGAGAGCTGGGCCGTGAGCGGGACCGGCCCGAGCGAGCCGCCGAGCTTGCCGAGCGCGCCGCGCGCCGTCGTGAGTGCCTTCTGCGGATTCTTCGGCGAGAGCTCGAGCGCAACCTCGGGCAGCAAGCCGGCAGAACGCGCGTACAGGACGCCGTCCGAGTTCGCGAGCGTTGCGAGGTCGCCGACAAGTGGGAAGCCCCCGCCCGCAGCTTTCGGCGCGGCGGCCGACAGCTTCTGCGCGAGGTCGGCGCTGCCGTGGAACGCGACCGCGAGCGCAGCACCGGAAGGGACGTCGCGAAGGAGCGGCTGCGTCGTCGTCGCAGGCAGGGCGCCCGACGGCTTCGCCGTCAGCTCGGCGCGCAGCGCGTCGCCGTCTGCCCAGACGCGTGCCGTCAGCCACTGGACCTTGTCGCCCGGCTTCACGATCCGCGGCATCGACGCGGCCGCGTTCCCCGTCGCGTACGCGCGGACGAGCGCGTCGGCGCCGAGCTGCGCCCACGCCGCTGAAAAGGTGTCGGCGTCCGCGAGCGACTGCCCGTTCTCGGCGGCCCGCACGCGCGCGAACACATCCTGCGCGTCGGCGACGACCGACCAGCCGCCGATTTCCTCGACGGTGTAGTGCTCGTCGCTCGTGCTGAGCTTCTCCGCGAGCGTGCGCAGCTTGTCCTTGTCGTCGGGCTTCGTGAAGACGACGTCGTCCTTGCCGAGGAGCGCGACGTCGGCCTCCGGGCCGAGCGCCGGCTCGACGTCGTCCTTCCATGTCAGGCCGTGCTTCTGCAGCTCGCTCGTGATCTGGTCGAGGAGCTTCGCGTGCGCCGGGAAATCCTTCGTCAGCGCGTCGACGCGTTGCCACTGGTCGGAGCCGAGGTCGGTGTTGACGGCGGCGAATGCGTCGGCGTCCGCCGGGACGAGATTCGCGGCTCCTGTGCCCGACGCAGCGCCGGACGCGACACTCGACACCGACGCACCGCAGCCGGCGGCGACGAGGGCGAGGGCCGCGAAAGCGGCGGCGGCAAAGAAGCGCATCCCTTTCATGGTAGCCCTCACTCCTCCGTCGGCCGGCGGCCCATCAGCCTGCCGAGCAGACCCTGCAGATCTTCGCCCTCGAGCACGCTGCAGACGCCTTCCGTGATCGGGAGCTCGACGCCGACCCTGTGGGAGAGGTCGCGGAGCACCGGCGCTGTCGTCAGCCCCTCGACGACCTGGCCGATCTCCGCCGCTGCCTCGTCCGCCGTGCGCCCGCGCGCAATCAGCTCGCCCGCCTTCCGGTTGCGGCCGTAGCCCGAGAAGCAGGTCACGATCAGGTCGCCCATGCCGGCGAGCCCTGAGAACGTCTCCGGCTGGGCGCCGCAGGCCTCGCCGAGGCGCGCCATCTCGACGAGGCCGCGCGTGATCAGGCTCGCCTTGGCGTTGTCCCCGAGCCCGAGGCCGTCGACGCCGCCCGCCGCGAGCGCGATCACGTTTTTCGCGGCCGCGCAGAGCTCGACGCCGACGAGATCGTCGTTCACGTACACGCGGAAGACGGTCGAGTTGATCGCGTGCTGGAGCTCGTCCGCGAGCGCGCGGTCCTCGCTCGCGATCACCGCGGCGGAGGGAAGTCCGTCGGCGAGCTCCTCCGCCATGTTCGGCCCTGACAGGACGGCGACCGGGCGACCGCGCACGCGGGTCGACAGGCGCTCGCCGGTCGCCGGGTCGAGGCCCTTCGTCAGACTGAGCACCGGCGCCGTCCCCGGCAGCGACCAGGCAACCTCCGCGAACGTGCGGCTGGGAACGGCGAGCACGACGACGTCGACGTCATACGGCGCGTGCGCCATCGCCACCGCGTCGACGCCGCGCAGGTCGACGTTCGTCAGATAGCGCGGGTTGCGTCCGGTCGCGGTGATCTCGCGCGCCTGCGCGCCGTCGCGGCACGCCAACGTCACTGTGTGTCCCCGCTCATGGAGCAGTGACGAGAAGGCTGTCCCCCACGTCCCGCCGCCGACGACCGTGATCTTCACGGACCTAGAATCTCACCGTGCGCGTCGCTCAAGGGTCAGACCCTCTGGATCTGACACCTTTTGACGTCGCGCGTCACGAACGGCGGACGAAGTCGATCGACACCGGCACCCCTTCGAGCTCGAACCGCTCACGGAGGCGGTTCTCGAACCAGTAGCCGTAGTC